>NZ_DASPHO010000824.1:0-4677 GCF_035629615.1 Hyalangium sp. | reverse complement strand
GGGGTGAGCGCTCCCGAGAGCGCCGCGGTGACCTCCTGCAGCCTCTCCGTTCGCAGGCCGGCCTCCGCCAGCCGCTGGCGATCCGCGCTGAGCTCGCTGTGCAGCCGAGCACTGTCCAGCGCCAGCGCCGCGCAGTCCGCGATTGCCTCGATCAGCTCACGATCCGCCCGGGTGTAGGAAGCACTGCCCGGATCACGCACCAACCAGAGCGCGCCGTGGACACGCCTCTTCCCCGCGAGAGGCACCACCAGCAGGCTCTTCACGCCGACGTGCTCCAGGTAGGCCACGTACTCGGGCAGGACGGTGTTGCGCAGGACCGTGGGATCTGCGTCCGGCAGGAAGATGGACTTGCCCGACTCGACGGCCTTTCCAACGAACCCCTCGCCGATCCGCAGCTTCCGTGCCTTGTTGACCTGCTCGATCAGCATGCGCCGCGCCGGGTCGCGGTGCCGGATCGTGACGGGCTCGAGCCGCGTGCCCTTCGACGAGAGGAGATACGCGGCGCAGCCGTCCCCCAGGGCCTCGACGACATGCGCGGCGACGGCATCCAGGACGACCTCGAGATCCGGTCTGGCATCCGCCAGCTGCCGTGAAAGATCGACCAGGATGCGGAGGTGGGCCGCCGCTTCTGGCGCTGGATCTCCGTGCGTTGAGTCTCCTGCCACGGAAGCGTCACTGCGCCGGGGCAGGAGGTGCATGCCTGAGCCCATTGCACACTCGCGGGTTGACGAGGCTCTGGGCTAACAAAAATGTCCCAGCGGGACAAGGAACCGGGTCCACGCAAGTTCACTGCTGAGCCTTCGCGGAGCTCGCCTCACGCGCTCGGGCGGATCGTCTTCACGGCGCGCTCGGCGGTCCGGACGGCGTTCTTCCCGGCCTTTCCCTTCCCGCTCTTCTGGGCCTGGGCCGTGCTGCTCTTGCTCGCCACGGGGGCAGGGGAGAGGGTGAACCCGCTGTGCTCCGGCTCGGAGCGAGACACGGAGTAGACCTCGGCCCCACTCGGAGTGACGTGCACGGCGAACTCATGCGTCTCGCCATCCCGCAGCCGCAGCGTCACCCGGCTCACACCCGGGCGCTTCGCGCGAATCTCCGCGCCGCTCTTGGAGGTCTGCACCTCCACCACCGACGTGTCCGAGCTCTCCACCTGGCTGCCACGGCCGGGGAAGCCGAGGAACGTCGTCTGCCCTACCCACAGCGCCAGGGGTGCCGCCCACGAAGCCGTCGAGTACAGGGCCACCGCGACGATCATCAGCTTCCCGGCGTTGCGCAGCATGGTCATCTCCCAAGCGCGTTTGTGGGGCGCGTACCTGTATTATCCGACATGTGGGCAGAAAGTTGCGTCGTGCTGTAACTCCTGTGATCTTCAGGGGTTGCGGCAAGAAAAAGGGCCACCCCTTACGGAGGATGGCCCTTTTTCGTCCCGATTTACGGCCGCCTAGTAGCGGTAGTGGTCGCTCTTGTACGGGCCCTGCTTGGGCACGCCGATGTACTTCGCCTGCTCCTCGGTGAGCGTCGTCAGCGTGGCGGCCAGCTTGCTCAGCTGCAGGCGCGCCACCTTCTCATCGAGGTGCCGGGGCAGCATGTAGACGCCCGGCTTGTACATGCCGGGGTTGGCGAAGATCTCCACCTGCGCCAGCACCTGGTTGGCGAAGGAGGAGCTCATCACGTAGCTGGGGTGACCGGTGCCGCAGCCCAGGTTCACCAGCCGGCCCTCGGCCAGCAGGATGATGCGCTTGTTGTCCGGGAAGATGATGTGGTCGACCTGGGGCTTGATGTTCTCCCACTTGTACTGCTTGAGGCTCGCCACATCGATCTCGTTGTCGAAGTGGCCAATGTTGCAGACGATGGCGTTGTTCTTCATCCGCTTCATGTGCTCGTGGGTGATGACGCGGAAGTTGCCGGTGGCGGTGACGAAGATGTCGGCATGCTCCGCCGCGTAGTCCATGGTGACGACGCGGTAGCCCTCCATGGCCGCCTGCAGCGCGCAGATCGGATCGATCTCGGTGACCCACACCTGGGCCTGCAGCCCGCGCAGCGCCTGCGCCGAGCCCTTGCCCACCTCGCCGTAGCCGGCCACCACGGCCACCTTGCCGGCGATCATGACGTCCGTGGCGCGCTTGATGCCGTCCACCAGGGACTCGCGGCAGCCGTAGATGTTGTCGAACTTGGACTTGGTGACCGAGTCGTTCACGTTGATGGCCGGGAACTTCAGCTTCCCCTCCTTGGCCATCTGGTACAGGCGGTGGACGCCGGTGGTGGTCTCCTCGGTGACGCCGAGGATCCCCTGGGCCGTCTTCGAGTACCAGCCGGGCTTGGCCTCCAGGCGCTTCTTGATGGAGGCGAAGAGGAAGGTCTCCTCCTCGCTGCCGGGGTTGGCCAGCACGGAGGGGTCCGTCTCGGCCCGGCTGCCCAGGTGGAGCAGCAGGGTGGCGTCACCGCCATCGTCGAGGATCATGTTCGGCCCGCCGTCGGCGAACTCGAAGATGCGGTGGGTGTAGTCCCAGTACTCCTCCAGGTTCTCGCCCTTGTAGGCGAACACGGGAGTGCCGCTGGCGGCGATGGCGGCCGCGGCGTGGTCCTGCGTGGAGAAGATGTTGCAGGACGCCCAGCGGACTTCGGCGCCAATCGCCTCCAGCGTCTGGATGAGCACGGCGGTCTGGATCGTCATGTGGAGCGAGCCGGCGACACGCGCGCCCTTGAGGGGCTGCGTCTTGGCGAACTCCTCGCGGATCGCCATGAGACCGGGCATCTCGGTCTCTGCGATGGCGATCTCCTTACGGCCCCAGTCCGCCAGGCCGATGTCGGCGACGCGGTAGTCGGTGAACTTCTTCAGATCGGTGACAGCCCTCATGGTGTTGCTCCTGATTGTCAGGGGCTGAGGGTGGGAGCGCGGGCTCTGTGCTCGCCTCCCGTGCCTTCAGCCACGAGTCAGCGAGCGCCGTTACAATCCTGAGCCTGGCGGGGACTTGCCCCGTTGCAGCGCTCCTCAGGTGGCGACACCTTAACGGATAACGGGTGCGCTTTGCCAGGGGGTAGGCAGGAGGGGGTGCCTGGACGCCTACAGTCCGTCCAGGAGCCCCAGCCGATCCTTCAAGCGCAGGACACGGCGGACGGCTGCATCCAGCTGGGCGGCCAGCTTCGGATCCGACTGGGCCAGCTTCATGAGGATGCCGAAGTAGTCCATTCCCCCGCTCCAGTCCGGGGGCTCGGTGGTGAGGATGAGATCGTTGCCCGCCAGGAAGGCCAGCCGGACGACTTCCTCCCGCTCGGCGCCGATCTGCTCGGCCAGGGCGCGGATGGCCACGTCGTCGGTGATGGTGATCCACCCGCTCTCGTGGGCCAGGGCCACGAGCGCCGGCTCGAGGATGGCGGGCTTGGGGCCGAACTTCGAGTAGACGATGTTCGACATCATCACCCCGCCCAGGAACGGGTCCGCGGAGCGGAACACCGAGGCCTCGGCGCGCACGCGCGCCTCATCCCAGTCGACGGTGGCGTGCTCGTGATCCGAGTCGGAGTCGAGATCGCCGTAGCCGGGAAAGTGCTTCCCGATGGCGGCCACCCCGGCCTTGGCGAGCCCCCGGGCGAAGGCGGTGGCCTTCTGCTTCACCACCTCGGGCTCTCCGGAGAATGCGCGCCCGTTGCGGAACATGTGGCCCTTGGCGGCCACGTCGAACACGGGGGCCAGGTTCATGTTGAGCCCCACCTCGCGCATGGCCTTGCCGACGCGCACACCCCACGCCTCGACCTCCTTGTCTTCCATCGCCGCCAGCTCGCGCGCGAGCGGCAGCGCCTGGATGGAGGGGTGCCGGTTCAGCCGGTTGAAGCTGCCGCCTTCGATGTCCACCGCGAAGAAGGGAGGGATGCGTGCGCGCTCGCGGGTGGTGCGGATGCGCTCCTTTGCCGCGTCGATCTTCCGGAGAGTCGCCCCTACGAACAGCACCCCGCCCACCTCCACGGCTCCGTCCTTGCTGATCTGGGGATAGGCGAGCAGCAGCTGTCCCACCTTGTCGCGCTGGGACAGCGACTGGAGGACCCGCTCCACGCGCGCCTCATCGGGAGTGCGCTCGACGAAGCCCTTGTTCTTCCGGGCCTGCGCGGCCGCGTCGCCGAAGGTGCAGAGCAGCAGCAGCAGGGGCACGAGCGATGAACGAAGGACGCCTCGCATGGGGACCGGGCTCACGGGATGCCCAGCTCCTTGCGCAGCCGGTTGGTGATCTTGAAGTACTCCGTTCGGGAGAAGGGCACGTTGAGGATGTGGAAGTCCTTCTTGGACAGGCCCACGCAGCCGAAGCAGTAGTTGCAGTCCTGCAGGTTGTGGCACAGCAACAGGTACGCGCTGCCCGTGCAGTTCTCGCACTGCACGCAGTAGGCGCACGCGTGACAGCTCTTCGAGTCCACGCAGTGCGAGCAGTTGTTGCACAGCTCGCAGCGCACGCAGTGGGTGCAGTGGTAGCAGCTGTCGCAGTCCTTGCAGAACATGCAGTTGGCGCAGCGCTGGCACCCCTCGCACGCGTACGAGCCGGGGTTGCCCGGATCCGCGGCGAACATCTTCGCCAGCTTCTGGAACTGCTCCATGAACTCCCGCTTGCCCAGCGCCACCACCGCCTCTCGCGCCGCCTGCTCCTCCTGGGGCTCGAGCTTCTCGGGCGTGGGCGCGCGCGTTCCTTTCTCCTTCAC
>NZ_DASPHO010000823.1:0-27289 GCF_035629615.1 Hyalangium sp. | reverse complement strand
CGAAGATCCGCCGACAGCTTCTGGATACGCTCCCAGCTCTCGTCAAGCAGCGCCTCGAGGCCCCGCGGAAGAAGCTCCGCCCGCCTCCTGTCCACGGGCTGAGTCTCCAGCCACTCCGCCAGCTTCACCGCATAGAGAACGTTCCCTTCGGCTCTCTGAACGATCTCCTCCACGAAGGGCACCGCCAGCGGCGGCTTGAACCGAGGAGATGCTCGCTCCTGCTCCCAGTACTCCCGCACCACCTGCCGATTCGAGCCCGCCCATCGTCCGTCATCCAGGTCGATCGTGCGCACCCCGTCCCGTGCTTCCAGCCAGCTCAGGTACGGGTACGTGGGGCGTGAAGCACACAATATCTTCACGCCCGGCGGCAGCATGGGCGGCAGGAAGCCCGGCAACGGGTTGGAGCCGTCCGCCTCCTCTTCCACCTCGTCGAGCCCATCCACCATCAGCACCAGCTGCTCCTGGCGTGGCGCCAGCACCTGAGACACTCGCAGCAGCAGCTTGTTCAGCCGCGATTCGGGACGCGCTTCCGTGTCCGTCAGGTCGGGGTACAACGCCTCCACCTGGGCCGACAGGTTGCGCTTCACCACTTCGGGCCGATCCCAATCCTCCACACCGCGCCGCAGGAAATGGTGGGGGACGCGGTGCCCCGCAGCTTCACGCCGTCTCAGCCACTCGGCCAGGAGCGCGCTCTTGCCCAACCCCGGTCCGCCCTTGACCAGCACCCACCCACGCGACGACCCGCCCAGCAGGAGCGCGTCCAACTCCGCCAGCACATCCTCGCGGCCCAGCAGCGCCCCATGGCGCCCCCGCTCCAGCTCAAAGTCGATGATCTCGTTCGCCGTGGCCATGCCCACCCGGCACGCTACCAGAGCCACCGGCTGCCACAGCAGCGACCGACCACACCGTCGCAGGCGCCGCACCCCACGGCGCACAGCTCTCGACGACGGCTTCCATCGCTCCCACGTGCGTGGTAGCCCAAGCTCCATGGGTGAGCGTCAGGGAGCCGGCTGGAGCGGCTCGATCTACGGAAACTCCCCGTTCAAGGTGAGGGTCGAGTCGATGGCCACGCCAAGTCCTTCTGCGCCCGCGGTGCGGCCTGGAGCATAGAGATCGTAGAGGACACGTCCAGCCCGCCCCATCACCTTCTCGAACCTCAGAGGAGCCGTGTGCCCAGGACGTCGAAGGCTTTCATGTCCACTCGCGCTACCGGGCTGTGCGGGAGCTCGCTGGAGAGCAGAGAGAAGACGAGGAGATCGCCAGGCTGCTCGTCCGATGGGAGCTGGCGCGCTCGCAGCGTTCCCTCCAGGTGAAAGCCCAGCCGACGAGCAACGGCCGCGCTGCGCTCGTTGCCCACGTCGCACTGCACATCCACACGTCGCAACTTCTCCACCTCGAAGCACACCCGCGTCAGGGCGGCAGCCATCTCGGTCGCGAAGCCCTGTCCCGCTGCATCGGTGCGAATCCAGTAGGCCAGCTCCCGCGCTCCCGGCCCCGCACGCGTCAGGAGGCCCGCCTCCCCCAGCAGGCGCTGCTCCGAGGCATCGAAGACGGCGTGCAGGCGATCTTGATCCAGATCGAACATCCCCCGGAACCGTCGCAGCAACGCGACGTGCTCCCCCAACGGCCGGGGATCCTCTCGGGCCCAGGTCATGAAGGGCAGGAGGTGGTCGCGGCTGGCATCCACTGCCTCCTTCCGAGCGGGCGCATCGGCGGGTGTGTAGCAGCGCAGCACGAGCCGAGGGGTCTCGATGCGATAGGCGGTGGCGCCGCCAGCCTTGGGGGCCACAACCGCAGTGTGGTTCTCTCGAGAGTCGCTCATGTCATCTGCCACTGCCTCGTCAGGTAGAAGTCTACCCACAGGCTTCCATGGGGTGCACGAACCCCATCAACGCATTAGAATGGACCCATGGCTTCGGAGAAGGACCTCCTGACCGACGTGCTTGCTCTGCCGGCAGAGAAGCGAGCTCGCATTGCTCATGAGCTGCTCGTCAGCCTCGACGAGCAGGAAGATCCCACGGCTGCGGATGCCTGGCTGGCGGAGTTGGACCAGCGTGCACGAGAGGTAGAGAATGGAACGGCCGAGCTTGAGGACTGGGAAGTTGTCCGTGAGCGACTGGCACGCCGCTGGCGGTCCGACAGTCAGCGTTGAAGGTCCTGCTTCATGCGGGTGCGACAGCCGATCTGACTATTGGCTCAGGCGAAGAGTCGTTTGACCAGTGCGTCCGCCCGCGCCAACAGATTACGCTTCGCCACCTGTTCAGCACAGAGACTCAGCCTCCTGAGCCTGCTACCTCCGCCGCGTCACGTAGAAGTCGGCGAGCAGCGCTCCCAGGAGTACCAGCAGGGGCCAGCGAGCCCGGCCCGGTGAGCCTGCGCTCCCCTCGTCCTTCTCCTCGAACTCGGCCTGCCTCTCACCGCTGCCACGACCGCGCAGATCCGACTCGCGCGCATCCAGCGCCAGGACCTCCGTCACGTCCACGGGCTCGCCGTCCCGCTCCAGCGTGTAGCGGCCCGGTACCAGCGGCGCAGGCAGGGTCAACGTGCCGGCTCCGAAGACGGGTCTCTCTCCCAGCGGGCCCACCAGCGTGTAGCGCGCCCCCGGCTGCGTCACCACCGGCAGCGGCTCTCCCAGCGTGAGCTGTCTGCGTGGGAATCCCTCGCGCGCGCGTTGGGCCTCGCGCAGCATGTTGCCCAGCAGCACCGGCCACGCCGGCGTACGCTGCAGGTTCGAGCGCGCCAGCTCCAGGTTGAGGTGCACGCGGCCCTCCTCGTCGGACACCAGCACCGCATCCCCCGCGGTGATGAGTGCTCGCCCCGGAGGGTTGTCCCCTGCCGTCCACCGCACGCCCGCGAGCTGCACGTCATCCAGCAACGGGTGGCCCTTCTCCGAGAAGAACGGCCCCAGGAATGTCCGCATCGTGCCGCCCGCCCCCACCGTCACCCTGGCATCCGTTCCCCTCGGCCCGATGAGCAGCGCTCCCTCGCCCGCCCCCATCTCCACCTCCGGCGCCACCGCCAGGAAGCGCTCCAGGGCCTGGCGCGCCTGCGCCTCCAACCCCTCCGCCAGCGCCACACGCACCGGGCGCACCACCGAGGGCACCAACCGCGCCTGCCCATCCTCCGGCAACGCATCCTCCGGCAGCATCACCTCCACGTCTCCCGCGTTCTCGAAGGTCAGCCGCACCGTCGCCGCCCCCTCCGCGGGCAACCGCATCACCTCGCGCTGCTCCGTCCCCTCCTTCGCGCCCGCCCCTGGCTGTGCGCGCACCCGCACCTCCACCGCCTCCGCCCCCCCAAAGCGAGCCACCCGCAGCGTCACCGTGGCCTTCGTGCCCTCATCCCGCCGCTGCGCCGAGACGAGCGCCACGTTGTCCCGAGCCGCTCCCAGCGCCGTCCACCGCACCGCGGGCGGCACCACCGCGCCCTCCGCCGGCATCGCGTCCGTGAAGAAGTGCACCCACCGCCCCGGCCCCGCCAGCTCCTGCGCCCACAGCAGCGTGGCCGTCGCGTCGTGGTCCGCTCCCAGCGCCTGGAAGGACTCCAGCGCCCCCAGCGCCTTCGAGGGCTCCGCCTCCGGGCCCGCAATCGCCCGCGGCACCGAGCCAGTGGCCAGCACCGTCACCCGCGTGGCGCGCTCCTCCTCCACCCGCCGCGCTGCCTCCCGGCGCACGCGCTCCAGCACCGTCACCCCTTCCGGCCCTCGCGCCGAGAGCGAGAGGCTCCCATCCACCACCAGCACCACATGACGCGCCCGCGTGTCATCGCCAAAGCGCACGTCCGCCAGGAACAGCGCTGCCGCCACCACCGCCAGCACCTCCAGCAGCAGCGAGGCCTCTCGGGTAAATCGCTCGAAGCGCGGGCCCGCCTCAGCGCGCGGGCGAGGCGTGCGCCATAGGAAGAGCGCGCTCACCGTCACCGGCTTCTGCCGCCGCCGCAGGAAGTACGCCGCCGCCAGCGGCACCAGTGCCCCCAGCGCCAGCAACCCCCATGGGAAGCCGAAGCTCACGCGGCTCCTCCTGCCACGAAGAGCGGCCGCAGCGGGCCTCGCACGAGCGCAGTCAGCCGCTCCGGCGCAGGTGCCGTCACCAGGGTCGCCCTCGCTCGCGCCGCAGCGGCCCGCAGCGCGCGCTGATGCTCGGCGAAGCGGCGTGCATAGGCAGCGAGCACGTCCTCGGTGAGCAGCTCCTCCAGCGCCGCGCCGCTCTCCGAGTCCACCAGCCGGGCCCCCTCGCCTCCCGAGGGATCCAGATCCTCCGCGTCCAGCACTTGCACCAGGAAGAGCGCCGAGGCCCCGCGCGACAGCCGCGCCACCATGGCGGACAGGTCCGTCTCGAAGAGGAAGTCGCTCACCACCACCCGCAGGCCGCATGGGCGCAGCGGCGGCATCCGCCCGAGCGCCGCGGCCAGGTCATCCTTCGCGTCGAACGCCGCCGAGCGCAGCGCCGAGCGGCACACCTGTCCCTGCGCCCGCTCCGGCCGCGAGCCCGTGGTGAGCAGCGTGGGCGTCAGTCCCTGCAGCGCGCCCACCTCCACGGCCAGCAGCGCCACCTCGCGCGCGCGAGCCTCCTTCGCCGGGCTCAGCGCCATGGAGCGCGAGGAGTCCACCAGCACCTCCACCCGTGGGGACACCTCGTCCTGGCGCACGCGGAGGATCATCTCCCCCGTCCGAGCCACCGCGTTCCAGTCCACCTGCCGCAGATCATCCCCAGGCTGGTACACCCGGAAGTCGTGCAGCTCCAACGAGGCGCCCGCGGAAGAGGCACGCACCTCTCCCACCCGTCCCCGGTGCGGCACCCGAGGCAGCGCCAGCGCGAGCCCAGGTGCCAGCCTCGCCACCTCGGTCTCGTCCGCCGCCGCGCTCACGACGCGTGGACCCGCTGCTCGCGCTCGACCAGCGTCCGATCCGCGGCGAAGGCGGCGAGCGCCGCCACTCCGCAGAGGAAGTACAGCAGCTCCACCGTCATCTTGGGCTCGTCCTTGGAGTACTCATGTTGCCCGAAGGCCACGAGCCCCACGATGGGGTTGAGCAGATTGATGAGCCCGTTGTCCGCCTTCTCGTCCACCAGCAGCGCCAGCAGCGGCGGCAGCACCGAGCCCAGGCCCGCCAGCGACACGAACAAGACGCGCACCGCCGCCGGAGAGGACATCCGGTCCGAGCGCGGCATCCTCCCCACCAGGATCGCCACCGCGAAGTACAGGATGGGGTATGCCGCCGCGGCGAAGATGACGTAGGTCAACGAGCGCCAGTTGTTCCGCGTGTCGTCGGAGTTCCACCCCAGCACCGCGCAGAAGAACGACCACCCCGCGATCATCAGCACCATCAGCCGGAAGCCGCGCACCGCCCCCGGCCGGAACAGGCTCCACGCCCGCGTCGTCGCTCGCAGCGCCCGCGCCTGCCCATCCACGTCGGAGATGACGAAGAGCCCCGACAGCGTCAGGTGCAGGCACCCGACCACGCCCGCCGCCGTCGCGACCTCACGATTCTGCCCCTGGCTCCACCACAGCGCTGCCACCACCCCCGCGCTGACCAGCACCTGCACCACGAGCGCCCGCCGGGGCCCTCGGGAGTAGTCCTCCGTCACCAGGGACAACCGCGCGGCCGCCGCCTCGAACAACAACCACCCGTAGCTCAGCATCAGCCACAGTGCGATGCCGATGACGTAGAAGAACTCCTTCTCGCGCATCAGCCGGGAGCCTCCCTCGCCCAGCGCGAAGGCCCCTCCCAACCCCTGGGCCACACCCCCGGCCAGCATGCCCAGCACCAGGAAGTGCACGAAGGCCCGCCCCAGCCGCCCGTCCGCGAGCGTCGCCGCGCAGACCCCCAGCACCGTGAGGAACACCAGCCACGCGGCCCCCAGCACCAGCACGATCAGGATCGTCGGCAGATCGATGCCGTTGAGGTAGTAGCTGAACAGCAGGAAGGGCCCCACCGCGGAGGCGTACAGCGCCGCCTGCGCCAGGAAGGACGTCACCTTGCCGCGCAGGATGCGCCGCGGCCCCAGGCCCGTGAGCGCCAGCAGCACCCACGTCTCGTCCTCGCGCTCGCGCGCCAGCGAGCGGTAGGCGCTGTACGGAATGACGAAGAAGTGCACCAGCCCCAGGCACACGAAGTAGGCGAAGAAGTACGTGTTCCCTCGCGCCCGGTACCCACCGTCCTTCACGTCCGCGTACGCCATCAGCGACAGCAGCACGCACGCCAGCAGCATCAGCCCGAAGCACACCCAGAACACGCGGGTGCGCAGCCCCTGGCGGATCTCCTTCACCACCAGCGGGTTGATCCGATCCCCCAGCCGCTCGCTCAGCGTGGCCGGTGCCACGGTCTCCACGTGCTCGCTCACGCCACCCTCCCCTTCGTCACGGTCATGAAGGCATCCTCGAGGTTCAGCTCCCGGTGGCTGAACGCGCAGACCGGCACCCCCGCCCCCACCAGCGCCGCCAGCAGCCGCGCCGCTGCCTCGTCCACCTGCTCCCGGGTTGCCCCCTGCTCCAGCTCCAGCCGCACCCGCAGCTGGCCGGTCTCACGGGACACCTGCCCCACTCGGGGCTGCTCCAGCAACACCCGCTCCGCGCGCTCGTACGCCGCCTCACCCTCCGCCACCGCCGCCAGCCGCATCACCAGCTCCGTCCCCGTCCCCAGCTGGCTCTGCGCCAGCAGGTCCGCCACCTTGCCCGTCGCCAGCAGCTTCCCCTGCTCGATGATGGCGCACGTGTCGCAGATCTCCGCCAGCTCCGTGAGGATGTGGCTGGAGATGAGGACCGCCTTGCCCTGATCCGCCAGCGCTCGCAGCAGCTCGCGCAGCTCGATGCGGGCGCGCGGATCCAACCCGTCCGCCGGCTCGTCGAGGATGAGCAGCTTCGGATCGTGCAGCAGCGTCCGCCCCAGCGCCACGCGCTGCTTCATGCCCTTGGAGAGCGCGCTGGTGAGCTTGTCCTTCAGCGGATTCAGCCCCGTGAACTCCATCACCGAGGCCACCCGCTTGTGCCGCACCGCACCCTTGAGCCCGTACGCGCGCGCGAAGAAGTCGAGGAACTCCCACACGGTGACGTCGTCATAGGTGCCGTAGCGATCCGGCATGTAGCCAATGAGCGGCCGGGCCTTGTCCGGCGAGTCCACCACCGACTGCCCATCCAGCAGCACCTCGCCCGCGGTGGGCGTGTCCAGCGTGGCGATGATGCGCATGGTGGTGCTCTTGCCCGCGCCATTGGGGCCGATGAAGCCCAGGATGGTGCCCGCCTCCAGCTCGAAGGTCACGTCATCCACCGCGCGCAGCGCGCCGTAGTCGCGCCGCAGCCCCTTCACCTGCAACAGGCTCATCGCCTCACCTCGGCTCGCCGCGGGCCGCTCATGGCGTGTCCACCTGTCCGCGCACGTAGTGAATACCCTCGTGCAGCTCCACCTTCAGCACCGCCAGCGGCCCGAAGCCCAGGCCCCGCAGCTGCGCCACGAACTCCCCGTCCCGTAGGGGCAGCTGGAAGCCAGGCCTGCGCTCCCTCGTCCTGCGCGTCATGCTCATGGGTGGGTGCACGATGCTGGTGCCGGCCTCTCCTTGCAGCTCCGTGGCCACGCCCTCGGCGCCATCAGCCAGCTCGGGCAGTGAGTACCGCTTCTTCCCCAGCTGGAGAGAGCCCGCCTGGAGCGGGGCTCCGAGCGCGTTCTGGACCTTTACCACCGCCCCCTCGCGTCGCACCGCCAGCCGGGCCCGCGTGGGCACCACGGCCAGCTCTCCCCACTCCAGGTAGTTGCGCGCCGGGAGGAAGCCCTCCGCCTCCATGCCCCCTCCCGTCCAGCTCACGTCCACGAACCAATCATTCATCTCATCGGGCGCCAGCAGCACGCTGTTGGCCGGGAACCGCATCGTGCCGGCCGCGAGGTTCGCGTAGTAGCCCCCGACCCCCGCTGTCACCGCCCGATCCCTCGGCCGATCCAGGAACGTGTAGCTGTAGCGCGACGAGTGCGTGACGAAGCCGTCCACCAGCACCGAGTCGGCGATGATGATCAGGCAGGTGATCAGCGCCACCGACGGCACGCCGATCAGCAGCGCCACGGGCCCCTTGCGCCGCGCCAGCATGAGCCCGCCGGGCCCCACCACCAGTGAGAACAGGAAGATGAGGACCAGGAAGCGGCCCACCGGCACCAGGGCATTGGGCAGCAGCGGCGTCTCGCCTCCGTTCAGCGCGAAGCGGTTGTTCTCCCAGCGGGGCGGCGGCCCGATTGGATCCAGTGGCAGCCTGCCATCCTGTTCGACGGCCAGCATCGCCTTGCCGCAGTCCTGGCTCCCGGACTGGCACAGGTACACGTCGCCGAAGCCATAGCCATTCCATGCGTCTCGCTCGGGCTCCGGGGAGAGCAGCGGCAGGCGCTGGTGCACATCCCGAGGTGGCCGGGCCAGGATGAGCGAGCCGCCCGCCGCGGCGTAGTTCTCCAGCGCCGCCCACACATCGGCGGGCACGGTGGCCACCTCCTCCATCACCATCACCACGGGGTAGCCCACATAAGCGGCCAGCTCCCGGGGTGCGTCCTGCACGGGCACGAAGCGGATGTTCAGCTCCGGAGGCTTGCGGTCCTCGGCGCGGGGAATGCCTGTCCCCGCCTCGAACGCCTTGGAGGTGCCGAGCACCAGGGAGGAGAGGGAGCTGCCCTCGTCCAGGTACACGCCGTTGCCGCGCGGGCGGATGCTGGGCCCGCTCACGTTGAAGAGCCCAGACTGGACGGGCGCGGGGATGAGCAGGTACGTGGTGAGCCGCTGGCGCGGCCCCAGCTCCAGCTCTCGCTCGGTGGTGGGGGAGCCTGAGCTGTACCCCTGGAGGGAGAGGCGCATCTGCCTCGGCGCGTTCTCGGTGTTGTGCAGCGTCACCTCCAGGGGCGTGTACCCGCGCTTCGCGCGCAGGGAGCCGCTGCGGATCGACACGCGCAGCCCATCCGTGTCCTCCAGGTTCTCCAGGTTGCCTGTCGTGTCCGCATAGCCGAAGCGCTGCGGGCCCTCGGACTCATCATCGACAGAGGCCTTCTCCACGGAAGCGGCCGCCTCGTCGGCAACGGCCTCCTCCTCGGGGGCGATCGCCTCCGCGGCCTGCTCCTCCGTCCCGACTTCCGTCTCCACCGCGGGAGGCGGCGGCGGTGGGACAGGGGACGTGGCCACCACGAGCTTCCCAGGCCCGGGGACATTCCCAGGGTGGAGCTGCGCGAACCCAGTGCCTCCGGCCAGCAGCGCGGCGCACAGCAGCCAGGCAGGCAGGGGCCTACGCACGAGGCACCTCGGGCACGGCCTGGATCAGCGCGCGGATGACCTCGCTGGACGACACCTTCTCCAACGAGGCCTCGTAGGCGAGCACGAGCCGATGGTTGAGGACGGCGGGTGCCACGGCGAGGATCTCGTCGAAGCCCACATTGGGCTTGCCCCGCAGCAGCGCCAGCGCACGGCCCGCGGCCGCGAGCCCCAGCGCCGCACGAGGCGAGGCACCATAGCGCACGAAGCGGCGCACCGCGTCCGGGGCGTGGGCCTGGCGCGAGTCGGTGGCCTCCACCAGCCGGCCGATGAAGTCGGCCACGGGTCCAGGCAGGTGCACACGATCCGTGGCGGCGAACAGGCGCCCCAGGCTCTCGGCATCGAGCACGGGCGAGAGCGCGGGAGAAGCGCCGCGCACACGGGTGGTGAGCAGGGTGCTCAGTGTCTTCGCTCCCACGGGCGGCACCAGGACGCGGAAGAGGAAGCGATCGAGCTGTGCCTCGGGCAGCGGGTAGGTGCCCTCCAGCTCGATGGGGTTCTGCGTGGCCAGCACGAAGAAGGGATCAGGCAGCGCTCGCGTCTGCCCCAGCACCGTCACGCTCCGCTCCTGCATCGCCTCCAGCAAGGCGGACTGCGTCTTCGGGCTGGAGCGGTTGATCTCGTCCGCGAGGACGACGCTGGCGAAGAGGGGGCCCTCGCGGAAGGTGAACTCGCGGCGGCCTTCTCCCTCCAGCACGTAGGTACCGGTGATGTCGCCCGGCAGCAGGTCCGGGGTGAACTGGATGCGGCGAAAGGGCAGCGCCAGCAGCCGCGCGAGCGCCTTGCACAGCTCCGTCTTGCCGAGGCCGGGCAGGCCCTCGAGCAGCACGTGGCCTCGCGCGAGCACCGCCACCACCACCTGCTCGACGACACCCTCCTGATCGAGCAGCACCTGGTTGAGGCCCTTCTTCAGCTGGGCCGCCACCTCCGCCGCTGCCTGCACCTCGGCGGGGCTCAGAAGCTCAGACACGTCGGCTCCCCTCTCATGTCACTCATCGCCAAAATATCGCTTCACAAGATCGCGATTGCGCGGCAGCAGCGGCTCCGTGGAGTAACCCGGCGTCGCGTCTCCCTGCGTGCCCTGCCCCCGCGCCGCGGAAGGCGTCACCGTGACGCCCTCGCGTTGCGGATCCGCAGCCTTCAGTCCCCACAGCTCGCTCGCCTCGCCGCCCTGGCCCTCGGGCAGCGGCTGGAACTTGAGGCGATTCGGGTCCATCTCCGCCTCGCCTCCGAACATAAGCGGGTTGCTTCCTCCCCCGCGGGAGGTCCCCGCCCCCTCTCCCTCGCGGACACCGCGACTGGCGTGAGAGTTCTCTCCGCCCTCACCCTCGCCCTGCCCCTCTCCCTCTCCCTGGCCCTGACCCTGGCCCTGGCCCTGCCGCTGGCCTTGTCGTCCCGAGCCGGACTGGCGGCGCCCGTTCGCCTGCTGGCCCGAGCGGCCCTGGCCGAAGCGATCCTCGAGCTGCTGCTGGCGCCGCTCCAGCGTCCGCCGGAGATCGGAGATCTGATCGAGGTTCCCCCCCGCCCGAGCGGATGCCGTGCTGCGAGAGCCCTGTGAGCCTTGCTGGCCCTCTTGGCCCGCTTGGCCCTCCTTGCCCGTGCTGCCATTGCTGCTGGCTCCACTCTGCTCACCCTGCTGCCCCTCACCGTTCTGCTCCCCTTGCTGCCCCTCACCGTTCTTCCCTCCCTGCCCGTTCTCCCCCGCTGTCCCCTTCCCATTGAGCGCCATCAACGCCTGCTCCAAGGCTTCGCGCTCCCGGGCCGCGCGCTCCGCGTCTCCAGCGGCTCCCAGCGCCTCTTCCAGCTCTCGAGCAGCCTCGGCGGCTCCCGCAAGCTCCGCGGCGGCCTCGGAGGCGCGCTCGGACAGCCGCTTGTCCAGCCCATCGGCGGCCTCCCAGTCGGCGGCGTCGAAGCGGCCCTCGGCAACCTCCTCGGCCAGTCGGCGCAGTTCCTCCTCCATGGGGGTGCCCAGCGGCTCTTCCTTGGCGAGCGCCTCGGCCTTGGCCTGGACAGCAGCCACCTTGGCAGCGGCGGCGGCGTTGATGGGGCGGACAGAGAGAGCGGGCAGCGGCAGGAGGAAGCCCACGACCAGGAACAGGAGCGCGCCGAGCAGGGCTCCTACGGGGCGCCGCCAGCGGACCTCGGGGGGCTTCACAGCGCGGGCGTACTGGTTGACGGAGAGCTCCCAGTCTCCGACGGGGCGCTCCAGACGGGTGAGCAGCAGCCCGCCAGCGTTGGCGGAGCGGTCCGCAAGCACCGCAGCCTGGTCCAGCGAGACGCCCCGGTGGCGAGCCCGGAGCCCCCACCACAGCCCTCCCGCCAGGAGGAACACGGGGGCGGCCCACAGGGCGGTGTCGCGCAGCAGAAGGCGAGCGACGACACAGGCGGTGACGGCGGCCCACATGGGGGCAATGCCGGCCTCGGCCCAGGCCACCGCGTTGAGGCGCCGCTGCACGCGCCGGACGGGCGCGAGCACGAGAGCCTGGAACCGGCGTTCTTCACTGACGGCCATGGACGGGATCAGAGTGTCGGTCACCCGGAGGGGCTTCCACAAGCCACCCGGTGCACAACCTCACCTACCTGGGCCCGCTCCCCCCTCATGGAGGAGGCGCCTGAGAGGGCCTGGACGCTAGGGCAGCCGCAGTTCGAGTAGCACCTGGCGGTAGGGCTCTGTGAGCGTCGCCACGTCGTAGTCCACCGTCCCCTGGTGCTTGACCGCGATCCAGAAGCGGTTCGCCTCGGTGTCGAAGGCGGCCAGGAAGGGCGTGGCCTTGTTGCCCGTGAGCTCTCCCGCGTAGGTGAAGAGGTAGCCCGTGTCCATCACCCGGCCGTACGTCAGGCCTCCCCGGGTGCTCTGCCCGGCAAAGATCGTCCCCGACGGCGCAGGGACCAGGTAGCTGGCGGTCTGCGCATGGGCGAGTTCCTTCGCGGAGAGATACCGGCCGTCCAGGCCATACTCGGCATAGAAGAGGCCATTGGCCTGACGCGGCATAGGCCCACCCCCCAGATCGATGGTGTTGTGGAGTGTCGCCCACAAGGAGAGGACCCGATCCGCTGTCTGGGTCACTCCCCCAATGGACGTGACGGCCACGTCCGCCACCGTCCGCGTGCTCACATGCGTTCCCCCGTCGAAGAACAGGAGGAACTGGTTGTTGAGGGTCACCGCGGCGCGTCCGGCCGCCAGTGAGACCGTCCCGAATTGCGTGATGGTCTGCGTCTCATTGCGCCCCACCAGCGAGACAGTCCCCGCTGCGCTCCCGTAAGCGAACAAGGTGTACTCCGGGATGCCCAGGCTGCTGAAGCTCGAGAAGTTCGAGAGCACCGCCCCCACCGCCCCGTCATCCCCCACGGCCGCGGCCCCGACGGCAAGGGTGGTCCCCTGCGGCAGGTCGACGATGCGCGCCACCCGCTGGAAGCTCCCGTTGGCGTAGTGGGCCAGGAGAAGCACGGGAGTCTCGAAGCTGCCCACCGTGCCGCTGGGGAAGGAGAGCCCACGGTTGGCCAGGAAGAGCGCGGAGATGCTGCCGTCGGACTTGAAGCCGATGGCCTCGGGCTCCATGGGCAGCCCCACGGCCCAGACACGCCCATCCGCCTCACGGACTCCCAGCACCTGCTGCGCGGTGCCAACGTCCACCTCGCTCTCGCCCATGTGCAGCTTGCCATCCAGGATCGGGACCACGATGGCCACACGCCCCCCACGCGCCGCGAGGCGCTTCACCGTGGCTCTGCTGTCGGCGATGCTCACTGGGAGGAGAGAGGCCACGGGTGACTCGCGGAACTTCGCCGTCACCGTCGGCGCCTGTCCCGGGAAGACATCCACCCAGCAGTACCCGTACAGGTTGAAGTAGCTCGGAGCACACGTCACCTGGTCGCGCGCGCTCTGGCCATCCGGCTCGAAGAAGAGCTGGTAGCGCAGGCCGACGGGGACCTCGACCGTGCAGGTGGCCGTGCAGTCGATCGTCCCATCCGCCGAGCGGACCCGGCCGTGGCCTCGGCCTTCGATCTGGACGGTGAGCGTCGTCCGCTCGCGCACGATCTGAGCCTCGGGCGGCCGGATGTAGACGCGGTTGCCGTCCCAGGCTGCGGCGATGGTCCCGTCCGGGCCCACGGCCGCCGTGGGGTGGTAGAAAGGCTCCGGGCTGGCCCCCCCACCAAAGTTGGGCTCCAAGGAGAGCAGCTCCGAGCGCAGGCTGCCATCTCGAGACACCTCGGTGAGCACGAGCGTCGGCTGCGCGGCCTTGGCGATCGCGTGTACGACGCTCCAGGGCCCGTCTGCTCGCGTGACGATGCGAGGGTAGGCCATGGGCCCCAGCTCGTGCGAAGTCCACGCCGTGCCGTCATACAGCCCATAGATGCCCCGGCCGTTGACGACGCGGCCGCCGATGCCGCTCGGGTTGTCGCCAATCTCGTCCCAGTTGTAGACCACGTGGACCCGGCCCTCGGAATCCGCGGCGATTCCTCCTCCGAAGCCCGCCGCCATGCCCTCCTTGGGAAGCGGGATCAGCTCGAAGCCGGCGGCTCGCTCGTAGGCCACCTGGTGGCTCGACTCCAGGAGCAGCACGAGCTTGCCCTCGCGATCCAGGGTCGCATCCGCCATCCGTCCCTCCAGGGGAGGCCCACTCGTGAGGGGCGTCGGCACCAGCGTCCAGGTCCCGCCGTCACGACGAAAGAGCTCGATCACCCCGCTCGTGCGGCTCACGAGGAGGTGTGGCTGGCCGTTGCGAAGCAGCAGGCGCATCTCGTGGATGGGGTAGCCCTGGGGCGCCACCTGCTCCTCGATCCAGTCTCCGCGCTGATCCAGCGGGCGAGACCGGTAGAAGAGGAGGAAGTCCTTGGCGAGCTCGGCCGACTGAGACATGTACGCGAAGTGGACGGTGCTCTCATCCGTGACCATGTCCGACGCGCGGAAGTTGGGCAGCGGGTTCAGGGAGGGGCCACACGCGTCGGCGAAGTGGCTGTAGGTGGGAACTGCCGCCTTCCCAGCGGGACAGGCGCCAGGCTCCACCCTCCCGAGTACGGCGCTGGCCGCGTGGACGTTTCCCTGCCCATCGACCGCCAGGGAGGTTGCCGCGGAGAAGTAGTTGTTGCAGACCTGTCCCGGCATATTGAAGGTGCCGTTGGGCTGCTCCGCCGGGCACCGGGCGGAGAAGGAGAAGCTTCGGCTGCCCGTGGTGGAGTTGGTGGACTGGAGCTCCAGCTGAAGCTGCCCCTTGAGGGACACGATGCGCGTGCGGAACTGGGTTCCTGGGGGTGCGCTTGTAGCGCGGATGACCGTCTGGAGGAGCTCTCCGTCCTTGACGTCGAACGTCGCGAGCTGGACGGGATCCGTCTGGAAGCGCAGGTCCCCTTGGTAGACGGCGGAGATGTCACCTGTGATCTCTTCAGGCTTGATCGGCAGCACCCGGGCCGCGTCCGCCTGGGGGATGAAGCCGAACACAGTCACAGTGCCGCTCTGAGCATCGGTGTGCGTCCACCAGCCGTACAGGTCCGACGGCTTCGCATCGGAAGGATCGATGTCGGTATCGCTGCCGCCGTTGCAGTTGCAGCCGCCAGCAGCCGTGACGAGCAGGACGCCCAGGATGATGGCCCGAAGGAAGTACCGCGACGCACCGCTCGAGATGTTGTCGGCCCGAAGCCCGGGGTGAGGAATGTCTCGCACTGCTCCTCCTGAATGTTCAGAGCGTGCGCGGCGGAGTAACACCGGGCGCGGCAGACTGTCCACGTGGGGTGATTCCCCGCCATACTTCGCGCGTGGATCCGACCGGCTTCTACGACACGCTCGCCCCGGGCTATCACCTCATCTTCCTGGACTGGGCCGCCTCCCGCGCGCGCCAGGGGAAGATCCTGGATGGACTCATTCGAGACACGCACGGAGCGGGACCGAACGACGTGCTCGATGCGAGCTGTGGGATCGGCACCCAGGCCCTGGGACTCGCGGAGCTGGGGCATCGGGTCTTCGCTTCAGACATCAGCCCGGCTTCCGTCGCGCGTGCTGAACGGGAGGCAACGGCGGCAGGCGTGAAGCTGGCCGGGCTTTCGGTGGCGGACTTGCGCACACTGAGTGATCAGCTCACCCAGCGCTTCGATGTGGTCATGAGCTGCGACAACGCCCTCCCTCACCTGCTCGAGGATGCGGAGCTGGCCGCCGCGGCCCACCACCTCCATGCCGTGCTGCGCCCGGGAGGCCTGCTCATCGCCACCATCCGCGACTATGACGCCACGGAGCCCAAGCCCGGCCAGGCGGTGCCGACCGAGATGCGGGTCCTTGGCGACGGCGAGGCCCGGCGCATCTCCTTCCAGGTGTGGACCTGGTCCGCCGATGGCCGGAGCTACGAGGTGGAGCAGTTCATCCTCCAGCCTCAGGGAGAAGGCTGGCTCACCACGAGCGCCCGCACCCGCTACCGCGCGCTCAAGCGCGAGGAGCTGAGCCGTGCGCTCACCGCCGCGGGGTTCCGCGAGATGCGCTGGCACATGCCTGCGGAGGGCGGCTTCTACCAGCCCCTTGTCACCGCCCGGCGCCCTCACTGAACGTTCCTACACTTCACCCACAGACATACGTCTCCCCACCTACCCTGCGACCTTCATCCACGGAGTCACTTCCCTCGTGGCTCCGGGAGGATGGAGTGAAGGCCCTGGGCACCCAAGGAAACAAGCGCCAACCTGCCGATCCATTTGACTTTTTGCTCCCAGAGAAGAATGGATGCGACGCTCCTCGTTGAGTGTAGGTGTCCCAAGGACCCCTAGACCCACCCAGCACGTGAATTTTCACGCCAGGCCGGTGTTCTGCTGGGCCCTCTCATCCACCAGGCTGCCATGACGTCGACGTCCCTCCTCCTCCTCGCCCAGGCCAACTCCGCCGAGATCGGCTGGCTGAGCCGCAAGCTGCTCGGCGTGACCCTCACCAGCGCCGAGTGGGTACTCTGGCTGCTCGTCGTCCTCTCGGTGCTCTCCATCGCGCTCATGCTCGAGCGCGCCGTCTACTTCGCCACCCACCGGCTGCCGGACTCGGAGTCCCTGGCACTCAAGCTGGCCCGCGGTGAGTTCGACGCCGTGCGCACCGCCATCCAGGGCAAGAAGGGCATGGAGGCCGCCGTCATCCGCGAGGGCCTCGCTTCCACCGAGCAGGGCGCCGACACCGTCGAGCAGGTGATCGCCTCCACCATCTCTCGCGAGCGTCCCCAGTACGAGCGCTACCTCTCCTTCCTGGGCACCCTGGGCAACAACGCCCCCTTCATCGGCCTGTTCGGCACCGTGCTCGGCATCATCAAGGCCTTCAATGATCTGGGCGCCGCCAACGTGAAGGGTGCCGCCATCCAGCAGACCGTCATGGCCGGTATCTCCGAGGCGCTCGTCGCCACGGCTGTGGGCCTGGCAGTCGCCATCCCCGCGGTGGTCGCCTTCAACGCCTTCAGCCGTCAGCTCAAGACGCTCACCAGCCGTACCAACGCCTTGGGCTTCGCCCTGGTGGGCAGCCTGCGCTCCGAGGGCCGCAAGTCCGCCTCGCCCGGCGAGGGGCGCTAAGCCATGGCCGGCGGCGCGCAGCAGGACAACGATGAAGAGATCACGGGCATCAACGTCACACCGTTGGTGGACATCGTGCTGGTGCTCCTCATCATCTTCATGGTGACGGCCAACTTCATCGTCCGCGAGACGGTGGAAGTGGATCTGCCCCGCGCCGCCAACGGCGGAGAGACGGTGCAGGGGCTCGTCAACGTCATCATCGACAAGGACGGCAAGCTCTTCTTCGACGGCACCGAGGTGGCCGAGGACGAGCTGTCCCGCAAGGTCTCCGAGGCCGTGGCCAAAGACAAGGACACCCGCGCCATCATCAGTGCGGACCAGAGCCTGGCGTATGGCCGGGTGATGCGGCTCATCGACGTGGTGAAGGGCCAGGGCATCGCCAAGTTTGCCCTCAACATCGAGAAGGACGCGGCGCCCCCGTCCGCGGCCGTCCCTGCGAGCCCTTGAGGAGAGGCGCCGATGAGCCAGGCGGCACTCGACAGTCCTTTCTCTCCTCCTCGCCGCTCGTCGCAGTGGGCGCTGGGGTTCGTGGTCGTCTCGCTGGCGCTGCATGGCGTTGGCCTGCTCGCGCTCAGCCGGATGAAGGAGCGCACGCACTCCGTGGCGCAGAAGCCGGTGGAGCTCGTCATGGTGGAGGTGCAGAAGCCTCCACCGCCGCCTCCTCCCAAGGAGGAGCCCAAGCCCCCCGAGCCTCCCAAGGTGAAGCCGCCCAAGCCGCCGCCCGTGAAGGTGGCCGTGGCGGAGAAGCCCCCCCCGCCGCCTCCAGAGCAGGCTCCACCTCCACCCAACGAGCCGCCGCCGGAGCCCACCAAGCCGGTGCCGCTCGTGGTGGGCATCTCCCTGTCCTCCACCACCAGCGCCGGCGGCTTCGCCGCGCCCGTGGGCAACACCGCCTATGGCAAGGTGGACAACAAGGCCAAGGCGCCCAGCGAGGTGAAGGAGTACGCGGCTCCCAAGTACACCCCCATCTACCAGGTGGACTCCGAGCCCAAGGTCCTCTCCGAGGTGAAGATCCCCTACCCCGAGGAGGCCCGCCGCGCGGGAGTCGAGGGCACCGTCACCCTCTCCATCACCGTCGATCCCGACGGCAAGGTGGTGGCCGCCAAGATCGTCTCCGGCCCCGGCTACGGGCTGAACGAGGCCGCGCGCGATGCCATCAAGCGCTTCCGCTTCAAGCCCGCCATCAAGGGCGGTGAGGCCGTCTCCACCGAGATGAAGTACGCCTACACCTTCCTGCTGGACTAGCCCGTCTTCTCTCCACGCGAGGGGAGCGGGCCCAGGCCGCCCAGCCCCGCCTCCTCCTGCTTCCTCAGCGTCTCCACCGCGCGCAGCATGACTTCCCGCAGCACGCGCAGGTCCTCCGGGGAGAGCGCCGCGATGGCCGCGGGCGGCTCGGCCAGCCGCTCCATCAGCCGGTGCCGCACCTGCGCGCCCCCCTCCGTCAGACACAGCATCTTCACCCGCCGGTCGTGCTCGGCGCTGCGACGCTCTACCAGGCCCCGCGACTCCAGCCGATCCACCAGCCCCGTCACGTTCGAGGCATCACACGAGAGGTAGCCCGCCAGCGCGCTCATCGGCTGCGGCCCGTACCCCAGTGTGCGCAGCACGTGCGCCTGTACCGGTGACAGCTCGAACTCCGCCGCCAGCGCCGGGAAGTGCCGCATCCGCTCCTGAATGAGCTCGAACAGCGGCGCCCAGGCCGCACGCGCCAGATCCTCCTCGGGCCGCTGTGACTCCTCTGCCTCCGCGCTTCGTCGCGCGCGAGCCTCCATTCGGTCTCCTTCGGTCCTGCTCATGCCTTCATCGTAATTCACTCGTACCAGGTCGACAATTGACATTCTCAACTATTGGCAGCGACAAGCTCTCGCCATTCGTTGTGCCGTGCACCATGGCGCGGGCGCGGGAAGTCCTCCGCCTGAGCGCCCCCGGAGGAGGCTTCGGGGCAGGCGGCTCCCCCGTCTCCGTAGACCGGCCGACGCGCCTCCCGTCCAGTGGAGGACAGGATCCTTCCCTCCCAGGCTCCCAGTCCCCACCTTCCCAGGCACTCTGCCGACGTCCGGCGGACAGCACCTGGAGGCTGAGAGGCATGGAGACGGAGAAAGCACCGGTCCAGAAGGCGCGGGGGCCCACCCGGACGACGCTCGCCACGGCCCTCACGGGGCTGTTGCAGCCCGATCCGTCGTGTGAAGAGCCGCGCCGCATCTCCCCGGCGGACGAGGAGCTGGATTCTGCTCGCTCGCAGACCGAGTTCCCCGCTCGCTGGAGCTCCGAGGCCCGCTTCTTCGACGAGCTGGCTGAGAAGATCGCCGCCAACCTGCAGCCGCTCGATCCGCTCACCGTCGCGCGCTACTCCAAGCCGGAGCACCCCTGGTTCAACAAGGAGTTCCGCTTCCAGCTGCTGGGAGACCTGCGAGGCAAGCACGTGCTCGATGTCGGCTGTGGCGAGGGCAGCAACTCCATGCTGATGGCGAAGTCCGGTGCCCGCGTCACGGGCGTGGACATCTCGCCGGGCTCCATCGACCTCTGCAAGCAGCGGGCGCGGCTCGAAGGTGTCGAGTCCCAGACGCAGTTCCTCTGCTCACCGCTGGAGGCGGTGAGCCTGCCCGAGGAGACCTTCGACATCATCTGGGGGGACGGGATCCTGCATCACCTCATCCCGGAGCTGGACCCGGTGCTGCACCAGCTGATGCGGTGGGCCCGGCCCGGAGCTCTCTTCCTCTTCTCCGAGCCGGTGAGCCTCACGCCGTGGCTGAGGAAGCTGCGCAAGGGCGTCCCCATCCACACCGACGCCACGCCGGACGAGCGGCCCCTGGAGCGGGCTGAGCTGGCCATCATCCTGCGCCACCTGCCCCACCTCGAGATGAGGTGGTTTCACCTGCTGGGGAGGCTGAGCGAGTTCATCCTGCGCCACCAGGACTACGAGCGCTCGCCGCTCCCACGCCAGCTGGCCGTGGACCTGCTGGGGCGGTTGGACCGGGCGCTGCTCTCGGTGCCTCGCCTGCAGGCCCTGGGCGGCATGTGCGTCATGCATGGCTGGAAGGAGGAGGCCCGGTAAGGCGGCTCGCTCCGCGGGGACAGGCTACTCACGCTTGAGCAGCTTGAAGCCGATCTGCCGCCCGTGGCCCGCTCTCAGGGCGAGGTGGATCCACAGGATGGCGAGTGACTCCAGGTGCGCGGCGTTGCGCAACAGCCCCACGTCAATGGGGTTGAAGCCGGCGCGGGTGGCGATGGAGGACACGAGCGCCTTGGCCTCCGCGCTCTCTCCGGCAAGCTGTACGTCGATCGAGGTATTGCCCAGCGTCGGATCCAGGTGGAACTCGGCGCCGAAGGTGTTGAAGCCCTTCACCAAGCGGGCGGTGGGGAAGGCCTTGGCGAGCGCTGCGGTGATGGAGCCCTCGGGAGGCGGGGTGTGGACAGGGCCGTCCTCCCACTTCAGCGGGTTGTTGCAGTCCACGAGCACCTTGCCGGAGATGTCCCCCATGGAGCGGGTGGCCTCCACGGCGGCATTGCCGGGGACGGAGAGGAAGATGACGTCGGCCCACTTCGCTGCCTCGGGGATGCTCGCGGCCTCCGCCTTGCCCTCGCACTTCGCGATCACGTCATCTGCGTTCGAGCCCTCCCGGACACCGAAGCGGAGGGAGTAGCCGCTGCGAGCGAAGCGGATGCCCAGGTTGCCGCCGACATTCCCGGCGCCGACGATGGCGATTCGAGGGTTCTGGCTCATGAGGTTGCTCCTGAAGGTGGGAGAGGCAGAGTGCCTCACCCTTCCCCTTCAGGTGTAGCGCGCCTGGGGCAGGCCGTGGGATGCATTGTTCGCAACACCCCCCTGCACGCCAGGAAACAGAGAGCCCGCGCCTCAGCCCCCGGCGCTCTGGACGAGCGAGACGGGGGGGACGTGCTCCCCGGAGCGCTGGGCGTAGTAGATGCGCTCGAGCAGCTTGCGCTGGTAGATGATCGGCTTGTCGTACTTGCCCAGCCGCATGCCCTTCAGGCTGTACGGCGTGGCGGCAACCGTCGGGATGAAGCGCGCGTCGTCGCGGACCTCGAACCAGGCCAGCACGCGCTGCGCCCTGCGCACCACGGGCATCAGGGGCCGGAAGCGCGGATCCACGAGCTTCAGGAACGCGAAGACATGGAAGCGCGTGGTGCTTGGCGTCTCCGGCACCATGAAGATGGCGAAGTGATGGTGGAACGGGCGGGACTGTCCCGAGGGCGCCTTCCAGTGGATGTTGTAGCTGGTGCGCACCGGATCGAAGCGCGTCTCCCAGTCGTTGTGGAAGAGGTCCCCGTCCTTCAGCAGCAGCAGCTTCATGAGCGGGCTGGCCCGCTGGGGGGCACGGTAGTGCACCTCCGTCCGGTCCTCGTGGTTCTCCGCCGAGAACTCGATGGTGCTCGTGTCGTGCTCGTCCCACCCCAGGCGGGTGTGGACGAACGGGGTGTGCTCGTCCTCGCTGAAGTTGTCGAGCGCCACGTGCAGCGGCGCACGGAAGAGCATGGAGAAGGTGCCGGTGAACTCGAAGCCCTGGGGCACGAAGTCCGGGAAGGCCGTCAGCGGCGTGTCCTTCGCCGCCAGCCAGAGGTAGTCGTGGCGCTCGACGAGCTGGAAGGCGAGCGTGTCACACTTCTTCAAGTCGGGCTGGCTGGGGCTGCGGCCGTGCCCCTCGGCGTCGAAGTTCCAGCCGTGGTACGGGCACGCCAGCCGTCCATCCTTCCGGACGCGGCCCGCGGAGAGCGGCGCGAAGCGGTGGGGACAGGCATCCGCAAGCGCCGCGGCCTTTCCCGTCCCATCTCTGAAGAGCGCGTAAGCTCGGCCTGCCAGCTCGATCCGCAGCGGCTTCTTTCGCAGCTCCCGGGCTGGGAGAACGGGATGGAAGAAACGGGTGACATCCGGCATGAGCTCCATACGCATCAACATACCCTGGCTGCTCGGACTGGCACTGGTGGCCTTAGGGAGTAGCTGCGTCAAACGTCCGCTGGCCGCATGTCCGGACAAGGGGGGCCACGAGTGGCGTGAGGTGAACAGTCCTCACTTCCGTGTCTCCACGGACCTGGGTGGCCGCGTGGCGCGCTTCACGGCCCTGGAGCTGGAGCAGCTGCGCGCCGCGCTCCTGCTCGCCTGGGGAGGCCAGGTGGACCCGCCGGGACAGGTGGAGGTCATCGTCGTCCGCAGCGAGGTGGAGCTGGAAGAGTTCACCCTGGGCAAGCCCCCGGAGGCCTTCCTGGACTCGTCCGGGCGGAGTCCGCTGATGGTGATGGCGGGAGAGGGAGAGTTCCTGCTGCAGCAGCCCGAGTCCCTCCAGGTCCAGGCCCACGAGCTGGCCCACCACATCAGCCGCTTCGTGATGGTGCGGCAGCCCCGGTGGCTCACGGAGGGCCTGGCGACCTGGCTCCAGACGGTGCAGTTCTCCTCCCTACGGCGGAAGGCCACCTTTGGGGAGGTGCACCCGGGCTTCGATCAGTATGTGCGAAACCACGCGCCGCTCACGCTGGAGAAGCTGTGGGCGTGGGAAGAGCGGCCGTACCTCTCCTGGGCGGAGACACTGCCCTACTACGCCACCTCGTGGCTGCTCGTGGTGTACCTGAGGGAGCGGCAGCCGGAGCGCTTCCGGGACTTCACGGCGCGGCTGGCCCGGGCCGAGGAGCCTCGCCATGCGTGGGAGGCAGCCTTCCGAGAGGTGCCAGGATTGGAGGAGGACTTCAGGAAGTACAAGCCCGAGCGGGAGGAGCAGCTGACGGTGGAGCTGCCTCGCATCAGCCCGGACTTCGAGGTGCGGACGTTGGACTGCGCGGAGATCCATGCCTTGCGTGCGCGGCTCTTCCTCCGGAGCCCGGGATACCGCTCCGTGGGTGAGCGGCTGCGCCTCGCAGCGCTCGAGGTGGAGGAGGCGCTGCGCGAGGATCCGGCGAATGTGGGGGCCGTGCTGCTCCAAGCCAGCTTGACCGCGGAGCCGAAGCGGCGGCTCGCTCTGGCGCGAGCCCTGGTCCAGGCGCGGCCGGACAGTGGGCCTGCGTGGAGCCTGCTGGGCCAGTCGCTCCAGGAGACGAACGCTCCGGTGTCCGAGCAGGAGCAAGCGCTCCAGCGGGCCCTGGCGCTGAATCCAGAGGATGTGGAGGCGCTGGTGGCGATGGCCTGGCTGCACACGGAGCGCGGAGAGACAGTGGAGGGGCTCGCGAAGGCCGAGCGCGCTGTCCTGATGGCTCCAGGCCGCGCCTCCACGCTGGAGGCCTACGCGGCGCTGCTCTTCCAGGCGGGACGGTGCGCGGAGAGCATGACCGCGCAGCAGCGAGCCATCGGTGTCCTGGGGGGCCATGTCACCGAGGCCCTGCGAGCGGCCGCGGAGGCCACGCAGACGGCCATGCAGAAGAAGCTCGCGGAGTACGCGCGGCACTGCGGGCAGCCTGAGCCCCCGCGGTGACGGCACTGCCCGACACTCCAGGGTGATACGCTGGAGCTCTGCGAACGTTCGGGGGTCTCACATGAAGATCATCAACCACCGGCTGTGCAAAGACGATGGAACGCCTTACCCCTTCGTGGAGAGCCCCAACCAGGGCTCGAAGCTCACCGCGGAGTTCCTGGTGATGCACTACACGGCACTGGACAGCGCTCAGGAGGCGATCGCACTGCTGGCGAAGGCGGAGCACCAGGCGTCGGCCCACCTGGTCATCGGGCGGGATGGGAGCATCACCCAGTTGGTGCCCTTCGACACGGTGGCGTGGCATGCGGGCAAGAGCTTCTGGGACGGGCGCACGGGGCTGAACAACTCGTCCATCGGCATCGAGCTGGACAACGTGGGGTGGCTCAAGAAGCAGGGCACGAAGTGGGTCTCCTGGTTCGGCAAGCAGATCCCGGAGGACGAGGTGCTGGAGGCTACCCATAAGAACGATGACAAGCCCATGGGGTGGCACACCTATCCCGAGGCGCAGCTGAAGGCGGCGATGGAGGTGGGGGCGCTGCTCGTCCGAACGTACAAGCTGAAGGACGTCGTCGGCCATGACGACATCGCGCCCGGGAGGAAGCTCGATCCGGGGCCGGCCTTCCCGATGATGAACTTCCGAGGCCGGCTGATGGGCCGTGCGGAGGAGCAGCCGGTGGTCCACGAGGTGACGGCCACGCTGAATGTGCGGAGCGGGCCTGGGACGAGCAATCCCACGGTCCCCGGGAGCCCGCTGCCGCTCGGGACGAAGGTGGAGATCCTCGCCAAGCAAGCCGAGTGGCGGAGGGTGGATGTGCTGCAGCCGGTGAACGGGCAGATGGACATCCAGGGCTGGGTGCACCAGCGCTACCTCAAGCGGCTCGGCTGAGTCAGCGCCCTCCGGCCCTCCCGTCACACGCAGTGCCCCGCTGGGCTACACTGCGGCCGCCGTGGAGACTCCTGCTCCCAACCGTCGCCGCCGCCTTCTGCTCGTGGTGGCGGCCTTCGTGCTGCCCGCCGTGCTCGCGGTGGGCAGTGTGCTTCACGTCCACGGGCTCGTGCCTGCCTCGGTCCCCAGTGGCGACTTCCCCTTCCATTACAACGGCTATGCCCGCGTCCTGCGGCACGTGAAGCCGGACGGGGACGTGGACTTCTCCGCCATCGGCCGGGAGCGCCAGGAGCTGGACACCTTCGTCCGCGCGCTGGCCACCTTCTCGCCGCGCTCGCGGCCGGACCTCTTCCCCAAGCCCGAGGACACGCTGGCCTACTGGCTCAACGCCTACCACGCGCTCGTGCTGCAGGCGCTCGTGGACGAGTATCCCTACCTCGAGAGCGTGAATGACAAGTGGCTGGGGAGCTTCTTCTGGGGCCGCTCGTGGCCGGTGGGAGGCCAGCGCATGACGCTCTGGGCGCTGCAGCACCGCATCCTCCTGCGGGAGTTCGCCGATCCGCGCATCCACCTCGCCCTCTTCCACGGCACTCGCGGAGGTCCGCTGCTGGACGGTGCTCCCTTCGAGCCCCCCTTCCTCAACTCGCAGCTCAACGACGCGGCCCGCCGCTTCATTGGCGATCGGCGCCATGTGCGGCTGGAGAAGAGCACTGTCCATCTGGCTCGCGTGTTCGACACCTACCGCGAGGACTTCCTCGCCGCACTGCCGGAGGGCCGCCGAGGCACCGTGCTTCAGTTCGTCTGGGCCTTCCTGCCGGACACCTGCACGGACCGGTATGGCTGTGACACCCGAAGCGATCTCGATCGAGTGTGCGGGACGAAGCTCGACAAGTGCCAGCTCGTCTTCGAGCCGGAGGATGCCTCGCTCCCAGATGCTGCCGCGCGCGATGTCCGGGCCTTCGCTCCTTGATACCAATGAGCGCGGAAGCCCGAGCACTCGCCGCCGGCTCGCCAACCACAGGGAGGGCGCAGAGTTCAGGCTGGAGCCGCGGCGGCGGCGCGCCCGGCAAACCTGTCTGACAAGCATACAGGTTCGGCCAGAGCCTGGGCCCGTACCTCCTGTCCTGCGTCACTGGCCTCCTCACGAGGCCGGAAGTTGCTGGTCCACGCGCACTCTACGAGGTGGCATACCCTCCTTCCTCGTCACCCGCTCCCTGCGCGAGCGCCAGGCCTTCTCCGCCGCAATGACAGGGAGGATGACGGCCGCCACCAGCGCAGACGCCCCGAGTGACCCCCAGCCCAGTGGAGCGGTGCCGAACACCTGCTGCATGAAAGGCAGGTAGATAAACCCGGTCTGCAGCAGCACCAGCATGCCAATGCCCACGAAGACCGTGGGGTTGCTAAACAAGCCCAGCTTGAAGATCGAGCCCCTCAGGCTGCGGCACATCAGCATGTAGAAGATCTGGAACAGGATGACGGTGGTGACAGCCGTGGTCTGCGCCTCACGCAGCGCCACCTCATGCCCGATCCTCGCCACCTCGGAGCGGTACTCCCAGAGGAACAGCCCGATCGCGCCCGCCGCCATCAGCACCGCGGCCACCCCGGTGCGCACCACCATGAAGCGACTCAGCACCGGCTGCTCCGGGTTGCGGGGTGGCCGGCGCATCACGTTGAGCTCCTTGGCCTCGAAGGCCAGCGGCAGCGCCAGCGCGATGGTGGCCACCAGGTTGATCCACAAGAGCTGCGTCGGGAGCATGGGCATCAGCGGCGCCAGCTCCCCGGCCACCTGCTGGACCGGGAAGAAGGCCACGCTGAACGCCAGGATGAGCGCCAGGCCCAGATTGGTGGGCAGGACAAATGCCAGCGCTTTGATGAGGTTGTCGTAGACGCGCCGGCCCTCCTCCACCGCCGCGGCGATGGACGCGAAGTTGTCATCCGTCAGGACGATGTCCGCCGCCTCCTTGGACACGGCCGTGCCGGTGATGCCCATGGCCACGCCGATATTGGCCTGCTTGAGCGCCGGCGCGTCGTTGACGCCGTCACCCGTCATGGCCACCACCTGGCGCTGGGACTGGAGCGCTCGCACCAGCCGCAGCTTGTGCTCGGGAGCCACGCGAGCGAAGACATTCGTGGAGGCCGCCACCTCCGCCAGCCGTGCATCATCCATCTCCCCGAGCTCCCTGCCCATCACCGCCGGCCCCTTCCCCTGCAGCCCCACCTCCCGGCCGATGCTCTCCGCCGTCTTCTGGTGATCGCCGGTGATCATCTTCACGACGATGCCCGCCTCGTGGCACGCCTGCACCGCCAGGATGGCCTCTTCGCGCGCAGGATCGATCATCCCCTGCAGGCCCAGCAGCGTGAAGCCGCCGGCCACTTCCTCCAGCTCCAGCCGGGAGCGCGTCGCGGGCGCCTCCTTCGAGGCCACGGCCAGCACACGCATGCCCGCCCCAGCCATGCGCTCCACCTGGGTGAGCACCTGCTCCGGGCCCAGGCCGTCCGAGAGCTCACAGCGGCGCAGGACCACCTCGGGCGCTCCCTTGAGGAAGATGGACCGGCCGCCTTCCCCCTCCTCGTGGAGCGTGGCCATGAACTGGTTCTCCGACTCGAAGGGAATGGCGTCCACCCGGGCAAAGCGCGCGCGGAGCTCCTCCACGCGAAGCCCCGCCTTCTCCGCTGCCACCAGGAGCGCTCCCTCCGTCGGATCTCCGGTCAGCCCCCACGCCCCGTCACGTTGCAGGAGCGAGGCGTCATTGCAGAGCGCCCCGGCCCGGAGCAGCTCCCCTGCCGCCTCGGGCACCTCGTCCATGGGCACGCCCCCTTGGAGCAGGCGCCCTCGCGGCGAGTAGCCCACGCCCGACACGGACCAAGCCCCTTCCGGCGTCCACAGCGCCTGCACCGTCATCTCGTTGCGCGTGAGCGTGCCCGTCTTGTCCGAGCAGATGACGGTGGTGCTCCCCAGCGTCTCCACCGCGGGCAACCTGCGAATGACGGCCCGGCGCGCGGCCATGCGCTGCACGCCGATGGCCAGGGCGATGGTGACGATGGCGGGTAGGCCCTCGGGGATAGCAGCCACGGCCAGGGTGATGGCCACCAGCAGCGCCTCGCTCACCTCATAGCCCCGCAGCAGCCCCACGCCCAGCAGCACCCCTGACATTGCCAGGATGCCGAGGGTGAGGTAGCGGCCGATGGAGGCCAGC
>NZ_DASPHO010000822.1:0-8007 GCF_035629615.1 Hyalangium sp. | reverse complement strand
TCGCCTTGCCCCCGGCCGCGCGCTCGGCGGCCGCGATCAGCTCCCCCATCGCTTGATCCAACCGCAGCAGCGTGTCCTGCATCTCCCATGACGACGGCCCGAACGCGTGGAACACCGCGTCCGTGCCGCTGAAGCTCACCGCGAGCAGGTCCGGCACCTCGTCCTTGCCCAGCGCCTCGCCCTCGATCGCCGCCTTCGCCGCCTGGACCAGCAGATCATTGGAGAGCGCCGAGCCCGCCAGCGCCGCGTAGGAGCGAGGCCCCGGAGCCTGGCCTCCACCGCTGAGCGGATGCGGGAAGGAGCGGCCCATCCCCTCATTGTCCTCCTCATAGGGGCGCTCGTCCTCACCCAGGTACTCGGTCCGGGCCAGCAGCGGTGTCCACTGCTGCGAGAAGTACCCGTCCGCCAGCCCCCGCCCATTGAAGGCCTTCAGCCACCCCGGGAATTCCTTTGTGTACCAGGTCCCCGTGACGAACTTCCCCACCGTCTCGTCGAACCAGTACGCCTGCCCGAGCCGCCCCGCCAGCGCGATCGCCGAGCGCCCCTTGCCCGAGAGCGCCACCACCTTGGCCTGCGCCCGCGAGCTCATCCGCAGCCGGTCCCCCAGCGTCTCCGCCATCAGGTTGAGGGGACTCGTGTCACCCCCTGTGGCCACGGACAGGGGCACCTCCAGCACCGGGTGCGCCTCGTCCCGGAAGACGCTCACGGACTGGCCCGTGGAGCGATCCACCACCCGGTTGTCGACGATCCCGTGGCGCCAGGGGTTGGCTCCCGTGATCAGGGTGGCGTGGCCCGGCGCCGTGCGCGGCTTGGCGTAGTCGAAGCGGCCGTAGGGGTAGAACGCCCCCCCGTCGAGCAGCTGACGCAGCCCGCTCTTGAGCTTGGGCCGGGTGCGCAGCAGCACGTCCGTGCCGAGCGCATCCACCGTGATGAAGAGGGCCAGCCGCGGCGGCTTCGCGAGCGCGGGGAGGCTGAGGAGGAGAAGGGCCAGGGCGAGAGGGCGCACCATAGAGGGCGCATCTTCGCCGCCAGATGGTCAGAAGCAACCAACTCCGTACCTTCACGGCTTGGAGCCCCTCCATCCCCCTGTTACGGTCCGCGCCCGCATGGTGGAAGCGCGGGTCCGAGTCATCTACGGCGATACCGACCAGATGGGCGTCGTCTATCACGCCAACTACTTCCGCTACTTCGAGCTCTCCCGCATGGAGTTCTTCCGCCAGCGGGGGGGCAACTACCGGGAGATGGAGGCTGAGGGCTACATGCTCCCCATCGCCGAGGCCTCCTGCCAGTACAAGGCCCCCGCCCGCTACGACGATCTGCTCCTCATCCGCCCGCAGGTGAGCGAGCTGCGCCGCGCCTCGCTCGTCTTCACCTATGAGGTGGTGCGCGAGGACAATCCAGCCGCCTTGCTGTGCACCGGCCGCACCCTCCACGCCTGCGTGGGGCGCGATGGCAAGCCCCGCCGCTTCCCGGACATGTTCGTCCGCCTGCTCGAGCAGTCCCCCTGAAGGTTCCACCCTTACCTTAGGAGTCCTACATGGATCGCAACCTTGCAATCGAGGCCGTGCGCGTCACCGAGATGGCGGCCATCGCCTCTGCCCGTCTCATGGGCCGCGGCACCAAGAATGAGTCGGATCAGGCCGCCGTGGACGCCATGCGCCGTGCCTTCGATGCCCTCTACATTGATGGCACCGTCGTCATCGGCGAGGGCGAGCGCGACGAGGCCCCCATGCTCTACATCGGCGAGAAGGTGGGCCGGCGCACCGAGGGTGTCCCCGAGGTGGACATCGCCCTGGATCCGCTCGAGGGCACCAACCTGGCTGCCTACGGCCGCCCCGGCGCCATCTCCGTCGTGGCCATGGCCGGCAAGGGCTGTCTGCTCAACGCGCCGGATACCTACATGGAGAAGCTGGCGGTGGGCCCGCGCGCGCGGGGCGCCATCGATCTGCGGCGTACCCCCACCGAGAACCTGCGCGCCATCGCGGAGAAGAAGAAGGTCTACGTGGAGGATCTCACCGTGGTCATCCTCGACCGCGAGCGTCACGCCGATCTCATCAAGGAGGTACGGGCCGCAGGCGCGCGCATCCGCCTCATCGAGGACGGAGACGTGGCAGGCGCCATCTCCACCTGCTTCGAGGAGACCGGTGTGGACGTGCTCATGGGCATCGGCGGCGCGCCCGAGGGCGTCATCTCCGCGGCGGCCGTGCGCTGCGTGGGCGGAGACATGCAGGGCCGCCTGGTGCCGCGCAACCAGGGTGAGATCGACCGCGCGAAGAACATGGGCATCACCGACATCACCAAGATCTACGATGCCGAGGAGCTGGCCAGGGGTGAGGTGATGTTCGCCGCCACCGGCGTCACCTCGGGAGACTTCCTCAAGGGCGTGCGCTTCTTCGGCGGCGGCTGCGAGACGCACTCGGTCGTCATGCGCAGCAAGACGGGCACCGTGCGCTTCGTGCAATCCGTCCACAAGTTCGACAAGAAGCCGGGGTACGCTCCCTAGCGGCAGTCTTCCCCCTCAACCCCTCCGGAGACTCTCATGGCAGGTGCCTCCCGCTCGATCGTATTCAACGCCCCCATGGAGAAGGTGTTCGACGTCATCACCCAGTATGAGAAGTACGGAGAGTTCCTCTCCGAGGTGAAGGAGGTCCGCACCTCGGGGCGCCAGGGCAACGAGGTCAACGTCCACTACAAAGTCGATGTGGTGAAGACCATCAAGTACACCATCCGCGTCAAGGAGGAGCGCCCCACCCGCATGAGCTGGACCTTCGTGGAGGGCGAGTTCATGAAGGACAACAAGGGCAGCTGGGTGCTCGAGCCCGCCGGCGAGGGCAAGACGAAGGGCACCTACACCGTCGAGATGGCGCTCGGCGCCCTGGTCCCCAAGTCCGTCGTCAACGCCCTGGTGGAGACCTCGCTCCCCAAGATGCTCGAGGCCTTCAAGCGCCGGGCGGAGACTCCCTGAGCGCCTCCCTGGGGTGGAATGACCCCTCTGAGACTACTTTGACCCACCCAGGGCGAGCGGACAGCCGGGCCCTGGGCTGGGGGTTGCGATGTTGAATGCGCGTGGCCTCACCGCAGGTTGGACGGCTTGCGGGCCGCCACGACTGCATTAGAATCAACGTACCCAGTGGCAGAAGGCTGAGCGCCAACCATGACATCCTTGACACAGGGGTGTGGCTCCGATGTCGGGGCGGTGAACGAGCAACCAGGCCCGTCAGCAAGGCATGTACCCCGGCGAAACGGGGGACTTAACTTTGCATCTAGGAAGACTGGAACCAGGGCGGGGTGGCGGGCGTACACCGGGGTATGTAGGCTGAGGGAGAGCGAACCCATGCTGGACGCCTTCATCATCGAAGAGATCAAGCGCCGCGAGCGCAATCGCGAGGATCGCGAGCGCCCCGCGGTGGAACTGCCGCTGCCGGCCCCTCCGGATCGTCCCCGTCGTCGCACGGAGACGGAGGACGAGGAGAAGCCGTCTCGCGGAGTGGTCGTCATCGACCTCTGAGTCCGAGTCCATCCGGCCACAGCGTGGCCCCGAGCCCGCGGTAGGTGTCCTCCCAGGACGGCCTCCGCGGGTTTCGTGTTTCCAGGGGCAGGCAGGCCCCTCAGTCCGGCACCAGGGCGAGGAGGTGCCGCGGGTGGTAGGTGTTCCACAGCGGCCCTTTCACGGTGGCCATGGACTCCAGGACGAGGCGCTTCCACTCGGCGGGGAGGGCGTCCTCGCCGTGGAAGGCGCCCAGCAGCGCGCCGGTGATGGCGCCGTGGGCGTCCGCATCCGCGCCCCGGTTCACCACGTCCACCAGCGCGGCCTCGGGGTTGGGAGCGTGGAGCAGCTCCCAGAAGGCGAGCCGGAAGGCGACTCGCACGTGGCCGTGGCTGCGGTGCAGGTGCAGCTCCGGCCCATAGAGCATGGGGTTCTGCTGCTGGGCCGCCTCCAGATCCGCCCACAGGAGGGACTTGGCGAACGACACCTCCTCGACATGGTCGGAGAGCGAGCGCGCCAGGGCCGCGGCGCCCACGGAGAGCCCCGTCTGCGCGGCGGTGATGAGGTCCTCGGGCTTCACCGTGTCGCCTCCGGTGATGGCCTTGGCGATGGCTGCGTTGAGGGCGGCGCAGGCGAGCTGGCAGCGCGGATCGTAGTGGGTGAGGGCGGAGTCCTCGAAGGAGGCCTGCAGGCGGGCCTTGTCGTCCCTGGCGAAGAAGACGCCAAGGGGGGCCGTGCGGGCCAGGCTGCCGTTGGTGCATGAGCGGCGGTGGCCTCGGAGCCACACGCGGCGCCCGGCGGTGAGCGCCGGCAGGCCGGCGTCCATCTCGTCCAGCACCTCCCGGACGGGGTCGCTCATGTCGAAGGCGTGAGGCCTCCAGGCGCGGTAGCGGCGGACGACGTCGGCCGCGTTGTAGCTCTTCACCTCGCGCAGGCTCCAGGCGAGGCAGCAGGCCATCTGCGTCTCATCCGTCACCTGGCCCTTGCGCAGCTCGACGACGGGAGGCGGCAGCTCGGCATCCTCCGGAATGCCCTCGGGGAAGTCCTCATAGGAGGCCTCTTCCGGACGTTGGGGGATCCGGGACTTGAGCGGGCCGCCGGTGGGCATGCGGCGCATGCCGTCCGCGAGCTGGGGGAAGAGGGGGGCCAGCAGGTTCCGGCCCCGCAGCGGCGCTCCGAGCGCATCCCCCACCGCCAGACCGAGCAGTGCGCCCCGGCTCCGCTGGCCAGGAAGGGGATCAGGGCCCTTTTGTTTTGGGGGCGGACGGCGAGGCGGGGGCATGGAAAACCTGAACAGAAGGGGGCTTCACCGGTGGACACTGTAGCAGCCACGGCGGTGTGCAAGCTTGCGAGCATGGAGAGGCTCCTCTAGAACCTCGCGCCATGACCGAGATCGCTCAAATCCTGGCGCGTGAAGTGCTCGACTCCCGTGGCTTCCCCACGGTGGAGGCTGAGGTCCATCTGGCAGGCGGGGCTCGTGGCCGTGCGGCGGTGCCCTCCGGGGCCTCCACCGGAGAGCACGAGGTGCTGGAGCTTCGGGACGGGGACAAGAACCGCTTTATGGGCAAGGGCGTGAAGAAGGCCGTGGCCAACGTGATGGAGACCATTGCCCCCGAGCTCATGGGCATGGACGCCACCGACCAGTTCTCCGTGGACATGCGGATGCGCGAGCTGGACGGCACCCCCAACAAGGGCAAGCTCGGCGCCAACGCCATCCTCGCCGTGTCCATGGCCACCGCGAAGGCGGCGGCGGACGCCTTCAGCCTTCCGCTGTACCGGTACGTGGGCGGGCTGCAGGCGCGCACGCTGCCGGTGCCGCTGATGAACATCCTCAACGGCGGCGCGCATGCGGACACCCGCGTGGACGTGCAGGAGTTCATGGTGGTGCCGGCGGGCGCCCCCTCCTTCGCCGAGGCCGTGCGCTGGGGCGCCGAGGTGTTCCACGCCCTGAAGAAGATCCTCAAGGCCCGCAAGTTCGCCACCGGCGTGGGGGATGAGGGCGGCTACGCCCCGGATCTGCCGGCCAACGAGGAGGCCCTCAAGCTCATCATGGAGGCCATCGGCGCCGCCGGCTTCAAGGCGGGCGAGCAGATGTACCTGGCGCTGGATGTGGCGGCCAGCGAGTTCTACGACAAGGGCAGCAAGAAGTACCGGCTCAAGGGCGAGGGCAAGGAGTACGACTCGGCCGGGCTGCTCGACTACTACCGCGGGCTGTGCGAGCGCTACCCCATCGTCTCCATCGAGGATGGCATGGCCGAGGACGACTGGGAGGGCTGGAAGAAGCTGTCGGAGTCGCTGGGCGCGAAGATCCAGCTGGTGGGCGATGATCTCTTCGTCACCAACGTGGAGCGGCTCAGCCGCGGCATCCACAGCGGCACGGCCAACTCCATCCTGGTGAAGGTGAACCAGATCGGCTCGCTGACGGAGACGTTCGATGCCGTGCGCATGGCGCACCGCGCCGCGTACACGTCCATCATGAGCCACCGCTCGGGCGAGACGGAGGACACCACCATCGCGGATCTGGTGGTGGCGCTCGACTGCGGACAGATCAAGACGGGCTCGGCGTCGCGCTCGGATCGCGTGGCCAAGTACAACCAGCTGCTGCGGATCGAGCAGGAGCTGGGGACCGCGGCGCGCTTCGCGGGCCGCACCGCCATCAAGGGCACCCTGCAGAAGTGAGGCGCCGTGACTGAGGCTCGACGCCCCCGCATTCTGGTCTCCAACGACGACGGGTACTTCTCCGAGGGAATCCAGGCCCTCGTGGAGGCGGTCAGTCCGCTGGGGGAGGTGTGGGTGGTGGCGCCGGACCGCGAGCAGAGCGCGGCCTCGCACGCCATCTCCCTGCACCGCCCCCTGCGCATCAAGGAGATCCGCGAGCGCTGGTTCTCCGTGGACGGCACCCCCGCGGACAGCGCGTATCTGGCGATCAACCACCTCCTCAAGGATGATCGCCCCCAGCTCATGGTGTCCGGCATCAATCACGGCGCGAACCTGGCGGATGACGTCACCTACTCGGGGACGGTCGCCGCGGCGATGGAGGCGGCTCTGCTCGGGGTTCCCGCCATCGCCTTCAGCCTGGCGTCCAAGCAGCCCTTCGACTTCAAGCCGGCGGCGCGCTTCGCCCGCTCGCTCGTGGCCACCGCGCTCGCTCGGCCCCTGCCACCGCGGATGCTGTTGAACGTGAACATCCCCGGTGGAGTGGAGCCGGAGGGCTTTTCCGTCACCCGGCTCGGGAGGCACAGCTACGGGTTCGAGGTGGTGGAGAACATCGATCCGCGAGGCCGGAAGTACTACTGGATCGGGGGCAGCGCCTACGAGCACGAGGACATCCCCGGCAGCGACTGCAACGCCGTCCACCGCGATCAGCGCGTCTCCGTGACTCCGCTGCACCTGGGGCTGACGGACCACGTCCGGATGGCCGATCTGGCGGAGTGGACGGTCGAGGGCTTCCAACGTATCGAGTCGGGTGGGTGAGGTTGGCCGGGGGGAGCTTCAGCCGAGCGGGCCTGGCGCTCCTCCTGGTTCTGGCCGCCACCGGGTGTGCCAGCTCTCAGGCCGCTGCCCGGCCTCACGGGATTGAGGCGCCACCGGCACCCTCGGAGCTTCCAGCCCCTGCGCCCGTGGCCGCGAGTGCCGCGGCGCCTGCGCTGCCCATCACGCTGAGGGCCCCGCACCCCGAGCCCGAGCTCCTCACGGTCCGCCACCGCGTGGCGCCGGGGGAGACGGTGTTCCGGATCGCCCGCTCGTACGGCGTCACCGTAGATGATCTCAAAGCGGCCAACGGCATCAAGGATCCCCGCAGCCTCTCCGTGGGGCAGGAGCTGCTCATCCCCACGGTGCCACCCGAGGAGCCTGAGGCACCTCATCCGGAGCCCGAGCTGGCGCCCGTCCCGGAGGGCGGAGGGGCACCACGGGTGGTGGCGGGCCGGGACGAGCTGCCTCCGCGCCCGCGCCCGCGCCCGCCGGGACGGCAGACGGGCTCCCGGACAGGGGGGAGGGCCACACGGCCCGAGCCGGCGACCAAGGGGATGCTCGACTGGCCGTTCCGAGGCGTGCTGTACGGCCGCTTTGGGAAGAAGGGCAAGGAGCCCCATGACGGCATCGATCTGGCGGCTCCGGCGGGGACCCCCGTCCAGACGGCCCAGGAAGGCACCGTCCTCTATGCGGGCGAGCAGAAGGGTTACGGGCTCATCGTCATTGTCCAGCACCCGAACGGCATCATCACCCTCTACGCCCACAATCGGGATCTGCGGGTGAAGACGGGGCAGACGGTGCGTCGCTCCCAGGTCATCGCCACCGTGGGGGAGTCCGGGCGTACGTCCGGCCCCCACCTCCACTTCGAGGTCCGGGTCGACGGCAAGCCCGTGGACCCGAGCGACTACCTGGGCCCCCTCCCGGCCTCATGAGCCGGGCAGGCGGGGAGGGGGATGGCCTGCGGCGCTGATTCTCCTAGAGTGTCGCCGGTGAAGCGCCTCCAATCCCTGCTCCTCGTCGCGTTGCTGCTCCCGGCAGTGGCTCGT
>NZ_DASPHO010000821.1:0-15625 GCF_035629615.1 Hyalangium sp. | reverse complement strand
GGCGCCACCTCGCGATCATCCGCATCCTCGCAGGCCTTCACCAGATCCGGTTTGGGGCGGTTGCGCGTCGAGTCCCCGTAGTAGCCGGAGGCGCCGAAGGTGAGCCCCTCGAAGCGGGTGATGTCCGCTCGGAGCACGCCGGCCAGATCCGTCGCGCGGACCAGCTCGAACCGGTGCTGGTGTCCCCCAGCCACCCAGCGCTGAGAGCTGAAGGCGGTGGAGTCCAGCCCGTTCACCACCTGCGCCGTCAGCCTCAGGCCGCTCAGCTTCGCCTGCGCCTGCAGCCCCATCTCATCCCACGTGTTGGGGATGATCAGCGTCTCCGCCTCCGAGCGGATCGTGCCCAGGTAGTCGGTGGGACGGTAGTACTGGCTCAGCGTTCCGACTGCCACGTAGAAGCGCCCGAGCGACAGCGAGAAGCGCTCGCCGAACTTCTTCTTCAAATAGAGCTCCTCGATGAGGACCTCGCCCCCCTTCTCCACCTCCTGCTCGAACTCGCCGAACTCCTCGTACTCGAGCTCCAGCGCGGAGCCTGTGCCGCCGTGCTCGAACTCCACCTCGATCTCGGCCTCCAGCCCGTACTCGGGCAGGGCCCCCTCCAGCTCCAGCACCAGCCGTGTGGTGTCGAACGTCATCCGCGCGTCCCGCTGCGCGCCCCCCTCCCGGTTCTGGTTCTCCCCGTGGTTGTGGAAGGCGAACTGCAGATCCGCGTACCCGCCCACCTCCAGCTTCAGCACTGGGCGCTTCTTCTCGGCCTCCTTCGCCTCATTCTCCTCGGCACGAGCGGAGAGAGGGGTGAGCACGGCGGAGGTGCACAGCAGGGCGAGAACGAGAGCAGGGGTACGCATCGAACGGCGCACACCCTATCCGGATCGAAATTGATTTTGCAAATCGGAATCAATTTGGGACAAAAAAACTCCCCCAGAGAGGGGGAGCCGATCATCCGCCGGTCAGCGCCGGGTGCGCGCTACCACTTGAGCTCTTCCTTGCCCTGGGCCCGCTTCTGCTTCTCGCCCGGGCGCGAGTAGGCGGTGAGGGTGGCGCGGATGGCACCCAGGTCGATGGTGCCTACGGCCACGAGCGGCAGGCGGCGCGCGTCGTCGGAGATCCACACGTGCACCTCGCGCTTCTGCGAGGGCTTGTCGAGCCGTATCGCGGTGCCGGTGAGGTACCAGGCGTCGAACTGGCCGATGGGCAGCGAGACGCGCTCGCGCTTCACCACCGTGCCGTTCATCCGCCACAGGCGGCGGATGCCGTAGACGTCGAAGCACACGGGCAGGCCCTCCTTCAGGGGCAGCTGGCGCAAGAGATAGATGGCGCCCGCCACGTCCAGCCCGTCCTTGTCGTAGGTGTAGTTGAACTTTCCCGCCCGCTGGCCAAAGACGTAGTCCCCCTTCACGGAGCGATCCTTGGCACCGAAGGCCACGTCCACCTTGCGGCGCACCTCGTTCTCGGTGGCGTCCTCGGTGTAGCGCGAGGGCCGCAGCGTGCGCGGGTGCAGGTAGCTGGTCCCCACGCCATTCACCCGCCGCACCTTGGAGAAGAAGGTGTTGGTCTGCGCCTCGATCTGCACCGGGAGGGCGCCATTCTCGGGGCGCTGCACCTTCATGGTCATCTTCCCCGCCTGGGCGCCCAGCGCGTCCAGATCGAACTCGAGCTGCTCGCCTGGCATGAAGGCGGTGGGCGTGCGCAGCGGGGGCAGCGCGTTCGCACAGGTGGGCACGGGCTGCGCTGGCTGGGTGGCCGGGGACAGGTCCTGGGCCACCGGGACATCCTGGCCTTGGGCCTCAGGGCCCTCCGGCACCTGGGCCGCGGCAGCGGTGGCGACGAGGGCGAGGCAGGCCACGAGAACGGAGCGCATAGGGGTCATCCTTCTTTCGAGAAGGGCGGGGAGACGGGTTTCGATGGGGTTTCAAGGTCGGACGCCGGGACGCTTCGCATATTCGGAGGACTCCCAGCGCTTGCGCAGGCGGGCTGTCAGGTCGTGTCGGACCTGGACCCATTTTTCGACATCCTGCTCAATCTCATAGCCCGAGCGGGCGAGCCGGCGCGCGAAGGCTCGAGCGGACTCCTCGTCTCCGAGCCGTGCCAGCAGGTGAAGGTATTCATAGTCCTCCAGCCCATCGCGGATGTGCTTGAGCCGCAAGGACACCACGGGTTGGGGCTCCTTCGTCCCCAGGCGCGCCGGAGTGCCTGGGTAGAAGAGCGTCCCATCGCCGTTGCCGCCGAACTCGAAGACGTCCTGCCAGGGATCCTTCTTCGTGTTGTAGGCGTAGACGGTGTCGAAATAGAGCTCTCCCTCCACGCCGGTGAGGAACGCCAGCGGCCCCATGGCCCGGTTGAGCGGGGCAGGGTGGTCCACCATATAGGAGGCCCAGCCGGTGTAGGCGCGCTCCACTGCGCGGTCCTCCGTCGGGCCGCCGGTGCAGCCGTGCGAGTTGCAGCTCTGGTACCACCACACCCGAGTCCCAGCCGGAAGCTTCGCCCGCAGCTTGGAGAGGGGCAGCACGTTCCGGCACGTCTCCAGCCCAGAGCGGGGGAAGAAGCAGTTGAGGGTCGGCGTGAGGATGTCCGCGGTGCCCCGGAGCGCATCATCCAGCGGAGCGGTGACGAGCACGGGGATGCCTCGCCTCGCCGCCCGCACCCGGGACGACTGCGCGCGCACCAGGGGCACATCCTCCGGTGTCGGCTCGTCCTTGGCGTAGAAGAAGAGCTGCGCGGACCAGCCCTTGCTTCGGAAGTGCTCGGCGAAGGCGCGGTAGTACGCGATCTTCTCCTGCTCGGTCTTGCACTGGGAGGAGTCCCGCACGTCGGCGGTGGTGAAGCGGGCGCCAGAGGGCAGCAGGCTCCCTTCGAGGAAGGGCGCCATCTCCTCGTCGTACGCACGGAAGTCCACGACCGCGCGGCCCTCCTCGAAGCGCACCGGCGGCGCGTTCATGCTCATGCCATACGCGCTGAGGCGGTGCTCCAGCAGCGTTCGCCCGTAGGCGCGCAGCAGCGCATGCGCCTCGGGGGACTCCGGGGACAGCTTGTGCCCGCGAGCGATGCTGTAGAGCGAGATGCCAAAGCTCGTCTGCAGCGAGGCCGTCGCAGGCAGCGCGAAGGGCTGCACCTCCACCGTGAAGGGCACCGGCGCCACCGTGCCTCCGTCCGCCTTCACGTGCAGCTCGCCGTGGTACGTCCCGGGCTCCTGCTCCGTGGGAGCGCACACCTCCACATAGAGCACGGCGGGCAGCGAGGGCTCTCCCGGTGTCTCCACCGGCACGAGCGGATCCGGCCAGGGCCCCGTCGCCCCCTGGCTGTTGGAGGGCGTCTTCACGTCGACGAAGGCCTCGCGCCAGAGTGAGGCAGCCAGCGCGGGGCCCGGCCCCTTCAGCGCGAGCGGCTTCGCCGTCACCTGGCGGATCTTCCCAGGGAGGACGACTTGCGAGCCCTCGCACTCGCCCCGTGCCAGGCTCAGGCGCGCCTCGGCGGAGCCCGCCACCGGCATGCCGGGCCTCACCTTCACCAGCGGAGACACGACCTTCGGGGACACTTTCTCTGGCCCTGGCGATGCCGCCAGCACTGCCGTCAGCACCCACGCCCAACCCGCTCCCATACCCCCACCTTCGGCGGCCTGGCCGCCCGTCAGTCGTTCATCGCCACCATGCGGCCCTGCTTGTACTCGGTGAGCTCCGCCACGATAGAGCCCAGCACGAACTCCGCCTCGATGCGCACGGGCACGTGGCTGGAGTCCGTCGTGAAGTACGCCACGATGTCGCGCTTCGTCTGGAGCTTCGCGGAGAAGTCCGTCTGGAGCTTCACGCGGAAGACCTCGCGCTCCCCCAGCGACGTCTTCAGGGTCTGCCGGCCGTCCACCTTCGCGCGCAGCAGGAAGCTCTTCGAGCCCGTGAAGACCGGGTAGGTGTACTCCTGGCCGTCAGCGATGCCCCGGCTGCGCAGCGCGAACGTCGCGCCGGCCAGATCCATGGAGCCCTCGGGCAGCTCGTGGGTGGCCTCCGTTGGCGCCGCGCCCTCCTTCTGGCGGACCACGTGCGCGGTGCGGCCGTCCTTCATCTGGATGCGCTGGCGGCGCCGCTTGTGGTTCTCTTCCACGAAGAAGTCACTGCCCAGCGAGCGCTGGCCCTCCGAGTGCCAGTACGAGACGAACTTGTCCTTGATGGGCCACACGCCGATCACCGGGTCCGACTTTGCCACTGAGACGATCGGCCACACCTGCTGGCCCCACTGCTTCATCGGCGCGCCCACGGTGATCTGCGCCGTGCCTGCCGTCACCCCGAGGTACTGGACGCGGTAGAGCGCCTGCTCTCCAGGCCCGAACGCCTGCCCGGCTTCCTGGGCCAGGGCCACACTGGAGAACATCATCCCTGACAGCAGGCCGACGATTGCAGCCTTCGCAGCTTTGAACCGCGTCTGCATGTTGTGCTCCCGGACTCGAGGTCCAGCCCTCCCTGAGAAAGGTCGGGCGAATGTAGGTAGCCAGACTTCGCGCCGCCAACCGCCCCACCCCAATCCCTTCCCACTGGCGTGCAATTCCCTGGACGGGGGGGGATCCCCATCATTCACCGGCGGGCACTCCCTAGGTAGGCAAGAGTGGCAGAGATGCCCCAAGGCTTGCCTACACCCATGCACACCAAGCTGCTAGCCTGTGAGACACGGCATGGGTGCGCCGTGCCCAGGCAGAGGAGGATCAGCTCCATGCAGGATCACAACAACGACGACGACGACGACAAGAAGGGCAAGGGCAAGTCGGGCAAAGGACACAAGGAGTGGGATTGCCCCTCGTGCTACGCGAACAACCCCACGGATGAGCCCATCGTTGACGGGGATGAGCTCCGCTGCAACTACTGCGGCAACGAGGCCCGGGTGTCCTTCACCGACTCGGGAAAGATGCGGCTCAAGGAGCTGTAGCCCCAGCTGGGCTCACGCCCGCTCTCCGAAGATGGCGGTGCCCACTCGCACGAGTGTGGCACCCTCTTCGATGGCCAGCTCGAAGTCGTGCGTCGTCCCCATGGACAGGCCCGCGAGCCCGTGCTCCTGGGCCAGCTCGCGCAGCCGCTGGAAGTAGCCGCGGGCCTGCGCTGGCTCCTCCGTCGGCGGGGGCAGCGCCATCAACCCCTCCAGCCGCAGGCCTGGAAGCGCCCGCACTGCCTCCACGAAGGGCCCGAGCGCCTCGGGTGCAAGCCCGCTCTTGCTCTGCTCGCCGCCCAGGTTCACCTCGGCATAGCAGGGCAGGGGTGCGCTGGCCCGGCGCTTGGACAGCTCCTGCGCGACCTCCAGCCGCTCCAGCGCATGGAAGGCGTGCGCGGCCTTGGCCACGTACTTCACCTTGTTCGTCTGCAGGGGCCCGATCGCGTGCCAGCGCAGCCCCTCCAGCCCGGCCAGCTCCGCCGCCTTGTCCCGCAGCTCCTGCGCGTAGTTCTCCCCGAAGTCGCGCTGGCCCGCCTCGTATGCCTCGCGGATGAGCGCCGCGGGCTTGAGCTTGGACACCGCCACCAGCGTCACCGACTCCACGGGGCGCCCCGCGCGTGCACAGGCCGCGGCCACTCGGGCCTGAAGCTGGGCCAGCCGCTCCGCCACTTCGCTCATGGGGACCTCCAGGGAAGGGGAACGCCCGCGCGCGTGAGGAGAGCCAGGGTCTCCCCCAACGGCAGGCCGACGACGTTGGTGGGGCTGCCCTCCACAGAGGCCACCAGGAATCCGCCCTTGCCCTGAATGGCGTAGGCTCCCGCCTTGTCCAAGGGCTCGCCGGTGCTCACATACCAGTCGATCTCCCCGGCGGAGAGCGTCCGGAAGGTGACGCGGGTGTGCACCACGGTGGCCTCCTCGGCTCGGCCTGCGAGCGCTACACCCGTGTAGACGGCGTGGGTGCGGCCGGAGAGCTGCGTGAGCATCTGCCGCGCCTCGTCAGGCCCGCCCGGCTTGCCGAGCAGCTCGGTGCCCAGGGCCACCGTGGTGTCAGCCGCCAGCACCCAGGTATCCGGGAAGCGCGCGGCTACGGCTTGGGCCTTGGCGCGGGCCAGCCGGAGCACGTACAGGTCCGCGGCCTCGCCCGCCAGGGGGGTCTCATCCAGGTCCGCCGCGGCCACCGTGAAGCGCAGTCCCAGCTGGGAGAGCAGATCGCGCCGCCGCGGAGAGGCGGAAGCAAGGACGAGGGACGTGGGATCCTCTAGAGTGGGCATGGTGGATGGCTCGAAGCCCTTAGCAGAACTGCGCCGCGGAGTGGACTCCCGATGAACCCTGCTGATCTCCTGTCGGCCATGAAGCGGACGGTGGAGCAGCTGGCCGCGTTCAACGAGATCGCCAAGGCGCTCACCTCCACGTTGGAGCTCAAGGAGGTGCTCCACCTGGTGATGCAGAAGGTGAGCGACCTGCTCCAGCCCCGCAACTGGTCGCTCATCCTCCTGGACGAGCAGACGGGGAAGCTCTACTTCGAGGTGGCCGTGGGCGACGGCGCCGAGGCCCTCAAGGCGCTCCAGCTCCTGCCAGGCGAGGGCATCGCCGGCACGGTGTTCTCCACTGGAAAGGCCCGGCTGGTGCATGACGTGGGAGGAGATCCCGCGTTCGCCCCGCGCTTCGATCAGGCCTCCGCCTTCCACACCCGCTCCATCCTCGCCGTGCCCCTCATCGCTCGCGGGCGGGTGCTCGGCCTCATCGAGCTGGTGAACGGCCCGAGCGATCCCCCCTTCACCGAGGACGATCTCACCACGCTGACGGCCATCTCGGACTACGCGGCCATCGCCATCGAGAACGCACGCAACTTCCGCCGGGTGCAGGAGCTGACGATCACCGACGAGCACACCGGCTGCTACAACGCCCGGCATCTGCGCGCGCAGCTCGATCACGAGGTGCGGCGCTCGCAGCGCTTCCACCACCCGCTGTCGCTGGTGTTCCTGGATCTGGATCACTTCAAGAACGTCAACGACACCCACGGCCACCTCGTTGGCAGCGCGCTGCTCAAGGAGGTGGGGGAGCTGCTGATCGCCTCCAGCCGCCAGCTCGACCTGGTGTTCCGCTATGGCGGAGACGAGTTCGCGCTGATGCTGGTGGAGACGGCTCCCGAGGGAGCGATGACCATCGCCAAGCGCATCCGGGATGCGTTCCGCTCCCGGCGCTTCATGCAGAGCCAGGGGCTCGAGATCCGGGTGACGGCGAGCCTGGGCGTGGCCACCTTCCCAGACCACGCGCGCTCGGCCATGGACCTGGTGCGCGCGGCGGACTTCGCCATGTATGCAGCGAAGGCCCAGGGCCGGAACGAAGTCTGCCTCGCGGAGCGCACCCCCTCAGACCCCAGCGTGACCCCACCTACCCGCTGAGTGCCGTGCCTGTCACTCCAGGTGCTGATTTCAGGGGTGGGGCAGCCCGGACCCCCGTAGGTGGCACCCCTATGTGGGGAACCTTCCGCAAATGTTCTGTGGAGCACAAAGGCGTCAGCGAGGGCCGGTACGATCGCTCGCAGGCCTGGGATCCACCCTGGCCAGCTGACGGGTGCTCGCCTTCATGGAACTCAACTACGACGTCAAGAAGATCGAGATCAAGAAACGCATCGCGGAGTGGGCCAAGCGGCCCGACTCAGACTTCGCGCGTTTCCAGATCACGCGTCAGCAAGCGATTGAGCTCACCTGGGAGACCAGCGGACGGCTCGTGTTCCCCTGGGATCCGGAATACGAGGCGCTGCGAGCGGTGGCCTACTCGAACTTCGAGCACGTGCACCCGGCCGCGATTGGCGTCTGTGAGTCGATGCACGACGTGCGGGCCTTCATGAGGTTCATCCGCGCGAAGCGGGAGGAGAACCCCTCGTTTCGCTGGGTACCCCGCTCGGGCGGCCACAGCACCGCGGGCTACTGTACCGTCGAGGGAGGGCTGATGCTGGACGTGCGCGGCCTGAACGACGTCTTCGTCCAGCCGCAGCGCAAGCTCGTCCACGTGGGGCCCGGCGTGCAGATGCGGGACTTCTACCGCGCCACGTACCCTTACGGCCTGTTCGCCCCGGCCGCCATCTGCCCGGATGTCCGCATCGGCGGGATGATGCAGGGCGGCGGCTTCGGCTTCGGCTCGCGCATGTTCGGGATGAACTGTGACAACGTGACCGAGGTGGAGATGGTGCTGGCCGACGGCCGGCCGGTCATCGCGAACGAGCGCCACAACCGCGATCTCTTCTGGGCCGTGCGCGGCGGCACGGGCAACCAGTTCGGCGTCCTGACGCGGGCCTCCTACCGGCTCTTCCCGCTGCAAGAAGTCGGTGCCGTCCTCATGCAGTGGAACCTGGGAACGGACACGGAGGCGGCCCAGGGCGCCGCGGCGCTCGAGCTGCTGCAGCGGCGCTTCATGGGCTCCAACCACGATCGCCGCCTGGCCTACCTGGCAGTCATCCAGCACGGCGCCAACTGGGCAGGGCCCTATCTGATCGTCCGCGTCATGTACCGCGGGCCGAGCAGCCTGTGGCGCCAGCTGCTGGCCGATGTCATCGCCTTGCCCGGCTGCCAGATCCAGTGGGAGGAGCGGGGCTCTTTCTACTCCATGAACAACAAGCTCATGGGCTACGCGCAGGAGCCGGACTTCCTGGGCGAGGACATCACCTCGCTGGCGACGGTTCCCCCGCAGGAGAAGCAGACGCGGTACTACGAGCGGCCGCTGGGCGTGGCGGGGTGGCGCCAGATGGTGGACCACATCCGCAATGCGGCAACGACGATCAAGTTCCCCCCGCAGATGGTCATCGAGCCCGCGGGGGCGGCCATCAACGAGCGGAGCCGCGGCTTCAACGCCTACATCCACCGGCGCGCCGACTTCAACACGTACCTCAACAGCTACTGGGACAGCCCCGAGGAGAAGCTCAAGGCGTTCGCCTATATGGATCAGTGGCTCGAGATCGGCCGTCCCTATAGCAACGGAGAGGCGTACCAGAACTACCCGAAGCCGTACTACACCGACTGGTCGCGGCGGTACTGGGCCGAGTACTACCCGGTGCTGTGCCTGGTGAAGCGGAAGTACGATCCGACGAACGTCTTCAGCTTCGAGCAGAGCATCGGCGCGGACGGCAAGTGCGCGCACTGCTCCATCGATGATGCCGCCGAGGTCGTCCCGGAGATCGCTCGGAGCCTGCGCAAGGCCATTGTCCTCCCGGAGGAGATGGAGGACGAGTCCGACGAGGCGTGAGGCAGGCGCCGGAGTACGGCGCGGTACAGCGGGAGGCCCGGTGGGGACGCGAGCCAGCGCCACCGGGCTTCTTGAGCGGCGCGCGGATCAGCTGGCGCCGATGACACTCTCGATGGCCTCGGTGTTGGTCACCACCGAGCCCTGCTTGCGCAGCGCCTTGATGAAGGAGTCCTCGACCTCGATCTGCTTGGCGCGGCGGGCCTGGTCACGCAGCTCGTCCTTCTTCGTCGCGAAGTCCTCGTCGGTGGCCTTCTTGCGCTCGGTGACCTGGGCCACCACGAAGCCCTCGCCCGCGGGGAACACCTGGTCCAGCGCCTGCGGACCCTGCGCCGCGAACGCCGCGGTCATGAGCGCGGGTGCCGGGCCCAGGTAGGGCACCGACTCGGCCCCGGCCGTGACCGTGCCCGTCTCCACCGCCTCCGGGCGCGACTCCGTCTCGAAGCGCTGGAGCGCCGGCTGGCCCTCCTTCTCCGGCGGGAACAGCTGCTGGATCGTCTTGCCACCCTTCACCGCCGCCAGCGCCTTCTCCGCCTCGGCCTTCGCCAGCTCCTTGGCCTGCTGCTGCTTGTAGAGCGTGGTGGCGATCTCGTTCTCCACGTCCGCCAGCTTCTTGTCCGCCGCCGCCTGCTTCTCCTCCACCTTCACCAGGTGGTAGCCCAGCTTCGTCTCGATGGGCTCGGACACGCTGCCCGGCGCGAGCGTGAACATGGCATCCGCCAGCATCGGCTCCAGGCTGCCGCGCTCCACCCAGCCCAGGTCCCCGCCCGTGGCTTTGGAGCCCGGATCGTCGCTGCGCTCGCGGACCACCGCGGCGAAGTCCTTGTTGCCGTCGACGATCTCCTTGCGGATCGCCTCGGCGCGAGCCTTCGCCTCCGCTTTCTGCTCCGCCGTCGCATCCGGCGCCAGCTTCACGAGCAGCTGCCGCGCCTTCACACGCTCGGGCTGGTTGTACATGAAGCGGTTGGTCTCGTAGTAATCCGAGATCACCTGCGCGTTCGCCTTCTTGTACTCGTCCAGCTGCGCCGGCGTGGGAGCCGCCACCTTGTCCGCGTACATGGTGGGCAGGAAGCGCGCAAACACGAGCTTGGCCTGGTTGGCCTCCTTCTGGTAGCGGGCCCGCACCTCGTCATCCGAGACGACGGCGCCATTGCGCACCACCTCGAGCATCTTCTGGGCCGCCAGCTGGTGGCGCAGGTCGTCCTCGTACTGGGTCTCCGTCAGCCGGTAGTAGTCGCGCAGGGCGCTCCGGTACTGCTCGAAGTCAAACTGGCCCGCCTTCTGGAAGTCCGTGTTGCGGTGGATGATCTCCACCAGCTCGGAGTCCGCGGGGACGATGCCGTAGCGGTCCGCCGCCTGGGCCACCAGCGCCACGTCCACCAGGTTCTGCACCACCTGCGGCGCGACGTACTGGCGCGCGACCGACTCAGGGATGGGGGTGCCGCGGTTGCGCAGGTTGTTGATCTGGACGTTGTACTGGCGGATGAAGTCGCGCAGCGGGATCTCCTTGCCGTTGACCACCGCCACGGAGTTCAAGCTGGTTGCCTGAGAGGTGGTCGCCTTGCTGAAGCTGCCCGGCCCGAAGCTCAGCGTGAACACAACGGCAATGCCAATGATGAACACCAGCGAGACGATCTTCCGGAGGTTCATACCTTCCATGATGCTGTCGTTTCTTCCTGCGCGGCGCCAACGAGGCCTCTCGTGGAAGGACTCGCGGCGCGGGTTTGTTGGATGCCCGGCCGGTGGGTGAACGGTTCTCCTCCACCCCCAACTCAAGGCCTTGACTGCGTAGGATAAGCCCTCTGAAAATGCAAGCGATTTACAGTGTTTAGCCGCCCCTCTTCCTTCCCGCCCCTCTTTCCCTACACGGGTACCTCGACCCAGTGCTGTCGCTCTTCCGGCGGTACCGCCGTTTCCTCATCGTGAGCGTGCTGCTGCTCTACCCGCTGGTCACCTTCCTGGTGACCGGGCGGCGGGGCCGCGATCCGAACTTCGTCGATCGCGCCGTCATCGCGATGACGGCGCCCCTGCAGTCGGCGCTCAACTGGGCCATCGACGGTGTGGTGGGGGTGGTGAACCACTACGTGGACCTGCGAGGCGTGCGGCAGGAGAATGACGCGCTGCGGCTGGAGAACATGCAGCTGCGCGCGGCGGTTCAGGCGCTGGGCGAGGCGCGGGCGGAGAATGGGCGGCTGAAGCAATTGTTGGCGTACGCCGAGGCAGCGGCGGGGCCAGAGATTCCGGCGCGGGTGGTGGGGGTGAATCCGGTGGCCAAGCTCTTGTCGGTGCGGATCAGCAGCGGTGAGCGGCAGGGCGTGTACCGGGGCATGTCGGTGGTGACGCCGGATGGGATCGTCGGCCAGGTGATCCGGACGACGGGAGGTTACGCGGACGTGGCGTTGGTGACGGATCCCCAGAGCCGGGTGGGCGTGAGGGTGCAGCGCTCGAGGGCGCGTGGCACGGCGGCGGGCTCCGGCAGCGGGCCGCTCAAGCTGGAGAACATGCTGCGCACCGAGGACGTGGAGGACGGTGATCTGATCATCACCTCCGGGACGGACGGGGTGTACCCGCCGGGCCTGGTCGTAGGGCGGGTGGCAAATCTAGAGAAAAAGGAGCACGGCATGTTCCAGGCCGCGGACGTCCTGCCCGCTGTGGACACGACGAAGCTCGAGGAGGTGCTGGTGGTGGGCAGTCCGTACCAGGAGGCGGCGCCGATGGTGGAGGGGACACGATGAAGTTCCTGGTGACGGTGGTGCTCGCGATGGTGCTGCTCACGCTCGAGTCCGTGCTGGTACAGCGGGCGGGCCTGGTGCTCTCGCGCATCGACGTGACGGTGGTGCTGCTGGCGTTCCTCGCGCTGCGCGCCTCGCTGCTGGAGGGGGCCTGCTCGGCCTTCGCGGTGGGCTACCTGCTGGATCTCATGAGCGGCCAGCCCACGGGCCTCTACACCTTCCTGGGCGTCTTCACCTTCCTGGCCTGCCGGCTGGTGTACTCGCTGGTGGATGTGCGAGGCCCGGTGGCCTTCGTGCTCTTCACCATGGGCGCGGACGTGGGCCATGGCCTGCTGGCGGCCTTCTTCGGGTGGCTGACGGTGAAGGACGGCTCGGCCACGGCGGTGCTGCCCGGCCTGCCGCTGCAGGTGGCGCTCACCGGCGCGGCGGCGCTGGTGCTCCATCCGCTGCTGCGCAGGATCGAGGCTCGCCAGGAGCGCGCCCAGGTGGGAGGGCTGCTGTGACGCCTTCGGCTCTGGGAAAGACCACGCCGCCGGGGCGCGATCTCAAGCGGCGCTTCCTCTGGCTGGGTCTGGCCATGGTGAGCGGCCTGCTGGTGCTGTCCCTGCAGTTGTACCGGCTGCAGATCATCCGCGGCGAGGAGTACGCCGCCAAGAGCGTGGCCAACTTCGTCAAGGAGGTCCGCCTGCGCGCGGACCGGGGCGTCATCAAGGACGCTCGCGGCACGATCCTGGTGGACAGCCGCCCCTCGTTCGACGCCTTCATCACTCCGGCCTTCTGCACGGACTGCTCCAAGCAGGTGATCCCCCGGCTGGCCCTGCTGCTCGGCTGGGACGAGGAGCAGCGCGCCAAGGTCGAAGAGCAGATCCGCCTGGGGCGCCGCAACGCCCCATTCCAGGCGGTGCCGGTGCGCATCGATCTCACGCGGGACGAGCTGGATCTCATCAACGCGCGGCGCGACATCCTGGATGGCGTGGAGGTGGTGGCGGTGCCGCACCGCAACTACCGCACGGAGACGGTGCTCTCGCACGTGCTGGGGTACATGAACGAGATCACCCAAGAGGAGCTGGAGCGGCTCAACGCAGACGGAGCGAGGTACGCGCTGGGTGACTACATCGGCCGCCGCGGACTGGAGCGCTACTTCGAGCCGCGGCTGCGCGGGGTAGACGGGGTGCGCAAAGAGGTGGTGAACGCGCGCGGACAGAAGATCGAGGAGCTGAACGAGAAGCTGGGCGAGAACTCCGTCATCCCGTCCGAGGCGGGCAGCAACGTGGTGCTCTCCATCGACATGCGCCTGCAGGAAGAGGCCGAGCGGGTCTTCCCGGGCGTGGCCGGCGCGGTGGTGGCCATCGATGTGAACACCGGCTTCATCAGGGCGCTGGTGTCCCGGCCGGGCTTCGATCCCAACTTGCTCACGGGCCGCGTGACGCCGGCGCAGATGGCGGCGCTGACGAAGGATCCGCTCTCGCCGATGATCAACCGCGTGGCGGCCGAGCACTACAGCCCGGGCTCCACCTTCAAGGTCGTGACGCAGCTGGCGGCCTTCAAGTCGGGCCTCTTCCGGCCGGAGACGGTGATCAACTGTCCGGGTGGGTACAAGCTGGGCTCGCGCACCTGGCGTTGCCACAAGGAGAGCGGCCACGGCGCCATGGATGCGCGGCACGCGCTCCAGTACTCGTGCAACACGTGGTTCTGGAAGGTGGCGGACCAGATCGGGCTGGAGCCCATCGCGGAGATGGGCAAGGCGCTCGGCCTGGGCAGCCCCACCGGCATTGGCGTCCTGGGCGAGGTGCCCGGCATCATGCCCAGCCCCGAGTACCATGATCGGCTCTCTCCCGGCGGCTACACCAGGGGCATGGCGCTCAACAGCGCCGTGGGCCAGGGCGACGACAACGTGACGCCACTGCAGCTGGCGCTCGTGTACGCGGCCATCGCCAACGGTGGCACGCTGTACAAGCCGCAGCTCGTGCAGCGCATCGAGAACCTGGACGGCCAGGTCATCGATGCGTTCGACCCGCAGGTGGTGCGGACGCTGGAGATCAACCCCGCCCACCGCAAGTCCATCATCGATGCGCTGGTGGCGGTGGTGAACGACGCGGGCGGCACCGCCTACCGGCAGCGCCTCAAGGACATCGTGGTGGCAGGCAAGACGGGCACGGCCCAGGTGGCTGCGCTGGGCGCGGTGCGCCTCAAGACGCACCAGATGGCATACTGGGAGCGCGATCACGCATGGTTTGCCTCCTTCGCGCCGGCGGACAAGCCAGAGCTCGCCGTGGTGGTGCTCAACGAGCACGGCGGCCACGGCGGCACGGACGCGGCGCCCACCGCCATGGCCGTCATCCAGAAGTACTTCGATCTGAAGAAGCAGGATGAGACGTCACCACCGCCTCGCTCCAATCAGCCCTACGTCCTGACCCTGCCTCCAGCGCCCAAGCTGGAGGACGTCATGCTCACTCGCGGCGTTCCGGCCGCAGGCATTCCGAATGCAGCTCAGCATTGAACGGCGCATGGTGCCCCACGTCCCGTGGGCACTGATCTTCTGCATCCTGGCCATCTGCGGGCTGGGCGTCTGGAACCTGGCCTCGGCGGCGCGGCCTCCGCACGCGTCCGTCTGGACCAGCCAGGCCCTCTACATGGGCATCGGCCTGGGCGTGGCGCTGATGGTGTGCCTGGTGGACTACCGCTGGATCCAGCGGATGACGGTGCCCATCTACGTGATCAACATCCTGGCGCTGATCGCCCTGCGCTTCATTGGACACAAGGCCAAGGGTGCCGAGAGCTGGTTCGTGCTCGGGCCGGTGCGCGTGCAGCCCGCCGAGTTCATGAAGATCGGCGTGATCCTCATGCTGGCCAAGATCTACCACGACGACTTCCGGCCCAATCAGGAGTCCTATGGGTTGATGCGGCTGTGGAAGCCGGTGCTGGCGGTGGCGGTGCCCGCCGGGCTCGTGCTGGTGCAGCCGGATCTGGGCACGGCGATGATGATCCTGCTGTCGTCCCTGACGGTCATCCTCTTCGGGAAGGTGCGCTGGTACCTGGTGGCGGTGATGGTGGCGGGCATCCTGGCGGCCGGAGTCATCATCTGGAACGACTACGTGCGGGAGGCGCCGGAGCCGCGCTTCACCGTCCTCAAGCACCACCTCAAGAAGCACCAGAGCCAGCGCATCTCCGGGTGGCTGGATCCGGAGGCGGACCTGCGGGGCAGCGGCTACCACGCCGCCCAGTCGAAGATCGCCGTGGGCAGCGGGGGCATGTCGGGCAAGGGCTGGCGCGAGGGCACGCAGACGGGCCTGTCCTTCCTCCCCGAGCAGCACACGGACTTCATCTTCTCCGTGTGGGCCGAGGAGCATGGCTTCCTGTTCTGCCTGGTGCTGCTCGTGCTCTATGGAGGACTCTTCTCCCTGGCGCTGGCGGTGGGCTTCAACGCCCGGGACAGGTTCGGCGCCTTCGTGGCCGTGGGCATCACCGCGATGATCTTCTGGCAGGTGTTCGAGAACATCGGCATGGTGATTGGCCTGCTGCCGGTGACAGGCATCACCCTGCCGCTGATGAGCTACGGCGGCTCCTCGATCATGTCGATGATGGTCAGCGTGGGCCTGCTGGTGAACATCAGCATGCGCCGCCACATGTTCTGAGCCCCCGCCTTTTACGCCCCTCCTCGGGCTGGCCGTGGCTTACAGCGCGCGGCCGGTGAGGATGGTGGTGACGACGGTGAAGTAGATGACCACGCCCGTGACGTC
>NZ_DASPHO010000820.1:0-3267 GCF_035629615.1 Hyalangium sp. | reverse complement strand
GCAGACGCCCGTGGCGCGCCTCAGTGTCCCCTCGGGGCCGGTCGACATCGAGCTGCGCAACCCGGAGACAGGTAAGATGGCCAGGCGCCGGGTCCGTGTGCAGGCCGGCAAGGAGTCCTTCGTGAAGGTGGATCTGCGGTGAGCACCGGAGGCGAGGAGAAGGGGGCCAAGGCCAGCACGCTTCCGGACTTCGCGACCGGTGAGATCTCCTCCGGGAAGACGGCGGACCTGACCCTCAACAAGAATGACGGGGCGCTGCCCCTGGAGGCGGTGGTGGTAGAGGCGGTCGAGGGGCCGGGCAAGGGCGCTCGTGCCACGCTGTCTTCTGGCACGCTGCTGGTGGGGGGCGATCCCGCCTGTGAGCTGCCGCTGGAGGACCCGACGGTGTCCCGCCGCCACCTGGTGCTCGAGCTGCTGCCTGGCGCGGTGCGGGTGCGAGACCTGGGCAGCCGCAATGGCACGCGCTACCTCGGGGCGCGTATCCGGGAGGCGCGCGTCCCTGTGGGAGGCTCGGTGACGGTGGGGAAGACGACGCTGCGCATCCGCTCGGCCACGGCGCAGCGGCGGGCCGTCAGCGAGCGTGAGGAGCTTCATGGCCTGATGGGCAAGTCCGTGGCCATGCGCCAGCTCTTCGCGGAGCTGGAGCGGCTGGGGCCCCAGCGCGCCGCGGTGCTCATTCGCGGGGAGACGGGTTCGGGCAAGGAGATGGTGGCGCGGGCGCTCCACGCCCTCTCCGGGCCCGAGGAGCAGCGCGGCCCCTTCATCGTCTTCGACTGCTCATCCGTGAGCCCCAACCTCATGGAGAGCGAGCTGTTCGGCCACGCCAAGGGCTCGTTCACCGGAGCGGACCGGGATCGCGTGGGCGCGGTGGAGTCGGCCAACGGAGGCACGCTCTTCCTGGATGAGATTGGCGAGCTCCCGCTGGCGCAGCAGCCCAAGCTGTTGCGGCTGCTGGAGACGCAGGAGTTCCGCCGGGTGGGGGATGGGCAGGTGCGCCACTCCACCTTCCGGCTGCTGTCGGCCACCCACCGGGAGCTGGAGGCCGAGGTCCGCGCCAAGCGCTTCCGGGAGGACCTGTACTTCCGGCTGGCCGTCACCTCCATCACCATTCCGCCCCTGCGCGAGCGCCCGGAGGACATCCCGCTGCTCGCCGCGCACTTCGCGCGCCAGCTGACGGGCATGGACATCACCCTGGCCTCGGCCACGCTCGCGGCGCTGCAGTGCGATCCCTGGCGCGGCAACGTGCGCGAGCTGCGCAACGCGGTGCAGCGGGTGGTGGCGCTTGGCAGCCTCGAGGCGGGCGCGAAGGAGGAGCAGAGCGCGACGCCGCTGGCCTTCAACGAGGCGCGGGACAAGCTGCTGGAGCAGTTCGAGCGCGACTACCTGACGGCGCTGCTGGCCCGCCACAAGCGGAACATCTCGGCCGCCGCGCGCGAGTCACGCCTGTCGCGCAGCCAGTTCTACCGGCTCCTCGAGCGGCACAAGCTGGCGCGCGCGGAGGATCGCGACTCGGCCGACGGGGAGTGAGCCGCTCCCGGAGCGGTGCTCCACCCTTCAAGGCGGTGGGTTCGATTCCCGCCGCCTCCACTTTTTTAGTACCTCTTTACTGATGGTTAGCGGCTTCCTCGTAACAGTTCGCCGTACCCCGTAGGCGCCGGGAATGAGCTGTGCTGCTCGCCCGGAGCGGGCAAGCGTCGGTCGAAGCTGTGACGCACCAGGGAACAGCTACGGCGCATTTCACCAGCGCTCAAGCCACTGGATGAAGGTCAGGAAGTAGCCCGCAGTCCCCTTGCCCGGATTTGGTACTTCTCGGACACCTCGGGTGGCCATTCGTAAACGACGAAGGCGGCCAAGAGGCAACCACCTCTCCGCCGCCTTCTGGTCATCGGGGTTATCTCTCGCGCCTACTGGTGCGCTGACGTCTCACTGCCAACCGGATCGCCGAGCACTGCCCAGTCAATGACGATGCCGCAGATGAGATTCGTGACGTTCAGCCCTGCGGCCCGGAACGTCCTTATCACGGCATCCCTCAGCATCGGCGCAGTCCAGTTGTCTGCGATGGTTCCCATGACCACTGTGTTCGGGAGGTAGTGGCTGAAGGTTGGGGTCGTGATGGTCAATCCCGCCCTCCTCAGGATGTCATAGGCGGTGGCGTAGTCATTGCCGCTGGCGGACTGTAGGTCGAACGAGAGAAACGCTGCTTTTGACATGGTTCTTGCCTTTCGTATTGGCGATGGACTCCCCACCGCCGCCCTTCGGTGTAGATCCATCTAGCCCCGGGGTCAATACTCACCCATAAGCTGAAAGCCCGTTCATCGTTGGCGACTAATTTTTACAGTTAATTCATGGGCTTGCATGTGTCCGCCTCTACATCTCACCGGGCGCTGATGACGTCAGCGGTCCTTCATCCGAGGCGCGCCCCTCTGGGTAAGGACGTCAGGTTCCTCAGGGCCGTGACGCTGCGCCGCAAACGAGTGTTTGTGACGCAGGGGAGCCGACGTTCGCTCCCTTACGGGGGCAGGGCGACCAGTTACCGAAGTACCGCCCGCGCTGGCACATTCGCCGGAAGTGCGGCGCCTGCTGCGCCTGCTGGGGCGCCTTCAAGGTCTACAGCTCAAGCTGATCTTGCGCCTCGTGAAGGCCTTCGTAGCGGAGCCCAAGCGCCCCCGGCGCCAGAGGAAGGATCAGAGATGACCACGCCCACGCAACAAGACGCGCCGACGATGTTCTACCCGCTCAACCCCTGCGGCCATCTTCGCGGCCCCGGTGGCGGTTGCATCGGCTCCCCCGAGTGCAAGCGCGAGCCTGTCAGCGCCGAGAAGATGGGGGAGCTAGTGCAACGTGCTGGCGAACTCCGTGCGCGGCACGTGGCCCATCCTTCCCAGGCGTTCACGGGAGAAGGCCGCGCGACCGTCGCGGACAAGCTGGGATCGGCGCTGACTCCGGCCGAGTGCCTCCACGTGGTGATCATCAGCCTTCTAGGTGACAAGGCGGTCATGACGGCAGAGGAACGGGCGACGCTGCCTGGACGCTCACCACAAGACCCCAGCGCTCACCACGAGGGGCGCGTCGGCATGGCCCATACCCGACCCGCCTGGACGCACCGCAAGGACCAACGCCCACCACTACGCCAGCACCCGCCGTCTACCTCCGCATCGGGTGCACGCGAAGACGTCCAGTGCGAAGGTGCGACCAGCAACCCGCCCCAATCCAACCGAAGCTTACGCCCCTTCTTCGGAGCCTCCGCCATCACTGCCAATTGAGGTG
>NZ_DASPHO010000819.1:0-19904 GCF_035629615.1 Hyalangium sp. | reverse complement strand
GAGCGCGATGTAGTCGTTCTCGGTGGCCATCAGCACGGTGCAGGTGACGAGGATGCAGGAGGCCAGGAAGCCGAGGATCGCGCCGTGGCGGCCCATGCGATGGATGGAGCCCTCCATGATCTCCCGCTCGTACTCCCAGTTGGCCCGGGCATGCTTGACGAGCTCCTCGCCATGCTTCCGGTGGAGGGCGAGGGAAGGGTTGACCTCGAACGCGAAGTCCCCGCGGGCCATGCGGCGCTCGACCAGGAGCGAGACGCCGAGCGTCAGGAGCGCGGGCGCCGAGGACAGGCAGAGGATGCCAACGAGCGTCATCGAGACGCCCCCGAGCATCGGGCCCTCCGCGAACGGCGGGCGCTCCTTCATGATGTGGTAGGCGGTGAAGAGGATGGCGCCCAGGAGCACGATGAGGGCAGGCTTCACGAGCGAGGGCGCGATCGCCGCCGCGCTCTTCGCGAGCGCGAGCCACTGCTCCTCCACCCGCGCGCGAAGGTTGAACCAGTGGGTGATGGCGAGGATGAGCAGGCCCGCGAGGACGGCGAGCCCCAGCTTGGAGGGCCAGGACAGGTTCTCGCGGAAGGCCCGGCCGGTCTCGCTGGTCGCCAGGAACCAGGTGGCCACCAGGAGCGCGACTGTCACCAGGCCATTCAGAGACGGCTCGATCCACCGCAGCGGGTTGAACTTCTGTCCAGGACCTGGCTGCTGTGGGCTCATCGGGCATGCCTCCGCCCCCGATGTTGGCCAGCACCCTGACCAGAATCAAAAATCCAGCGTCACCCCTGGCCCGATTCTTCCCTACATGCCTCCAGCCAGGCGGGCCTCACTGCTGGAAGTCGTAGACGCTGCCGAGCTGGAGGAGGCGGGTGAGCTCGTCGAGCGCCGTCATCGTCTCGCGGGCGAGCTTCGGGTCCTGCAGGTCCTTCGGGAACAGCTGCTCGCGGTAGTGCTTGCTCACCCAGGCGGCGAGCGACGTGTGGAGGGCGGGTGAATAGAAGACGTTGGCCTTCACCGCGGCGCGCTCGGCCTCCGTGAGCGAGATGCGCTGGCGGAGGCAGGCCGGGCCGCCGCCGTTGTTCATGGACTGGCGCACATCCAGGTAGTGCACGGCCTTCACGGGGTTGTCCTCGGCCACCACGCGCTCGAGGAAGCGCCGCGTGGTGTCCAGCTCCTGGCTCTCGAGCGGGGCGATGATGGCCATGCTGCCGTCCGGAAGGGTGAGCACCTGGGAGTTGAACGGGTACGCCTTCACGGCATCCTTCACCGGCAGCTCGGCCTGGGTGGCGACGATGGAGGTGAAGCCCGGGCCCAGCTTCTCGCGCAGCGTGCGGAGCAGGCCAGGGGCGTCCACGAAGGCCAGCTCGTGGAGCATGAGGAAGCCGCCATTGCCCACGGCGACCACGTCCGTGTGGAAGGCGCCCGAGTCGATACCCTCCGGGTGCTGCTGCGGGAAGAGGGTGCGCTCGGGATCGAGCTGGTGCAGCCGGGCGAGTGCCTGACTGGCCTCCAACGTCTGCCGGGCGGGGAAGCGCTGGGGCGCGGTGACGTCCTTCCAGGAGCTGCGCCCCCAGGCAAGGAGGTGCACCGCGGCATGCCCGGGAGTGGCCAGCCGGGTGTGGTTGGCAGCGCCCTCGTCGGCGAACTGGCCGCCGCCAGGCAGGGGCGCATGGACGGCGAACCGCGTCTCGTCCGAGAAGATGGCGCGCAGGACGGAGTGGGTGGTCTCCGCCTCGATGGCCCGGTGGAACATCTGCTGGAGGTTGGCGGGCGTCAGGTGCAGCCGCTTGTCGGCGGTGTCCTCGGAGGGCGCGCAGGTGGCGGCGTTGGCCGTCCACATGGCCGCGGCGCTGGAGGAGAGCCGCAGCAGGTGCTCGGCCTCGCGCGCGGCGCGGGTGATGACCTCCTCGTCCGTGCCGGTGAAGCCCAGCAGCCGGAGCGTCCTCAAGGAGGGGCGGGGTTGGGGCGGCAGCACGGCCTGTCCCACCCCCAGTCCCGCCACGAAGCGCATCTTCTCCAGGCCTTGGAGGGCGGCCGCGCGGGGGTAGCTGGCCTGGCCGCCATGGGTGGTAGAGGCCAGGTTGCCGACCGAGAGGCCGCCATAGTTATGAGTGGGGCCGACGAGACCGTCGAAGTTGTACTCTCGCATTGGGATATAGAACCGCGGCTGTGGAGCACCCACCCTTAGCAAAGCGGCTCAAGCGTTTCCTCCGCTACCTGCTCATCCGGGCCGCGCTGGCCCTGGTCCACCCCGTGCCCCTCGGGGCGGCGCGGTGGCTGGGTGTGCGCTTCGGGACACTCGCCTTCCGGGTGGCGGGGGGCGAGCGGCGCAAGGCGCTGAAGTCCCTGGCCCAGGCCTTCCCGGAGAAGTCCGAGGCGGAGCGGCTCGCCCTGGCCCGTGCCTGCTTCCGCCACCTGGGCGCCGCCATGTTCGAGGTGGGGTGCACGGCCGCGCTCGACCGGGAGCTGAAGCAGCTCGTGGCGTGGCCCCCGGAGGACCGGGGTGTGCTGGAGGCGGCGCTCGCCCGGGGCAAGGGCGTGGTGTTCGTCTCGGGGCACGTGGGGAACTGGGAGCTGCTGGCCCGGCGGGTGGCCTGCGAGGGCTTTCCCTGCCAGAGCATCGCCAAGGAGACGTCGGATCCGCGCCTCACGGAGCTCGTGGGGCGCTTCCGGGCGCGGGGTGGGGTGCGGAGCATCTGGCGAGGGCAGGAGGGGGCCGCCCGGCACATGCTCCGGGCACTGAAGGGCGGGGAGATCCTCGGGTTGCTCATTGACCAGGACACGAAGGTGCAGTCCTTCTTCGTGCCCTTCTTCGGGGAGCTGGCGGCCACCCCACGGGCGGCGGCGGACCTGGCGATCCGCACCGGAGCGGCAGTGGTGGTGGGCTTCTGCCAGCGCGAGGAAAGCGGCTACCTGCTGAGGATGGAGGAGGTGCCGCTGCCTGCCGAGGAAGACCGGGAGGCGGCGGCGCTGGCGCTCACGGCCGCGCTCTCTCAGCGCATCGAGGCGGCCATCCGCCGAGCACCCGAGCAGTGGGTGTGGATGCACCAGCGGTGGAAGACCCGGCCCGAGAGTCAGCCGCCGACACTCACTCCAGGAGCAGAAGCGCCCGCCTCGGCCCGGTGATAGGAAGAGTCTCGTGCCGCGCCTCCTGCTCTCCAGCCTCCTGGTCCTCCTGGGTACCGCCTGTGGCCCTCGCCGCGAGCAGGCAGGGACGGCGTCCGAGCCACCCCCTCAGGTGGTGCTCCATGGCGTGGAGCTCCAGTCCTTCAAGGGCGACCAGCTCGTCCTCGCCGGCCGGGCCGAGCGCCTCACCTACCAGCGCGCCGAGGGCGCCGTGACAGCCACCCACACCCTGCTGCGCATGCCGGGCCGGCGCGGCCCGCAGAGCGCGCCCTCGGCCTCCCGAGGCGGCATGGAGATCCGTGCCCCACTCATGGAGGGCAGCCTCTCCTCGCAACAGCTCACGGGCTCCGGGGGCGTGGTCGTCCGCACCGCCGATGGTGCGGTGGCACGCACGCCTCGGGCCACCTACGACGCTCCCGCCCAGCACGCGCGCGGCCGCGAGGGCGTAGCCTTGCAGGGGCCGGACTATGGCCTGCGGGCGGACAGCTTCGACGTGTCCCTCGCGGACGGGACATTCACCTTTGAAGGCTCCACGCAGACCGTGGTGGGAGGGGCACAGTGATTGAGTTCCTGGCGATGGCCTTCTTCGTCGCTCAGCCCACGGCTCCGGCCGCCGCGACCGATGGGGGCACGCGCCCGCCCATGCTCGGGAACGTGGCGCTCAACAACCCGGTGGAGATCACCGCGAAGCTCATCACCGGGGAGCGCAGCTCGGCCACCTTCACCGGCGACGTGCAGGTGAAGCACCGCACCCTGGATCTCAAGTGCGACAAGATGGTGGCCCACTACACGGCCTCCCGCGAGGTGACGCGCGTGGTGTGCACCGGCGGCGTGCAGGCCCAGGACGGGGACCGGTTCGCCCGGGGCGAGCGAGCCGAGTATGACGTGCCCAGCGGCGTGCTCGTGGTGACAGGCTCGCCCGAGGCCCGCCAGGGCACCACCTATGTGACAGGCACGAAGGTGCGCCTCACGCTGGGCAGCGAGCGGCTCGAGGTGGAGAACGCGCGCATCGTCGTCGAGACGGCCCCGCTGGGCGGCTCGCAGAAGGGCAAGGGAGGCGCGAGGAAGCCATGAGCGGCGGGCGGCTGTGGGCCGAGGGCCTCCAGAAGAGCTTCCGCAAGCGCCAGGTTGTCCGCGGCGTCTCCTTCAACGTGTCCCAGGGTGAGGTGGTGGGGCTGCTGGGGCCCAACGGCGCCGGGAAGACCACGAGCTTCAACATGGTGGTGGGGCTCGTCACCCCGGACGGCGGCCGCGTGCGTCTGGACGATGAGGACCTCACGCACCTGCCCATGCACCGGCGCGCGCGCCGTGGCCTCGGCTACCTCCCGCAGGAGGCCTCCATCTTCCGCAAGCTCTCCGTCCGTCAGAACTTCCTGGCCGTGCTGGAGCTCCAGAAGGGGCTGGACCGCAAGGCGCGCGAGGCGAAGGCCCATGAGCTGATCGCCGAGTTCGGCCTCGGCCACGTGGCGGACGCCCTGGGAGAGACGCTCTCCGGCGGCGAGCGGCGGCGTGCGGAGATCGCCCGCTCGCTCATCCCCAACCCTCGCTTCATCCTCTTTGACGAGCCCTTCGCCGGCGTGGACCCCATCAACGTGGGGGACCTCCAGCGGCAGATCGCCCTGCTCAAGCAGCGAGGCCTGGGCGTGCTCATCACCGACCACAACGTCCAGGACACCCTCGGCATCTGCGACCGCGCCTACATCATCGCGCAGGGGCAGATCCTCGAAGAGGGAACCCCGGCTGCGATCGCAGAGTCCCCTCGGGCGCGCGCCGTGTACCTCGGCGAACGCTTCCGCCTGCAAGCGCCGTGAAACCGGCCCGAAAGGGCAGCTTCCCCCCGGCTCTGAGAGCAAGCGAGCACGAGTCGCCACAGCCCTCTGCATAGGTTGGCCTACACTTTGCGTCGACGGGTGAACACCTCCTGGGATACCCAAGAGGTCCTCTAAATCCATGATTCGACTGCAGAAATCCGAATATGCAAGCAGAAGGCCACACTCCTGGGCACTAGACGAATGGAGGGGGTCTTGCTAGTTTGGCACGGTCCTTGATGGAAGTCGGTTCAAGGCCCTGTTTCTGTGCGGTGGGGAGTCTGGTCTATGGCGATGGAACTCAAGCAAAGCCTGAAACTCTCGCAGCAGCTGGTGATGACGCCGCAGCTGCAGCAGGCGATCAAACTCCTTCAGCTCTCCAGGATGGAGCTCCTGGAGCAGGTCCGGGAGGAGATGGAGCAGAACCCGCTCCTGGAGGAGCCAGACGAGCGAGCCCCGCTGGACGTGGCGGACAAGGAGCCCGGCGAGGCCTCACTGGAGGCCGCGAACGTCGAGGTGCCGAGGGATGCCGAGGCGTCGCTGGTGGGCGACGTCACCCCGGAGTTCAAGGGGGACTCGGACAACCCGCCGGAGATCGACTGGGAGGCCTACCTCAACAGCTACCAGTTCCAGGAGCAGAGCACCGCCTCGAACAAGGGCAACGTGGCCACGGAGGACATGCCCTCCTTCGAGGCCAACCTGGTGAAGAAGGAGGACCTGGTCGACCACCTGCAGGCGCAGATGGGGATGCTGAAGCTGAACGACGCCGAGCGCCGGGTCGCCATGCTCATCACCGGCAACCTGGATGATGACGGGTACCTGAAGCTGCCGGACGTGGAGGGAGATCCGCTGATCCGCCTGTGCAACGAGGCGGACGTGCCCATGAGCGTGGCGGAGCGGACGCTGCGGCGCATCCAGAGCCTGGACCCGAAGGGCTGCGGCGCCAGGGACTTGCAGGAGTGCCTGCTCATCCAGGTGCAGGCGCTGAAGGAGAAGCACGCCCCGCTGCTGGGGATGATGATCAAGCGGTACATGAAGTACCTGGAGAGCAAGAACCTGCCGGCCATCGCCAAGGAGCTGAAGATCACCTTGGAGGAGGTGGTGGAGGCGGCGAAGCTGCTGCCCAAGCTGGATCCGAAGCCGGGGCGCAACTTCAGCGGGGATGACGCGCCGTACATCAGCCCGGACGTGTTCGTCTACAAGATGGGGGAAGAGTACACGGTGGTGCTGAACGATGACGGCCTGTCCAAGCTGCGCATCTCCAGCACGTACCGGAACGCGCTGAAGAACGGCGCGGTGTCGCCGGGGCAGACGAAGGAGTTCATCCAGGACAAGCTGCGCAGCGCGCAGTGGCTCATCCGCTCCATCCACCAGCGGCAGCGGACGATCTACAAAGTCACCGAGAGCATCGTGAAGTTCCAGAAGGACTTCCTGGACAAGGGCATCGCGCACCTCAAGCCGCTCATCCTCCGGGACGTGGCCGAGGACATCGGGATGCACGAGTCCACGGTGTCTCGCGTGACGACGAGCAAGTACGTGCACACCCCGCAGGGCATCTTCGAGCTGAAGTACTTCTTCAACTCGTCGATCGCGCGCGTGTCGGGCGAGGACACGGCGAGCGAGGCGGTGAAGCACCACATCAAGCAGCTGGTGTCGCAGGAAGATCCGCGCAACCCGTACTCGGACCAGAAGATCGTGGAGCTGCTCAAGGCGCAGGGCACGGAGATCGCTCGGCGCACGGTGGCCAAGTACCGCGAGGTGCTGGGCATCCTCCCGAGCAGCAAGCGCAAGCGCTACTACTGAGCGCCCGCTTCCATCCCCAGCGCACTGGTCCAGCTGATTTGTGAAAACCGGACCTGTTGGCTGGACCAGCTCATGGGCAGGATGAGCCCATGAGCACAGACACAGAACTGCCCCGCAGAGCCCTCATCCCGCTGGTCGTCCCTCCCGTCACGTTGGAAGGCCGCTCGGTGCGGCTGGAGCCGCTGCGGCCGGAGCACGCCGCGCCACTGGCCTCCCTCTGCGAGGACGAGATCTTCGAGTTCACCTCGGTGGCGCTGCGGACCCAGGAGGACCTGGCGGCGTACATCGCCGGGGCGCTGGAGGCCGCTGGGCAGGGCACTGAGCAGCCATTCTTCATCCGGGACCGGGAGACAGGGGCGCCGCTGGGCTCCACGCGGTACCTGGCCATCTCCCGCCACGACCGGACGCTGGAGATAGGCTACACGTGGCTCGCACAGCGGGCCTGGCGCACCCGGGTGAACACCGAGTGCAAGTTCCTCCTGCTGCGGCACGCCTTCGAGCAGCTCCAGGTCATGCGCGTCCAGCTCAAGACGGACCGGCGCAATGCGCGCTCCCGGGCCGCCATCGAGCGGATGGGGGCGAAGTTCGAGGGCATCCTGCGCAACAACATGCTGGTGCGGGACGGGGTGGTGCGCGACTCGGCCTACTACAGCGTCATCGACACCGAGTGGCCCGAGGTGAAGGCACGGTTGGAGGAGCGGCTCGCGCGGGAGTGATAGGGTCCGGGGTTGCATGTTCCGCACTCCTTCCTCCCTGTCTTCCCTTCTCGTGGTGCCGTTGCTCACTGTGCTTGGGCTGCTCGCCGGCTGTGGCGGGCGCACCGAGACCCGTCCCGTCTCCCTGGATGATCTTGCCAGCCGTGCGCTGACCTACGCGCTCGTGGACGTGGACGCGCTGGAGAACCCGAACACCGCGGGCTCACACCGCTTCACCGTCACGATCGCGCAGGCTCAGGACGGCTGCACGCGGCTCGTTGATGGGGCGACGGCCACCTTCAATGGCCAGCCCATGAAGCTGGAGCCCGGTGGCTTCCCGGACACGGGCGGCAGGGATGCATGCGAGGAGACGCGCGCCTGGATCGACTTCGATCCAGAGGTCTGGAACGCCGAGCCCACCGAGGATGCCCGGGTGTTCCTCGAGGCGGAGGACGGGAGCCGCGCCGTCTCGCTGATCGTGAAGGGCCTCAAGACGAAGCGTCGCTTCGCCTTCCAGGGCACGGGGAGCGGGTCCACCCTGCGTCGAGGCCAGAAGTACACCTATCGCTGGCTGCCGGCGGAAGAGACGCCCGGGCCCATTAGCGCCACCCTGCTGCGCGAGGAGGGAAGGGCGCCAGCCACCCTGGAGACCACCCAGGAAGGCAGCGATGTGAGCTTTACGCTGCCCGAGGCCACCCCCGCGGCCAACCACCTGCTGACGTTGAAGGCCAGCCTGGAGGGCGAGGTGCTCGAGTGCGAAGGGATCGCCAGCTGCGAGGGGTCCATCTTCCACTCCAGCGACTTCGAGGTCGCCGTCCCGCAATGAGCGGTCGGCCATCTGCTCTTCGAGCGGGTGGCGCCTGGCGGGCATACCCTTGTACTTGAGTCGGTGGTTGCCGGACTCGAGGGTCGCCTCCACCGTGCCTGGGTACTCCATGGAGGACCCATGCCTCGCAACCCTGACCCACGTCACGCCGGCCAGAAGCCCCCCCTTCCTGAACAGCCCCAGCCGCACCCTGGCATCGAGGAGCGGATGCAGCAGGCGCCGGACTACGGCGAGCAGTCTTACAAAGGGCTCGGCCGTCTGAAGGACCGGGTGGCGCTCGTCACGGGCGGAGACAGCGGCATCGGCCGGGCGGTGTGCCTGGCCTTCGCCCGAGAGGGGGCAGACCTGGCCTTCGGCTACCTCAACGAGTACGAGGACGCGGAGAAGACGCGGCGCCTCCTGGAGGGTGAGGGGCGCCAGGTGCTCGCCATGGCGGGGGATCTGGCCCTCGAGGCCCACTGCCGCAAGCTCGTCGAGGACACGGTGAAGCGCTTCGGCCGCATTGACGTGCTGGTGAACAACGCCGCCTACCAGGGCAAGGAGGTGGAGAAGTTCGAGGAGTACGACGCCGAGCGCGTCGAGCGCACCTTCCGCGTCAACATCATGGCCATGTTCCACCTGGTGCGGCTGGCGCTGCCACACATGAAGGAGGGCGGTACCATCATCAACGTCGCCTCCGTCCAGGCCTACCAGCCCTCGCCGAGCATCCTCGACTACGCGAGCACCAAGGGCGCCATCGTCACCTTCACCAAGGGGTTGGCGCAGTCGCTCATCGAGCGCGGCATCCGCGTCAACTGCGTGGCCCCCGGGCCCGTGTGGACGCCGCTCATCCCGCAGTCCTTCAGCGGCGAGCACCTGAAGAAGTTCGGCGAGAGCAACCCCATGGGGCGGCCCGCCCAGCCCGCCGAGCTCGCGCCCTCCTTCGTGTTCCTCGCCTCGGACGAGTCCCGCTACGTCAACGGAGAGATCCTTGGCGTCACCGGCGGCAAGGTCCTCGCGTGAGCCGGCCCGGAGCGTGAGCGATGGGCACGGGGCAGGGGGCCGACTATGACGTCATCATCGTGGGCGGTGGCCCCGCGGGGCTGTCCGCCGCGCTGCTCCTCGGCCGGTGCAGGCGCCGGGTCCTCGTCTGTGATGACGGGAACCCGCGCAACAGCGCCTCGCACGCCTCCCATGGCGTATTTACCCGGGATGGGACCCACCCCTCGGAGCTGCTGAGGCTCGGACGCGAGCAGCTCGCGCCCTACGGCGTCGACATGTGGGACGTGCACGTCTCCGACGCCCGCGGCCTGGGAGAGGGCTTCGAAGTGATGCTCGAGGAAGGCGCCACGCTGCGCTGCCGCCGGCTGCTGCTGGCCACCGGCGTGGTGGACGAGCTGCCCCGCGTCGAAGGCATCGTGCCACTCTACGGCCGCAGCGTCTGGCACTGCCCCTATTGCGATGGCTGGGAGGCTCGTGAGCAGCCCCTCGCCGCGTACGGCCGAGGCCACGAGGGTGTGGAGCTGGCGCTGGGCCTGAAGACCTGGACGGACGACATCCTCCTCTTCACGGATGGAGGGAAACCGCCCGCTCGCGAGGAGCAGGAGGTGCTGCGGTGCGAGGGAGTCCGCTGGCACACCGGGCGCATCGCGCGGCTGGAGGGCACGGATGGGCAGCTCGAGCGGGTGGTGCTGGCCAACGGCGAGGCCATTCCCCGCCGCGGGCTCTTCTTCCACACGCGGCCCAGGCAGCGCTCCCTGCTGGCCAGCAAGCTGGGCTGCACCCTCACGAGCAAGGGTGCCGTCAAGACACGCAAGCTGCAGGACACCGGCGTGCCCGGGCTCTACGTCGTGGGCGATGCCGCCCGAGATGTCCAGTTCGTGATCGTAGCAGCCGCGGAAGGGGCCAGGGCAGCCCTGGCCATCAACAAGTCCCTGCGCATCGAAGACTGTATAGGACCCAACCCATCACGTGACTCTCCGTTTGCGGTCCCGGAGAGCACGGAAGTGGCTGAATCTCCTCGGGAATAGCTGGGGAATAAGGACGCTGCCCCCCCTGTCGGATAACTGGCGGTCCTAGTCCCTGGGACTGCTGACGAGCGGTCATCAACGGGGGCGGGTTGCTTTTGTGCCCCCAGACCGTTTCTGATCTGGAACGGAGCACGTCCTACCCACGGAGGAGGCAGCTACGCATGCAGATGAACATCACCTTCCGCCAGTTCGGAGCGTCGGATTCCCTCAAGGAGTACGCACGCGAGAAGGTCGACCGGGTCAATAAGTTGCTGGACCGGGCTGGTGAAGCGCATGTGGTGCTCTCGCTCGAACGCCACTTGCACCACGCGGACATCACGATCCATTCGGGTTCGTGGGTGCTGAGAGGCCGTGAGAAGAGCGAGGATATGTACGCGTCCATCGATCTCGCGATGGACAAGATCGAGCGGCAACTGCGCCGCTACAAGGACAAGCTCAAGAGTCACCACGGCCGCGAGAAGATTCACCACCGGCAGGACTTGATGAACCAGCTGTCGCGCGTGCGCCACGCTGTGTTCGAGATGCCGGAGGATCAGGATCACCTCGCGTCCGAGGCCCAGGGCTCTGGCGCCCCCACCACGAGCGCTCCGGCGACCGAGGCCGGGGAGCAGGCCGACACGCGGCGCATGCTCAGCACCACCCAGCTCACCGTCAAGCAGCTGAAGGTGGAGGAGGCGGTGATGCAGATGAACCTGATGAACAACGACTTCTACGTCTTCCACAACGTGGAGACGAACTCGATGTGCGTGCTCTACCGTCGCAAGGATGGGCAGTACGGCCTCATCGAGCCGCATGAGCCCCAGGAAGCTCCTGCCGTCGCCGTTGCTCGGTAGCCGACCCCTGAAAACACGAGCGCTCCGCCTCCCAGCAGGGTGAGGCGGAGCGCGGTGGATGCGCCCCTGGGAGGCTCCCGGGGGTGACGCTCTCCTACTGGTACTTCCGGCACGAGGAGTTGGGCAGCTCGCGGAGCAGCTCCCGCGGGTGGGTCCAGCGTGCGGCGGAGATGGAGGGAGAGTACGTGTCCGTATAGCTGACGAGCGCCAGGGTGAGCAGCGTGGCCATCTCGCCGAGCGGGCGCGCCTGGAGGCTCTCGGGGAAGTCCACGTAGAAGCCGTCGTCGAGCGGACCGTCGCAGTCGCGCTGGCCGGAGTAGCCTCCCTCTACGCGCGTCATGTAGTAGGCGCACGCGCCGACGCGGGCCACCATCACGTTCTCCTTCACGAGCAGCTCCACGGGGGAACCACCGAAGCTCCCAGAGGCGCGGACATCATCCCCCTCGGACAGCTCTAGCTTCGTCGGCTGTGCGCCGAAGACGCCCGTCACCCGCTGGAAGTCCCACTGCAGATCCACGGGCTGGTCCCGGAAGCGGCCGCGCAGCCCGTCCTCCCTCAGGCTGAGCGAGGAGGAGGGGCCGGTGATGTAGCGGCTCGTCACCACCATGGGCTCGGCGGAGCGCTGGCCCATCCGCACCCCCGCGGTCTCCGCGCGCAGGCCGCTGCCGGCACCCGCGCAGCCCACACCCAGAAAGAGAAGAGACGACAGCAGCAGCGAGCGCGACATGAGTTCCTCCGTTCGGTTCGTTCAGCAGCCGTGACGAGAGGAAGAACGAGGACCCGGAAAAGACATATCGCGCCCACGCTCCCCGCTCGCGGAGCAGGGCGCGCGGAGTCTCTTCGGGGCCCGAGGCGGATCCGGGCTGCGGCTCAGCGCGCGGCACCCTGGAGGGCGTTGCCCGTCTCCCCACTGCCCTGGGAGCCCGGAGCGGCGGCAGCCTGCTTCTGGCCCACGGGATCCAGCCCGTGGCCGAAGCGGAACATGCGCAACTGGACGGGCAGCCGCCCCGGGGTGCCGATCTCCCCGAAGAGGGCCGCGGCCGCGGCGGAGGTGGAGGCGGACTGGTACGAGTAGACGGCGAGCACGGCGCGGGCCTCGTCCACCAGCTCGACCAGATAGGGCAGTCCCATGGACACCACCACCACGGGCCGGCCGGTGGCGGCAGCCATGGTGACGAGCTCCGCCTGGCGCGAGTTGATCAGCCCCACCACCACCACGTCCGCGGCGAGCGCGGCCTTCCGGGCCTTCTGGCGCAGCGCGGCACGGCGGGCCTCGGTGGGGTAGGCGGGGACGTTGAGCACCGAGGCGCGCGGGGAGCGGGCGCGGATGGCCTCGCCCAGAGAGGGCTCGGCGGTGATGACGGCGATGCGCGCCGAGGGGGACAAGGGGAAGTGGCGGCCATCCGTGCGCAGCAGGGTGGCGGCGGCGCGGGCGATGAGGTGCGCCACCTCTGCATTGCCAGGAGGCGGGGGGGTGGCGAGCCGCTCCTCCACCAGGGGCGGCGTCTCGAAGAGGCCCCGGCGCAGCTTGGCGGTGAGGATGCGACGCACGGCCTGCTCCAGGCGCGCGGCCGGCAGCTCCCCGCTGCGCGTGGCGGCGAGCAGGGCCTCGTACACCTCCATCTTCTTCTCCGGCTGCCAGGGCACCAGCACCATGTCCGCGCCAGCCTTCACCGCGAGCACTGCCGCGCGGCCCACACCGTAGCGCTGGGCAATGGCCTCCATCTCCATCTCGTCGGTGAGCACCAGCCCGTCGAAGCCCAGCTCCTGGCGCAGCAGCCCCTCGAGCACCTGGGGGCTGAGGGTGGCCGGCAGCTCATCCCCGGTGAGGTGGGGGATGGCCACATGCGCCGTCATCAGCCCATCCAGCCCGGCCTGGATGGCGGCGCGGAAGGGCTCCATCTGCGCCAGCACCTCCTCGCGCGTCTCCTCCATGACGGGCAGCGCCTTGTGGCTGTCCGCGTCCGTGGCGCCATGGCCGGGGAAGTGCTTGGCCACGGTGACGAGCCCCGCGGCCTGCTGTCCCCGCACGAAGGCCCGGCCCAGCTCGGAGACCAGGGGGACGCTGTCCCCATAGGAGCGCACGCCGATGACGGGGTTGCGCGGGTTGAGGTTCACATCCAGGACGGGGGCCAGGTTCATGTTGAAGCCCAGCCGCCTCAGGTCCTCTCCCTGGGCACGACCCGCTGCGTAGGCCAGCTCGGGAGAGCGGGTGGCCCCCAGGGCCATGTTGCTGGGCAGCACCACCACCTGATCCTGGACGCGCACCACGTTGCCCCCCTCTTGATCCAGCGCGAGGAAGAGGGGGATGTGATCCACCAGCAGCCGCCGCAGCCCATCATTGAGGCGCGCCACCTGCCGGGCACCGAGGACGTTGTGCTTGAAGAGGCACACCCCCCCCACCCGGTGGCCTCGCACCAGCGCCTCCACGTCCTCGTCCACCTCGGTGCCGATGAAGCCCACCATCATCAGCTGCCCCACCCGGTCCTCCAGGGAGAGGCCACCCAGCAGGGAGTCAACCCGGTTCGTCGACACCGGGGGGAGACCCGGGGCGGGGGCGGGCGGCGAAGGCACGGCCCTGGGAGCGGGAGCGGAGGCGCACACGCCCAGGGACAGCAGCAGGACAAGGGGAGCAAGGTGACGGGCAGACACGCGGGGGGGATGCTAGTCGAGAGACGCAACCCCCTCCACCTTGCTTGCTGGTGAGCGGAGCCGTGCAGAAGCACGACGGGGAGGGCAAGCGACCCTTGCGCGAAAAGGTGGTGAGGAGTAATTGCCCCTCGACGTCGAGCGTCACCGCGGGAGCGTCAGTGAGAATCGCCGAGTTCCTCAGCCCCCAAGCCATCATCGCGGACATGCAGGCGCGCACCAAGCCAGAGGTGCTGCGTGAACTGAGCGGGGCGCTCGTGCGCGCCCACCCCCACCTCCAAGAGGAGAAGCTGGTGGAGGTGCTGCGCGAGCGCGAGAAGCTCGGCTCCACCGGCATTGGCGAGGGGGTAGCCATTCCCCACGGGAAGCTGGCGGGGATGTCGCAGCTGCTGGCCACCTTCGGCGTATCTCGCGAGGGGTTGGACTTCGAGGCCATTGATGGCAAGCCCACCCAGCTCTTCTTCGCGCTGGTGGCTCCGGAGAACAGCGCGGGTGTGCACCTCAAGGCCCTGGCGCGCATCTCCCGGCTCTTCAAGAACCCGCGGTTCCGGGCGTCCATCCTCGAGGCGCCTACTGCCGCGGACATCCACGCGCTCATTGTCCAGGAAGACGCCCGGCCCTGAGCGGCCGGCGAGGGGGGAGCCCCATGGAGATCGTCCTTCGCCCCATCCACGACCGATTCTTCCAGGAGGTGGTGCTCCCGTTCCTCGCGCGGGCCATGGGAGACGCGCCCGGGGCACTGGAGGGGTTGCTGGGCGTGCTGGGGGACGAGCAGGCGCGCGTCCTATGTGAGCGACTGCTGTCCTCGGCAACGCCGGGGGGGCTGAGCGGACTGGAGCAGGAGCTCTGGGTCGAGCTGGTGGATCGGCTCGTCTTCCTGCAGTGGCACGAGGGCGCTCCCGGGTGGGAGATCGAAGGCCAGCGGGCAGGGTACGCGGGTGACTGGGACGAGGCGCTGCACCTGGCGCTCATGGTGGAGCTGGCGGACTACCCTTATGGGAACGCGCGCGAGGCGCGGGCCGTTCGGGACGCCATCCGGCTGAAGCCTCGGGAGGACCTGGGGTCGGCCTCCCTCATGGCAGGCGTGTGGGCACCCTTCCCGCAGTTTCCACCGGATCAGGTCTTCTACACCCAGGGGCGGGGCGAGTATGTGCCCAGGCAGGGCTTTGCCTTCGCGGACTGGGCCTGGCGGCCCGCGAGCGCGGTGGCGCAGTGGAACGCAAGCCTGCCGCACAAGATGGAGCGGCTGCTCACCCGGGAGCTGGAGCGGCTGAAGCTGCCCTCGCTGCCGGAGCGGGACGAGCTGCTGGCGTGGTGGGCGGGCAAGGCGGCTCAGCCCCCCCCGCTGGCGGTGGTCTTCTCCGGGCTGGGGCCGCGGGCCCCGGACTGGATCCGGGAGCTGGGCGTCATCTCCGGCCACGTGCGCGAGGCGGCGAACGAGCAGGCCGCCCTGGTGTCACTGGTGACGAAGGGCGCCGACGTCCACCTGTGAAGCCACCTGTGAAGCTTCAGGGGCTTGGCGTCTCCAGCAGGATCGTCACGGGCCCGTCATTGATGAGGGCGACTTTCATGTCCGCGGCGAACACGCCCGTGCCGACGTGGAGGCCCCGGGCGCGCAGCTGCTCGCAGACCTTCTCATAGAGGGCCTTGGCCCCCACCGGCTCCATGGCGTCGATGAAGCTGGGGCGCCGGCCCTTGCGCGCATCTCCATATAAGGTGAACTGGCTCACGACGATCAGCTGCTTGTGAGTGTCCTCCAGGGAGAGGTTCATCTTCCCGGCCGCGTCCTCGAAGATGCGCAGCGTGGCCAGCTTCTCCACCATCCATGGCACCTCCGCCTCCGTGTCCCCCTTGCCCACCCCCAGCAGCACCAGCAGCCCCGGGCCGATCTGACTCACGTTTTCCCCGCCCACGGCGACAGACGCTTCGAGCACCCGCTGCACCACTGCCCTCATCGCATCCTCCTGGATTTCCTAGGGAAATAAGGTAGGCTCCCAACCTACAAGAGATTATTTTTCGGCATGAAGCAACCAATATTCCCGATCACGGAGAATCCCTACGTATACAGCGGCGCACCTTCGCCCGCGTTCACGTTCTGGGAGTCCGCCATGGGTATCTCTTCTGTCGACAACCGCAGCCGTACCTATAGCCGTTCCGTCGAGCGCGACACGCGGACGGGCCAGACGACCCAGTCGACCGAGCGCACCAACGAGCGCAACCAGCCGGTGAAGCCGGAGGTGAAGAACAAGGGCGTGTCGGGCGAGGTAGAGCTCTACAAGGACAAGTTCGAGGCCGAGGCCAACGCGGTCGAGGCGAGCGGCAAGTTCGGTGAGGAAGGCAGCGCGCTGTCCGGTGAGGGCAACGTGAAGGTCGGGTCGGCGGGCGTCTCGGGCGAGGGCTCGGTGACGGCGGATCTGGCCAGCGGCCAGGTGAAGGCCAGCGGCAGCGCCGAGGCCCACGCCAACATCGTGAGCGCCGAGGGCAGCGTCAAGTCCGAGTACGGCATCGGCAGCACCGAGGCCTCCGCCAAGGCCAACGTGGGCGCCGAGGCCAGCGTCAAGGGTGAGGTGACGATCGACCCGCTGAACGGCGATGTGGCCGCGTCCGCGGGCGGCGAGGTGTTCGTCGGGGCTCGCGCCTCGGCCGAGGTCTCCCAGACGGTCGGTCCTGCGAAGGCCACGGTGGGTGGTGAGGTGACCGCGGGCCTGGGCGCCGAGTTCGAGGCGGACGTGGGCCTCAAGGACGGCAAGCTGTCGGCCAACTTCGACATCGGCGCGACGCTGGGCATCGGCGCCAGCGTGGAGTTCGGTGTGGAGCTGGATGTGGGCGCGGTGGCTGACGCGGCCGGCAACGCGGCGAGCGCGGTGGGCGACGCGGCCAGCACTGCGGCGAACGCGGTGGGCGACGCGGCCAGCGACGCGGCGAACGCGGTGGGCAACGCGGCCAGCGACGCGGCGGACGCGGTGGGCGACGCGGCCGAGAAGGCCAAGGACTTCCTCACCTCGTGGTAGTCCACCCGTAGGGTCCTGCCGCCCTCTCAAAGAGGGCGACAGGGGGGCTCTCTTGAGGAAGAATGCGGCGCCATGAGCGCTGCGGAGAAATTCCTCGAGACGGGTCAGACAGCAAAGGCAAAGACGGCAGCGGAGCAGGCCCTGGCGAAGAAGCCCCAGGACCGCTCCGCTCTCGTCGTTCTGAGCAAGGTGCTGCTCCTGGAGGGGCAGCTCGACAAGGCCGAGCAGCACATCGCCCGCGCCGAGAAGCAGGGCACCACGGCGGACACGCTGCTGCTGCGCGCCAACCTCGCCTCGCAGCGCGGCCAGCTGGAGCCCGCGGCGGGCTACTTCCGGCAGGCACTCTCGCAGGATCCCAAGCGCGCCGAGGGCTTCTTCGGGCTGGGATTGGTGCTCTTCAAGCAGGAGAAGACGGCGGAGGCACTCGTCGCGCTGACGAAGGCCACGCAGCTCCAGCCGAAGAACGCCGTCTTCGTGTACCGGCTCGGGCAGGTGCTGATCGAAGCCGGGCAGACGGACAAGGGCATCCAGTCGATCGCGCAGGCCATCACCCTGCAGCCGCGCTTCCTGGCGCCCTACCTCTCGCTGATCCAGGCGCTCGTCGAGGAGGGCAGGGCCCTCCAGGCGCGCCGGGTGGTGGATGAGGGCTTGAGGGCGATGCCGAACCACCCGCGCCTGCTGTCCGCGCTCACGGCCATCTCCCTGGGCATGGGCGACTCGAGGACGAGCTTCCGCGCCGCCACGACGGTGGCCAACCAGCGCCCGAAGGATCCCAAGGCGCAGGCCAACCTCGCCCTGCTGCTGCTGCTGAAGGGCCAGCGCCAGGACGCGCTGCACATCTGCCGCACCATGGAGAGCCTGGGGCTGGCCACGGCGGAGCTGAAGATGATCGAGGCCACGGCGTACGAGGCGGCCGAGCCGCCGGCCTACGAGAAGGCGGTGGCGGCCTACGAGGAGGCGATGGGGCTGGAGCCTGGCGGGTGGAAGGCGCCCAACAACCTGGGCCAGCTCCTGATGCGCATGCCGGCCACGCCTCCGGAGAAGCACATGCCGCGCGCCATCACGGTGCTGGAGGAGGCGGTGCGGCGCAAGGCGGACCAGCCGGAGCCGCACCTCAACCTGGCGCTGGCGTACAGCCGTGCGGGCGACAAGGCGAAGGCGAAGGCGCAGGCTCAGGCGGTGCTCACCGCGAACCTGCCCGAGGGCGATGAGGTGCGCGAGCAGGCAGAGCGGCTCCTCAAGGTGCTGGGCTGATCCAGCACCTCCCGCTCAGAAGCCGTAGCGCCCGGGGGCGAGGATCCCCGCCGGGTCCACGGCTTCCTTGAGGCGCTTGAGCAGTGCGCGCGAGTCATCCTGGGAGGAGAGCTCCTCGGAGAACCCCGGCAGGCCGAGCCGCATGGGGTAGTAGCCGGCCTGGACGAGCTCGCGCTGGAGGGACTGGTAGCAGGCCATGGCGCGCTCGTCCTCGCCGGGGACCTCGCGATCGTACGCGAGCGCCACCACCAGGTAGAGGCAGCGCGGGGAGAGGGCCAGGAGGGCCACGTTGGGCTCCAGGGCGAACATGCGCGGCACCCGCGTGGCGATGGCGGAGGCTTCGCGGGCTTGCTCGCCGGTGAAGGGCACGGCCACCGAGCACCAGATGAAGCCGCACTTGTCGCGATCCGGGTTGGGTTCGGCGGGCATGGGGTTCTTCTTGCGCCAGTACGCCATGGCCAGGTTGACGTCAGTGGGCCGGCCCTGGAAGGGGCTCTCGTAGTCTGCGTCCCGAGGGCCGAGCTCCAGGGGGCGGGCCAGCCCCTCCATGGCAGTGGCGAGCCGGCGCTCCAAGAGGGCGCCCAGCTCCTCGTCCTGGGCGGAGATGGCGCCGCTGACGGCCCACCGGCCGAAGTCTTCGCGGAGCTGCTCCAGCATGAAGGAGGGCAGCGGGGTGCGCCCGCCGGTGTGCTCGTAGGGGAACTGCCGGGCCACGCTCAGCGCCTTCACGTCATTCCAGAAGTAGAAGCTGTTGCGCAGGGTGCCATCGAGCGCGAGCTGTTGGAGCCGATCCACCAGCTCCCACAGCTGGGCGTCTTCCTTCACGGTGAAGACGAACTCGCGCAGGTAGGGCACCTTCTTCACGAGCCAGAACGTCATCCGCGTCACCACGCCGAGGGAGGACTGGCTGAAGAGCCCATCCAGCGAGGGCCCGAGCCCCCAGCGGTACACGGGGGCTGCGTGCGCGTTGGGGAAGCGCGCCATGCCTGTCTCCACGCGCTCGCCATTGGGCAGCACCACCTCCATGGCGCACACGTGGTTGAAGATGTCGGAGTGGGGCCCGCGGCCATCGCCGCGCTCGAGCGCGTTGCCGATGAGGCTGCCCTCGGGGGAGCCGCCGATGGTGGTGATGAACAGGGGGCTGCCGCGCTCCTTGAGCCAGGTGTACGCCTGCCGGAAGGTGACGCCGGGCTCGACGGTGAGGTAGGCCAGCTTCTCGTCGTACGCGAGGACGCGGTTCATCCGCGCCAGCTCCATCAGCACGGAGCCATCGCGCGCCGGAACGCGTGAGCCGTAGCCCCAGTTGCGGCCACCGCTGACGGGGTAGACGGGGATGCGGTGGGCCTGAGCCACGCGCAGGCAGGCCTGGACCTCGGCGGTGCTGCCGGGGCGGAGGATGGCGGGGATGCGTTGGGTGGTGGCGAAGGTGGTCGTCTCTGCGGCTGCGAGCGCCTCGGGCTCGGTGAGCACGTTCGCCTCGCCCAGGGCGGAGCGCCACTCGGCCAGTGCGGCCTCCAGCGTGCTCATGGCGTGCACCCCAGGGGAGGAAAGGAGAGCGTGACTCGACTCTGGGGGACACAGGCGCTTGGGAGGCTCACGCCACCCAGCTTGCCAGTCTGGCCCTGCCCCCGGCTACCTCCCTACGAGGGCAGTGGCTTCACGAGGCAACCGGTGTTGTCAATTCACGCGCTTGGGATCGAGCGCGTCACGGACCGCGTCGCCGAGGAAGTTGAAGCCCAGCACGGTGAGCGCCAGCGCCAGCCCGGGGAACAGCGCCACGTGCGGCGCCACGAGCAGGTACTGCGTCCCCTGATCCACCAGTGCTCCCCAGGAAGGCGTCCCCGGTGGAGCTCCCAGACCCAGGAAGCTCAGCGAGGCCTCGGCCAGGATGGCTCCGGG
>NZ_DASPHO010000818.1:0-6880 GCF_035629615.1 Hyalangium sp. | reverse complement strand
ACCTTGTTGCGCGGCGTCACCTGCCAGGTGACGCGCGCGGTCAGGATCCGGTCGAGCGTTTCCGAAAAGGCCTGCTGGCTCCGGTCGAAATCGGGCAGCCACGCGTTGGGGTTGCCGGCGTTGCGGTTGACGAACATGCCGGGGACGGTGTTGTCGGTCGAGATGTGGCGGTACGAGGTGTAGAACCACAGCTTGTCCTGGAGGATGGGGCCGCCGAGGGTGGCGCCCAGATCGCCCAGGTTGCGCAGGGTGTTCTCACCGGCGATGACCGAGCCCTCGTCGATGACGAGCGTGCGGTTGCCCTCGAACGTACCCGGGGTCAAGTTGGCGAACACCGAGCCGTGGAACTCGTTGGAGCCCGACCGGGTCACCGCGTTGATCACGCCGCCGGTGGACCGGCCGAACTCCGGCAGGTAGCCGCCCGTGACGACGTTCACGTCCTGCACGAACTCGATGGAGAGCGGGCTGGCGTTGATGCCGAAGGCCGGGTCGTTGGTCGACAGGCCGTCCACCACGTAGCCGTTCTCAGGAGAAGTGGCGCCATTGATGGACACGCCGTACTGGTCGTTCTGCGCGCCCGGTGCCAGCTCCGCGAGGCTCTCGAAGGAACGGGCCGCGCCACCCTTGCCGCCGGGGCGGTTCACGGCGATGCGGCGGATGAACTCCTGATCCACGTTCACGCCCGTGGTGGTGGAGCCCACGTCGATCGTCGGCGGGGTACCCGTGATCTCGATCTGCTCCGTGAAGGCCTCGGGCAGCAGCTCCACGTTCACGCGGATGGTGCGGTTGAGGCGCAGCTGGACAGCCGAGCGGGCAAAGGGCTTGAAGCCCTGAGCGTCGAACCGCAGGGTGTAGTCGCCCGGCGGCAGCTGAGGAATACGATACCCACCGCTTTTGTCTGTAACGACCGTCTGCTCACCCTGAAGGTTGGGTGAGGTCGCGGTCACTACCACATCCACGATCGGCGCCTTGTTCGCGCTTGGGTCCGCATTGACGACCGTACCGATGATGACGCTGCTCGAGGACTGAGCCAACACCGCTGACCCGAACAAAAGGCCAGCACACAGCACAACTCCGGTTTCCCGGAGTACACGGGATACTCTCATGCCGAACCCCTCCAAGGTGGGCGGATGCAAGTAAAAATGCCGCGGGAAATTACCTGAGGTCTGTAAGTTGTCAATAGACGGTTGCTTTTTGGCGACCGGTGGGGCATTGCGCGGTTTCGTCGGCGGCTCCTGAACCCCCCTCGCTTGAACCCGGACTGCATTTCTGTATTGTGGCACGCCTTTGATCCAGCGGGCGTGAGCGGAACAGGTCGCCCACCGGCATAAAGAGGAGTGATCGCGCATGTTTGACTCTGTCCTTGACCGAGGATCGGTGCCCAAGTCGCGGTTCGGCACTGGCACGGTGATCTCCATCTTGCTCCACGTGGGCTTGTTCGGCTTCGCCCTGTGGATGTCCACGCGTCCTCCTCCTGTGGAGGAGAAGGAGATCGAGGTCACCTTCAAGGCCGCAATGGCGCCTCCCCCGCCGCCACCTCCCCCTCCTCCCCCGCCGGCCGCCAAGCCGAAGCCCAAGAAGGTCAAGAAGGAGTTCGTGGCCCCGAAGGAGATCCCTACGGAGAAGCCGCCTGAGAAGGAGCCCGAGCCTGAGCCCGAGCCCACCGAGGAAGAGGTGGAGAGCAGCGACGAGGGCGTCGAGGGTGGCGTGGTCGGCGGTGTCGTGGGTGGCGTGCTCGGCGGCGTGCTCGGCGGCCAGGTGGGCAGCACGGGTACGGACGTGCTCCCGTTCGGCGCGGGTATGACGCGCCCGGAGAAGCTCTCCGGCCCCATCCCTCAGTACACTCGCGAGGCGCTCGAGGCCCACGTGCAGGGTCTGATGATCGTGAAGTGCGTCATCACCACGGAGGGCAAGGTGGAGAAGTGCCGTATCATCAAGCCCTTGCCCCACATGGAACAGGCGGTGCTGGACGCGCTGTACGCGGCACGCTACAAGCCCGTCACCTTCCAGGGCCGTGCGGTCCAGGTCGACTACACCTTCAACATCAAGCTGAGCCTGCCCCGCTAGGTAGCTAGGTCTCGGTCTTTCCTCTCTGTCCGTAAAACTGTCCCCCGCTATCGCGCTCGAGGAGGAGCGCTCCAAGAACATGGACTTCTCACTGACGGCAATCTGGGAGCACACGGGCTTCTTCGCCCGGTTCATCATCTTCACCCTGGGCATCATGTCGATCGCGTCCCTGGTCGTGATCGCGGAGCGGATGGTGGTCTTCCGCAAGACGCGCTCTGACTCGAGAACCTTCGCGTCGAAGATGGGAGCCATCCTCGCCAAGGGCGATCTGGCCACGGCGGCCAATACGAACCTCGGCAAGGATGTGGGCCACCTGGGCCGCGTCATCAACTCGGGGCTGACGGCGTACCGGATCAGCCCGAGCGACAAGGACGTGGCCGTGGAGTCTGTGGCGCGCGCCCTGGAGCGTCAGGCCCAGCGCGAGGTGCAGAGCATGAAGCGCGGCCTGGGCGTGCTGGCCACGGTGGGCTCGACGGCCCCCTTCGTCGGTCTGCTCGGCACGACGATGGGTATCGTGAACGCCTTCCAGGAGATGGCGAAGTCGGGCGCCGGTGGTCTGGCCACCATCTCGGCCGGTATCGCCGAGGCGCTCATCACCACGGCGTTCGGCCTGCTCGTGGCCATCCCCGCGGTGATGGCCTACAACTTCCTGCAGGGCTGGGTGGACGCTCGCTCGGTGGACATCTCCGAGTCGTCCAACGAGTTCCTGGACGTGGTGGCCCGCAACCTGACTGGCGGCGGCTCCCGCTCCCAGCAGCAGGTGGGGTAGCGGCCGCTGCTCGCACTCGGGCCTGCCTGCGTTGATGCGGGCAGGCCCCTTCCCCCCAAGCCCCACCCCGAGCCCCAGGTACAGCGATGGGAATGTCAGCCGGTCCCAGTCAAGGGATCAAGAACGAGATCAACGTCACGCCACTGGTGGACGTGGTGCTGGTGCTGCTCATCATCTTCATGGTGATCACGCCCATGCTCCAGCGCGGCAAGTCGGTGACGTTGCCGAAGGCGACGAACATCGAGAAGAAGAAGGACAGCGGGGAACAGGATCCGCTGATCCTCTCGGTCACTCCGGACAAGAAGATGTACCTGGAGAACGACGAGCTCGACGCCGCGGGCCTGGAGAACGCGATCCGGTCGGAGCTCGAGGAGACTCCCGGGCGGCGGATCCTGCTCAAGGGCGACGCCTCGCTGAACGTCGCTGACGTGCGCAAGACGATGGAGATCGCGCGCAAGGCAAAGGCCAAGAGCATCGCGCTCGGTGTCGAGGAGCTGAAGGAATAGCCATGGCCAAGAAACGCCAGTGGGTCAAGCCGCAGACGCCTCCCAACTCGGACATCAACGTCACGCCGCTGGTGGACGTGGTGCTCGTGCTCCTCATCATCTTCATGGTGTTGACGCCGCTGCTCGAGAAGGACATCGAGGTGCGAGTGCCGGAGACGGAGGTGGACACCACCCCGCCCGAGACCAACGATCAGCTCGTGGTGCAGCTGACCGATACGGGCGCCATCAAGATCAACGCCGAGCACATGTCCAGCCAGGAGGACTACGTCAACCGCCTGAAGCGCATGCTCGCCGTCAAGCCGCGGGAAGAGCGCGTCGTGTTCTTCATGGCCGATGACAAGGCGAACTACGGTGCGCTGATTGGCGTGATGGATGGCGCCAAGACGGCGGGCGCGGTGGTGCTCGGCATGGCGACCGAGGATCTGCCGGAGGGAGCCGTCGTCCCCGGCGCCGAGGGTGCCGCCCCGGCTCCCGAGGCTCCTGCCCCCACGCCGTAGCGCAGGCGCCCGCCCTCGAGCGGGCGCCGTTTGCATCCAGGGGCTCGTCGGATACATTGCGCCCCCTCATGGCCGACGAGCTCCTTGTTTACGAGCAGACCATCGAAGCGTTGTTCGTGCGCGCCTTGGGAGGACGTCTGTCCCCCGAGTGCAGGGCGCGGCTGCGCGAGGCGGGGCTGGACGTCACCCAGAAGCTCAAGCCTGCCTACCCCTTCCGGGCCTGGATGACGTTCATCCGCATCGCCGCGGAGGAGCTGTACCCGGGCATGCCCCTGGCCGAGTCCACCTTCAAGCTCGGTGAGGCCTACGTCGAGGGCTTCCGGGAGACGATGCTGGGGCGCGCGGTCATGTCACTGCTGCGCGTCCTGGGTCCACGACGCACGGTGCTCCGCGCGACGCAGAACTTCCGGGCGGGCAACAACTACACCGAGACGCGTGTGGCGGAGATGGGGCCCGCCCGCTTCGAGGTGTGGATGAACGAAGTGGGCGAGTTCCCCGACTTCACTGCCGGCATCATCCATGCGGGGGTTCGCGCGTCCGGCGCCAAGGAGCTGCGCGTGGAGCTCTTCGACTACGACGGCCACGCCTGCACCTACCGCATCAGTTGGAAGGAGGCCTCCGCCAGCGTCGAGGGCGGCGGGGACTCCCCCCGGCCCACCCGGCGGTCCGGCACCTTCCGGGCCCTGTAGCAGCACCACCCGACTCGAGGACCTGGCTCTGGGGCGGAATCTCGCCGCGTGGACGGACCGTCCCGCGCAGTGGACGGTGCAGGAGCGCCCTCCCCTCGGAGACTACCTGGTACGGCCCTTGCTCTGTTCCTCCGGAGACAACCTGGAGGGTGGGAATGCTGGCAAGGGTACGGTCGGGCTCGTTGATGGGCATCGACGCGGTGGTGGTGGAGTGTGAGGTGGACATGGCGCTGGGGCTTCCGTACTTCAACGTCGTGGGGTTGCCCGAGGGCGCCGTGCGTGAGTCGAAGGTGCGGGTCATCTCGGCGCTGAAGAACACGGGCTTCGAGCTGCCCCAGAAGCGCATCACGGTGAATCTGGCCCCGGCGGACATCCGGAAGGAGGGCGCGGCCTTCGAGCTGCCCATCGCCCTGGGAGTCCTGGCGGCGGCGCGGCTGATGGAGGAGGAGCCGCTGGGGCGCTACCTCTTCGGCGGAGAGCTGTCGCTGGATGGGGGGATCAAGCCCATCAAGGGCGTCCTGCCGCTGGCCGTGGCCGCGAGGAATGGGGGCTTCCAGGGCGTCATGGTGCCCGCGGCGAACGCGGCCGAGGCGGCGCTCGTGGAGGACATCCAGGTGCTCCCCGTGAACCACCTGCGCGAGGCCGTGGAGCACCTGACGGGGGTCCAGCCACTGGCTCCATACCAGCGTGGCGACCGCCCGCCCGTGGCAGCCAGGAGCCAGGCAGCGCTCGACATGGCAGAGGTGCGCGGGCAGCCCGAGGTCAAGCTGGCGCTGGAGCTGGCGGCCGCTGGAGGCCATAACGTCTTGATGTGCGGGCCTCCCGGCTCGGGCAAGACGATGCTGGCCCGGAGGCTGCCCGGCATCCTGCCCTCGATGACGTTCACCGAGGCGCTGGAGGTGACGAAGATCTACTCGGTGCTCGGCATGCTGGGGGAGGACCAGGCGCTGATGCGCGAGCGCCCCTTCCGCTCACCGCACCACACCATCTCAGATGCAGGCCTGGTGGGCGGCGGCACGGCGGCCCGCCCTGGAGAGCTGTCCCTGGCCCACCACGGGGTGCTGTTCTTGGATGAGCTGCCAGAGTTCCGAAAGAACGTCATGGAGGTGCTGCGTCAGCCCCTGGAGGAAGGCCTCATCCATCTGGCCCGGGCCAACCAGAACATCACGTATCCGTGCCGGGTGATGCTGGTGGCAGCGATGAACCCCTGCCCTTGTGGCTATTTCAACGTCCCCGGCCGCACCTGTACCTGCCTCGAGCACCGCGTCTTTGACTACCACTCGCGGGTGAGCGGCCCACTGTTGGACCGGATCGACATCACCCTCCAGACCCGTCCCGTGGAGTACCAGCAGATCGCCCGGAACGACGGGCACGAGCACCCGAGCTCGTACTACCGCGACCGGGTGGAGGCCGCGCGCGAGCGCCAGCGGGCCCGGTTCCGCGAGGAGCCCGGGGTGCACTGCAACGCCCAGATGCCGCCCCGGCTGCTGCGGCGCCACTGTTCCATGAGCTCGAAGGCCGAGGGGATGCTGGAGAAGGCCGTGCGCCACCATGGCCTGTCCGCCCGAGCGCACGATCGCATCCTCAAGCTTGCCCTCACCCGCGCGGATCTCGAGGGGCACGCGCGCATCGAGGATACGGACATGACTCTCGCGATCGACTGCCGCATCATCGACCGCCGGGGCTGGCTCCACGCCAATACCCATGGCACCACGCGCCCGGACGCCTTCTCCCGGCTGCTGCGTCCCGATGCGCGCTCGGGCCACCCCGAGGAGCCTTGAGCCCCCGAGTTCGGCCGTCAGGAAGAGCCTGGACGTGGGGCAGGCTGTTGCTCGCGCCCACCCTGCGGCTCTCCGAGAGCTGTCCCCGGAGCGGGGAGCACGGCCAGGCCTGAGGTCCGCTTCAGCAGGGGCACTCCGCCCGTGATGATGCGCGCGGATCGCCGGAAGGCCAGGTACGAGTAGGCCCAGTTCACGAGCACCGCCACCTTGCTGCGGAACCCGATGAGGAAGAGGACGTGGATGAAGAGCCAGGCGAGCCAGGCGATGAAGCCCGACATGCGGAAGCGCTCCATGGCGATCCCCACCGCCGAGCCTCGGCCAATCACCGAGAACATGCCGCGGTCCCAGTAGCTGAAGGGCTCCATGGGCTGGTTCTTGAGCTGGCGCAGGATGTTCCGAGCCGAGTGCACGCCCTCCTGCATCGCCGCGGGCGCCACTCCCGGAATGGGCTGGCCTTTCTCCTGGAAGAGCGCCAGGTCTCCGATGACGAAGACGTCCTTCCGGCCGTGCAAGGTGAGCTCCGGCGTCACCGGCACACGGCCCGCGCGGTCCAGCTCGACTCCCAGGGAGC
>NZ_DASPHO010000817.1:0-32939 GCF_035629615.1 Hyalangium sp. | reverse complement strand
CCGCTTCGCGTTGCAGGACGGGCACACCCCTCGTCCCTTGCACGAGAAGGCGACGAGCAGCTCGTCCTTGCAACTCTCGCAGCGCACCCGCGCGAAGCCGTGCGCCAGCACTCCGCATTCCAGGTACCTAGCGAAGTCCCGTTCCACGTACCGGGGCAGGCCGCGCCCTAGCTAGTGGAGTGTCCGCGAAATAATTCGACATAGTCGCATCAGTGCCTCTGGGCGCTGCCCGCTGGCTCAGGGCTCTTTGCTCCTCGGGACTATGTTGAAAAACTTCGCGGACAGTCCACTAGCACCAAACGCGCAAACGGCCCGTTTATGGTTCACATGGGAGTTCCGGAGCCCCAGAGGGGACATGCTGGATCCTCCCTCTGAGGCATCGGAACTCTTCAGGTCATCCGTTTCGGCCCTTCCGCGCGTTTGGTGCTAGCTGGCTTCCGCCAGCAATGTGGCCAGGTTCTCCCGCACCGCCACGTACAGCACCGTCCCCTCCGGCTGCCTTCGCCGGTACGCCCACCCGTGCGTTCCCACCTGCCCCTCCCCAGCCACACCTCGTCAGGGCACACGCTATCGTCCGCCTCCCACGGGCCCCCATGGAGCCCCTGCCTGCTTGTGGGGATCGGGGCCTGCGAGAGCAAGCTACAGCAGACCCGCGCTGGAGGTGGCGGGTTCGATTCCCGCCGCCTCCTCTGTCTTACTCAGCAGTTACAGATGGTTAGATGCTGGCTCCATACGTGTTGCACCCATGTCGCACGCGGGAGCAGAGGGCCCTGTCGGACGTGAGCTGCCCGTGCTGCCGGTGTGGCAGGAGGAACCCGTCACGTGCGGGGAGGAGGAAGCGCGTTTCGCCATGGTCGACGGGGTGACGTTCCCTCCGCTCCAGGTGTCCACGAGCCCCCGTGATTGACGGGCCTGTCATGGCGCACCTGTAATCTCGGGCGGTGCTCCCGACGCGTGGGGGCCAACTTCAAGAGGCTCCACATGCGGCGCTGGGCGATTATACTGCTGTGCGCGTTCCTCTCAGGGTGCAGCGCCTCAACGAAGGGCGTCGTCCGCTTGGACACAGGTCAGGGCGAGCCCATCGTCCACACTCCGCGCCGCGACGTGGAGCCGGCGGCGGTGAGCGAAAAGGAGTTCAAGAAGGCCGTCGCGCAACATGCCCTCTCCGTGCCAGCCGTGGAGCGTCCCCTGGAGTACGCCGGGCGGCTGTTCGGAGTGCCCGAGCGAAGCGGCTGGTACCGGTACGAGGGCAGGAGCCAGCGCCTCATGGCCTCGGCGCCGGGGAGCACCAGGAACCTGCGCCTGTTGCCCGAGGACGAAGAGCTGAAGCGCCGCTACCTGCTGTGGTGCGAGCAAAGGTGGGGAGGCGGAGATTGCCTGCGCCTGCTGGTGGACAAGCCCTTCCTGGATGGGGATGCCAAGTACGCGCTGGCCATGGCGATTGCTCACAGCAAGGTGCTGGGGGCCATGAAGGAGGAACTCGCCCGGATGGTGAGCCCCCAGGCGGTGGTGGCGACAGTGGTGGGTGGCCTGACCATGTATGCCATTTTGCTCGCACTGCCCGAGCCGGTGAGTAAGGGCATCGCCGCGCTGATGACGCTGGGGGCCATGGCCTACCTGGGCTGGGACACGGTGTGGCGCCTCATTGATGGGTGGCTGGTGCTGATGAAGGAAGTGGATAAGGCCACCACCTTCGATGGCATCTACGCGTCCGGAGAGAAGTTTGGGGACACGATGGGGGAGAAGGCAGCTCGAGCCTTCGTCATGCTGGGCACGGTGGCTCTGGGGAACACGGCTTCGGGCATGGCGGCGGCGCTGCCGAAGTTGCCGGGAGCCGGGCAGGCGGCAGTGGTGGCCGAGACGCAGCTGAACATCCGCTTTACGGCCCCTGCTCTGGCTCAGGTGGAGTCGGTCGCCATCACTGCCGAGGGTGTCACCATCGCGCTGGCTCCCAACGCAGTCGCCATGGCGGCTCGCGCCAGTTCAAGCAGCAGCGCCGTAGGAAGATTCAGAGCAGGAACTTACGGTGAGCTCAAGAATGCTGGCATCAAGGACGCCCACCATGTGATTCAAGATGCCGCCGTTCGAGATCTGCCCGGATATGACAGTCGTGCAGCCCCTGCTGTTGAACTGAAGGGTCCAGCGACGCGCGTTGGCACTGCACACTATGAGGCGACTCAGGTTCAGCGTCAGGCCGGGGGAGGGACCTATGCTGACGAGCGCAGGATCGCCTATGAGGCCCTGCGACGCGTAGGACTGTCTCATGAGGAGGCGCAAACGCTTATTGGCCGCGCCGATGACTACTTCAAATCGATCGGCGTCACGCCATCAACACCGACCAGAATCCCCGGCAATCGGTAGGAGGCCGCACTGTGGACATGAAATTGATGGGTCAGGTTCGGCGCCTGATAGAGGATCTGGCGGCAGGACGGTATGCGGAGATCGCAGCGGATGGTCGAGCAGGGCGCCTGACCGAGGCGGAGCTGAGAACTGCTGTCGAGCAGTATGGGCGGACTCTTGTTCCCTTGCCAGCTGACGGTGAGATGCTTGTAGAGTTCTATGAGCAGACGTCTCAGCCGGATGCGGTCACCCTTGATGTACCTCTGTGGACCCGGGAGGAAGGCCGCAGCGACCTGACACTTTCGGTGACGGCGATCAAGCAGGGCGAAACCTACACAGTCGAAGTGGACGATCTGCACGTTCTTTAGGAGCTGGTGGCCCAGGGAAATGGTTCCAGGTGGACGAGTACATGCCCGAGCAGTCGCGCTGCTATCAGGCACAGGTGACGGGAGCCCCCGAAGGCACCGCCGAGGCCAAGGGCACCGGCTACGCGAAGTGGTATGGGGCCGCATGTGCCCCGTGGGCGTTGTTACCGAGCACGGTGATTGAGGGATCCAGGCCTTCCAGCGATCCGGCTCTTTGCCGGGTAGCGGTCTTGCAGGCGAGACGGATGCCCGCAGCCAGCCGGATCCTGGCGGTGCAGGCTGAGTGAGGTAGCCAGGAAGGCGAAAGGACGGAGCACGGGGCGCCGGGCGCCAGCCGCCGCAGGAGTGCGGTGAAAGTGCTCTGGAGCGTGATAGCAGCACGCTCCAGAGCGGGGCTCCGCAGGAACGCGAGTGAAAGAGCGGAGCGAGCAAGGAATCATCCGAAGCGAGGTGGACGTCAAGCTCTGGCGCGAGCAAGTGCCCTCGGTCGAGCAGGTGCGCCCTTCGCACTGTCCCTGCTGCGGGGCAGCGAGCTGCCCGATAGGCGGATCGGTGGTGGTGCAAGGGCACGGGACCCGAGGGAGGCAGATATGGGGTCCGTTGAGTGTGGGCGCTGCCGCGCAGGTGCACGTCATCCGAGTCAGGCGCTATCGCTGCATCCGGTGCAGAGCGGTGGTGACGGTGACGCCGGCCGAGGTGCTGCACAAGAGGATGTACGGGGCGGCGGCCATAGGCCTGGCGCTGGCGCTGTTCGGGCTTTTGCTGCTGTCGCCGTGGCAGGCCCGGCAGCAAGTGAGCCCCTGGCAGGTGGTAGGCGCCACGTCGAGCGGCCGGTGGGTGACGCTGAGGCGCTGGTGCGAGGCAGCAGTGGAAGGTCGGCTCTGGCAGAGCGTGCACGGGCGAGTGGCAGAGGGCCCCGTGCGCCAAGTGGCCGGGCGGTGCGCCTCGGTGCTTGCGGGCTACGCGCTGCCGTCGCTCAAGCCCTTGCCGCTGGTAGTGCAAGTGTTCCACGGCGCCGCGCGCGCTCAGTGAGGGGGAGCCGGTTCAGCCGCACGGGGAAGAGGCCTGTAAACCCTACCTACCTGAGAGGTTGCCTGCTCGGGGCGGGAGGCGGTGGATAGGGTGGATGGCTGGCCCCCATGAGGAGGGCTGAGGAGAGAGACATGAAAGAGCTGTCCCCCAACACCCCCGCCGAGGCGGTGGCGGTGTTCCGCCACGGCATCATCGGTTCACTCACCCAGGCCCAGTTGGAGCAAGGCCAGCTGCGCCCGGCGCTGACGCAGCTGTCGCGCCAGCGCTTCCGTCCACCGGGAGCGCAGTCCACCCGCCAGTACTCGGTGGCCACGTTGGAGCGGTGGTACTACGCCTGGCAGCGGCGGGGGCTCGAGGGGCTCACGCCTCGTGCGCGCTCGGACAAGGGTCGGGCGCAGGCGCTGCCGGCCCAGGTGCGCCAGCTGCTGTTGGAGATCCGCCGCGAGCACCCCCATGCCTCGGTGCCCGTCATCCTGCGCACGCTTACGGCGGACGGGCGCATGGACAAGGCGCAGGTGTCGGCCACCACCGTGCGGCGGCTGTTCACCGAGGCGGGCTTGGACAAGGTAGGCCTGCGCGAGGCCACCTCCAGCAAGACGCGGCTGCGCTGGCAGGCCGAGCGCCCCATGGCCCTGTGGCACGGGGACGTGTGCCATGGCCCCACCCTGCAGGTGCAGGGCAAGGGCCGGCCCTTGCGCATTCACGCCCTGCTGGACGACGCCAGCCGCTACGTGGTGTCCCTCGAGGCGCTGCATACCGAGCGGGAGGTGGACATGCTTGGGCTGCTGGTGCGCGCCCTGCGCCGCTATGGCAAGCCGGACGCGCTCTACCTGGACAACGGCAGCACCTACCGCGGCGAGACTCTGGCCACCGCCTGCTCCCGGCTCGGGGTGAGCCTGCTGCATGCCCGCCCCTATGATCCAGAGGCCCGGGGGAAGATGGAGCGCTTCTGGCGCACGCTGCGCGAGGGCTGCCTGGACTTCCTCGGCAGCCTCTCGTCTCTGCACGAGGTGAATGTCCGGCTGTGGGCCTTCCTGGACGCGCACTACCACCGTGCCCCCCACGCCGGCCTGCTGGGCTCCTACCCCCAGCGGGCTTTCGACTCTCTGCGGCCAGCGCCGATCGACTTCGACGAGGCGCAGCTGCGAAAGGCCCTCACCGTGCGCTCCCGTCGCCGTGTACGCCGCGACACCTCCGTACGGATCGCCGGTAAAGACTGGGAGTTGGAGGCCGGCCATCTGGCAGGCCGCATCGTCACCCTGTGTCACTGCCTGGTGGACTTGAGTGAGAAGCCCTGGGTGGAGCATGAGGGGCGCCGCTACGAGGTGCACCCGGTGGATCCGGTGCGCAACTCTCGCCGCAAGCGTCCCTGGAAATGGCCCCACCTGGAAGAGAGCGCGCCCCTGCCTGCCGCCTTCGACCCGCCCAAGGCCCTGCTGGACAAGGCCTTGGGCAAGTTGCCTGAGCACGCCCCGGAGGTGGAGCGATGACGCCTGCATACCTGGCCCACTTCGAGCTGCGCGAGCCGCCCTTCTCCAAGGAACTCTCGGACGCCGACTTGTGGCTGCCCTCCTCCAAGCTCTCGCTCGTGGACGAGCTGTGCGAGGCGTTGCACCAGCGCGCCTCCGTCTCCCTGGTGGGTGAGCCCGGCGTGGGCAAAACCTGCGTGCTGCGTGCGCTGCGCCAGCGCTTGCCTCAGGCCGGCTTCCGGCTCACCTACTGCCATAACGCCACGTTGGGCCGGCGCGACTTCTACCGTCAGCTGTGTCTGGCCTTGGGGCTCACCCCCTCGGCTACCGCCGCCGCCGTCTTCTACTCGGTGGCCACCCATGTCGAGCAGCTCGGCCAGGAGCGCCTGCACCCTGTCTTCCTCTTGGACGAGGCCCACCTGCTGCACCAGGACGTGCTCGACCACCTGCACATCCTGCTCAACTACCAGTGGGACTCCAAGGCCCTGCTCTCCCTGGTGCTGGTGGGGCTGCCGGATCTGGACCACCGCCTCTCTCGCCGTCACCACCGCAGCCTCTACTCGCGCCTGCACACCCGGCTGCGCATCGACCCGCTTACCCCCGAGGACACTGCCGAGTACCTGCGTGTGCGCCTCTCTCGTGCCGGCTGCCAGCGCGAACTGTTTGCCTCGGACGCTCTGGCCATGCTTCACGAGGCGGCCTGCGGCGCCCTCCGAGACATCGATCGGCTGGCCACCAGCGCTCTGCGCGAAGCGGCTCGCAGGAAGAAGAAGCTCGTCGAGCGCGACGTGCTGGCGCGCCTGCTCGATGCCGAGCCGAGCAACTCGGCGGAGCGCTCATGATCTCCACCCCCACTCCTCACGCCCTCTGCGAGGCGCCGGAGCTGGCCGCTCTGGCCTTGCTCGACGCCGCGCTCGCTGTCGCCTCCAACGCACTGCTTGCCGTGCATGGCGATCTGCTGTCCGCAGACTTCCCGGAGCAGGGCTGCCCCGGCCTTCAGGCCTTCGTCGCCGACGCCCTCGTCCTCCAGATCCGTGGGCTGCAGACCACCCTCGACCGCTACTGCGCTGCGCTGCGTCAGGTTGATGCCTGCAGGCCGATCGCTGATCTGGGTTGAGGCCCCACCCGGTGGCCATCATCGATGTGAACGACACCGCTCGTCCTCGATGATGGCCATCAACCAGCCCGCTCACTCGTCCATCAATGAGCCCGCTCGGTAACACCCTGTTCGGGCCTCGATGCGCCCTGAGCGTTGCGTCAGAACAGGTTGGCGAGATCCTTCACCGCTTGGGGGGCGGCCTCGGTCTGTCCCAGCGCACCCGTGTAAGCGCCCAGTCCCAAGGAGACAGGGTTGATCCTGCCAGTCTTCACGGAATCGAGGACTCCCTCGGCGGCCCCTTTCCAGGTCTGGAGAACCCCGCCCGCCGCTCCCTCGAGGGCCCCCAGGAATCCACCCTCCGAGTTACCAATCCCCGTCATGACATTGCTGAGACCCGGGATGAACCACAGGTTCTTGCCCACCTCCCCAGCAAACCACTGAAAGTTGTGCCACACAGTGGTTAGCGGAAGTCGTTGATCTCACAGGGTCGGCATTGCTCCTCGGAGTTCGCGGCGAGGTCCCCAACGGTGACTGAAGTCACCAGCTGGGGCTCGAGTCACCAGCGATCGGGTGCAGGAGTGAATGGCTGTGCGCCCACGGCTCAGGGAAGGCTCCAAGACCGGTCTGGCTCCGGGGAGCGATCGCCAGCATCTGAACCTTCTTGTAGAGGGCGAGAGTCCCTCGCACCGTCCACCCCTCGGCGCCTCGCTGGAGGGCCACCACCTGCGTCCCCGCTGCCGTGTCCTTCAGCCCCCTCCTCCATGCGCAGGAAGGCCACCGTCCGACCCGCGGAGGTCTGGGGACTGACCTGCGGCGTGAACGCGTGGGGAGAGCTGCATGGCCTGCCCATCCGAGGTGTTGAGGATCAGCGTCCCAGGCGCCTCCCCAGGAATGAACCTGGGGTTGAACAGCCACCGACTGGGAGCCAGCGGCCCCGCCTCTCCTGGAGCACGGCGAGCCCCGTGTGCTCCTCGTCATCCTCCCGCAGGAGCAGTCGCCCCTCCCGCAGGAGCAGCGGCTTGAGCCCGAGGACTCTCCGCGCCGAGAAGATCTCGTCATCCATGGAAGCCCCCATCCCGGCACGCTCACGCACTCTGGGTCGCATGACCGGAGCGTCCCGGCTCAGTAGGTCCCTCTCATCATCACCTGGGTATACGCGCTGTAGTCGTAAGAGCAGGCATACCAGGTGCTGGCGGACGGATTGCTGAGGGTACACGTCTCGAGGTTGCCGGACTGGCTCGCCTTCGCTAGTAATAGATGCGAGCGCTCATGGCGCGGTGGCCCGAGTAGTTGAGATCGTCCCGGTCGGCCCCGGTGAACTGCACGTCTGCGGCATCTCCCTCGTTGTAGGTCACCGTATGGCCATGCGACGAGGTCGCCGCCGCATTGAAGAAGAGGAAGTCGATGCGGGCACCTGACCCACCCGTCCAGTTGTCCTCGAGGCAGCTCCGGCTCCCCGAACAGGCCTCGTAGATCGGATCGTTCCAGCTGTAGTTGATCGTGCTGGCAATCTGGGAGTTCGCCTGGTTGTACCAGTCCTTGTAGCCGTTGCTGCCGTGATCACTCTCGTTGGAGTCGACACCCCAGACCATCAGGTTGGCGCCGCTGATACCCCGCATCTTCGTGTCCGTGAGCTGGATGTTCTTCTCGGCGCACCCGGCGTCCGAGGCCGGGCCCTCCTGCATGGTGGGCCAGTGCGCCGAGCCGAGGACGACCTTCTTGTGAGTGACGAGGTCCGTAAAGGCCATGCGCACACCGATGGAGCGCGCCTGGGTGTTCATCACGCACGAGCCGTTCGCGCCCTTGTAGACCTGCCACGTCTCCTTCGTGCCCGAGATGGGCTGCAGGCGCCCGGTGCGATAGATGATGGCGTTGGTCTGGTAATCCTTCGCGGGGCCACAGGGACTGTTCATGGGCGCGGGATTCGCCTCGGCCACGATGGAGGCATACTGCCCGGGCAGGTTGTCCTCCATGAACTGCGCGAGAGTGGCGGCCTGGCCAGAGCCGCTCATCTGGTGGACGATGAAGACGTCCGGCGAGTACGTCTGGGCCTTCATGTAATAGATGAGGTCCTGCCAGTCCCCCGCGCATTGCTCGCTCGCGGTCGGCAGGTTCTCGTAGTTCACGTTGTAGACCACCAAGAAGCCGCTGTTCTCGTTCACCGAAATCGCCTGGGAAGCCGTGCCCAGCGCGTCGGACTCCGCCGGGGCTCGCGCTTCGGCGCCTCCACAACCGAACAGGGAGAGGGAGACCATCACCGAGACCAAGAGCTTGAAATTCATGGGGACCTTCGCCGCAATGCGAGCTGAGGGATTCAGGCTCGACCTAGATGAGGACCTGACCCGGCCTCCATCCCAAGAAAAGAAGAAGCCCCCGAGTCTTTCGACTCGGAGGCTTGATTCGGAGTGCCCAGCGCGGGATTCCGACGGGCCGGGAGGCGCTCTCAGAGGGACTGCTACTGCATCAGGTTGCCGATCCGGCGCAGCAGCAGCGGGTGCGACAGGTTGCGCTCGGCCTTCTTGGAGAGGCCGTCCGCGCACACCTCCTGGACCTGCTGGAGCAGCGCGTGGTCATTGATGTACCCCATGAGCTGGGGGCCGACCGTCAGCAGGGTGAGCCCGTGGATGGCAATCTGCGGATCACCCACCAGCTGCGCGGCGACATTGTCCGAGCTGAACTCGTCGGCGCGCGCAAGCGGCTTGAACATGGTCCGGAGGATGCTGCGGACCGAGCCGGTGTGGCTCAACGCGACGTGCGCCAGCTCGTGACCGACGATGAAACCCAAGGCCCGCGGATCGCGGCTCTGCAGCGCGCCCCAGACCATGTCATCGGTGAGGAGGATGATGTCCTTCTTCCCCAGCTTCACGGCAAAGCCGTTCTGGACGCTCTCCTCGACGATGTAGACCTCGGGGGGGACTGCCAGCCCGAGCCGGCGGGAGAACGACTCGACGACGGCGTGCAGTTCCGGGAGCTGCGCTGCGCTGACCTGCACGCCGGAGCCGCGGATCAGCGCGCGGACCCTCCGAGCCTGGAACCAGCCGACGATCGCGCCGATGGCCATGACCACGAGCGCGCCCCCCATGGAGCTGATCGTGGCCACGAGCGCGACGGACACCAGCACGAGGTAGCCGATGGTCGTGTACAGGCCGGTGCCCGACGCCACGTGCTGGCTGGCCTGGACAGGCACCTCAGGAAAAGCGAACGAGGGCAGCGAGCCCCGGGTGCTGTTCTTCAGCGCCTGCGCGGGCGTCAGCGCCAGGCCGTCGGTCGGTGAACCCATCGGCTGCGCATAGGGACTCTGCTTGGAGGAAGTCGGCTGCATGGCTACTTTCGTTGCGAGTGGAGGTTGAAGACGGCGCGCCCATGAGACGCGAAGACGGCCACTCTACCACCTCCCGCCCGCACCACCGACCCCGCTGATGGATGCCACCCGCTCATGGGGTCACTTGCCGTCCCAGGAAGTCAAAGGCCTCGAGCTGGAGCTGACTCGCAGCAGTCTGTGGATACTCGGTGGACAGCAGGGTGAAGCACAGGATGTCGCCTCGGATGTGGTGCGCCGCGATCTGCCTGTCACGCAGTCGTCCCTCGAACGTGAACCCCAGCCGGCGCGCCACCGCCGCGCTCCGCTCGTTGGCGGGATTGCACACCAGGTCCATGCGCAGCACCTTGTCGAACTCGAAGGCGGTCTTGACCATCGCCGAGGCCATCTCCGTGGCGATCCCCTTGCCGAGCGCGTCGCGGCGCAGCCAGTAGCCCACCTCGAGCGCACCGAGGCCGGCCCGCTTGAGCAGGAAGTTCTCGCCCAGCAGCCGCCCTGTTTCCGGCTCAAAGGCTCCGTAGACGCGATCCTGATCCAGATCGAAGCCTCCGCGGGACTTGCGGATATGCGCCGCGTGGCCATCCAGCGACAGGCGCCCTTCGGGACTGGTACGAAAGAAGGTGTCCAGGTGCTCTCCGCTGGAGTCCACGGCCTCCTTCCGGCGCGCTGCGTCCTCTGGCTGCATGCAGCGCAGGATGAGGCGCGGTGTTCGCAGGAGGTAGGGAGGATGCGAGATCGTCGCGGCAGGCGTGCTCATTCAGTGGATTCTACTGCCCGGACAGCCCCAAGGCGCTGCTCCGACTACCGCTAAAATCAACCTGGACAACCCTCCACGGCCAGGTGGGCCCTTGTCCCTCCCGTACGGATGTATCTACGCTCGCGCATGCATCTGCCCTCTGCGGAGAAGCAGCGCCTCATCGACCGTGCTCGCTCGATCCTGGAACAGCACCTGCGCCTTCGCGAGCCGCCCCTGCCCTGGGAGGGCGGCGTGCGCAGTGCGTATGACGAACTCGACGACGCGATCGAACGTGCGCTGGCTGGGGATCACGGCGCAATTGCTACGCTGCGCCGTGTCTTCCTCGAGCCGGGCTTCGCCATGACGAACTCGCTGAACGAGCAGGCGATTGCCGCACTGGCGCTCGCCCTGCTTGGAGACCGCCAGTCGATCCAGCGGATTCGTGGGGTGACTCCGATCAACCTGAACCGCGAGGCGAAGCCGCTTGCGCTCGCGATTCTCGATGAGGAGCCTTGAGACGTTCGCGCGGGAGAGGAAGGCTGTTGCCGGTGATCGTGAGCGCATGGCACGGTGCTGCGCGGGGCCGCTGGCGTCGGCCTTCTGGGAGCGAGGAGGAATCACCGTGGCGACAGAGCAGGGCAGTGACTTCCCCAACATAGGCAAGGTGGCGCGGCGGGAGCTCGCGCTCGCCGGCTATACGCGGCTCAAGCAGCTCACCCGGGTGAGCGAGGCCAAGCTCCTGCAGATCCACGGCGTAGGGCCGAAGGCCATCAGGCTGCTGCGCGAGGCCCTCGAGGCCAAGGGCCTGTCCTTCGCGGACAAGTAGCCCGGTGCGTGGGTAAGGCCGCCCGGGGTCAACGAAGTGGTTGGAACCACTGGATGACGGGTCGGAGGCCATGTGGGTCTCCCAGCCCGTTTCCATGTGAGCCTCCTACTCCGTTGCTGGGCCGTGGCGCCGGCGTTTGGCCGGCCGTCGATCCCACGCATATCGTCGAGGCATGCCCCAAGACTGCATCTTCTGTCAGGCCGGGATTTGCGTGATCCACACCCCGGCGAAGCCGGGCCAGTTCGAGGCGTTTCGCATCGTCGTGGCGCAACCCGACGAAGCGGACTGGGGCGTAAAGAAGGACCGGTCCAAAGGACTCAACGTCATCAACTCCATGGTGCTCAACAAGTGCCCGCACCGACCGCTCGTCGTCTTCTACCCGGGATCTGGCGATGACCTGCTCCATGCCTTGTTCGCCACGGCCACCCGCGCCACCCGCTTCGTCTTCGTCGACGTCAACCCCTCACTGGTAGAGAGCTTTGACATGCTGCTGGCCGCACCGCGCGTGGAAAACGGGGCGCGCCTCTCAGGCAAGGAGCTCGGAAAGGCGATGACGCAGCTGAAGATCACGAAGGTCGACCCCAAAAAGGTGGTCGGCTGGAAGTTCGATTTTCGCGATGAGACCCGGATCCTCATCCTCGTCATCGGCGGCTCCAAAAAGTTCCTCGAAGACAACGCGGAGTTTCGCTTTGACGTCTTCTTCGAGAAGGATTTCTGGGAGACCTCGGCCACCAACGATCTCGACTGGGTCCTGCCGCACCTGACGGGAGACGGCCTGTACGTCACGAACACCAGCTATGGCTCGCTCGTCTCGTTCCTTCCGCAGCTCGGCCTCCAGGAAGAGTGCGTCTGCACCCTCAACGGCCCCATGTTCGTATGGCGGAAGACCGGCGTGGGGACGCACGCGAGCAGCGATATCAGAGCCGCCTTGGAGCGGGCGAAGATGGCCGCGCAGATGTTCCTCTACGGGGGAGACCCTGACTACAACGATCTCGATTCACACCTGGAGCTCACCCAGGCCGAGCGCCTTCGCCTGGCCTCGGCGACGCTCCAGGCCGCTTTTGACTCATTGACCCACGCTCAACTCGGTACCCTCGCCCACCGCTGGACTACGAGCCAGACGATCGTCGGCGACATCGGCGTCTTCAGCTCGGCACAACTCGCTGACGCACTGGCCGCCGCCAAACTGGGCAACGTGGACCGCAACATCATGATCACGCTGGCTGCCCGACTCAAACCCCCGAATGCGAAATAAGGAGTGGGATCGCTCGAGGTACATGCGGCTCCACCCTCGCCGCTGCTAAAGGCGGCACACTCGCCTCTTCCGGCTGCGGTGGCAGCGGGTCGGCGGCGAATCCAGGCTGCGGCAACTGATGCAATGTGCAAGCCGCCTCGGTGCGCTGGCGGGGTGGCGCGTGGCATGATGAGCTGCCACCTGCGAGAGGGGTGATGGTGGACTCCACCACGGCAATCAGCGGGTCGACGTCGGCCGGGACGACCCCGGACCGCTATGCGGCCTTCATTTCCTATTCGCATGCCGATGGCGAGCTTGGCGCTTGGCTGCAGAAGCGGCTGGAATCCTACAGGACGCCGAGAGCGCTGGAGGGGCGGGACGTCGGCCGGGGAAGGATCGGACGGCGGATTGGCAAGGTGTTTCGCGACAGGTCTGACCTCGCCGTCGTACCCAATCTGAGGGTCGGAATTCGCGACGCTCTGGAGCGCTCCGACGCCCTGATCGTGCTGTGCTCGCCGAGCTCGGCGGCCAGCGACTATGTCAATGAAGAGATTCGCCTGTTCAAGGAGCTGGGCAAGGGAGACCGGATCTTCCCGGTCATCGCAGCGGGAGAGCCGCACGCCTCGCGCCGCCCGGGTTCGGAGGCAACGCAGGAATGCTTCCCCCGCGCTCTGGTGATGCGGCTGGACGCCCAGGGTGCGGTCTCCTCGGATCTGGACCCGAACGAGCCGATCGCTGCCGACTTCAGGAAGGGTGGCGGCAGCGCGGTCTCGCCCTGCAGCGCGAGGCCGAGACCCGCGCCGCACTGGGCCGGGTATTCGCCGAGCGCGGATGGGACGCCGTCCGGCGCAACGACTATCCGCTGGCCGCCCGCTATGCGCTGGCCGGCATGAAGGCCTCTCCGAAGAACGCCAGCGAATACAGGAATGTGCTGGCAGCCGTGCTCCACTCCGCGAACGACAGCCTCCCGCTCGTGGGTCACGAGAAGGGGATCTCGGCGGCGGCGTTTGCAGGCGAGAAGCATGTGGTTGTGACCACCTCGTTCGACGGGAGCCTTCGGCTGTGGGATGCACAGACAGGACAGCAGCGGGTCCAACTCCGCGATGGTGACAAGCCGCTGTCGGTCGCGGCGTTCAGTCAGGACGGGAAGCTTGCCGTGACCGGTTCCCCCGACGGATACCTGCGCGGATGGAACCTCGAGGAGCGACGACTGGCCTGGAGTGCGAGAACGGGCCAGCAGCGCGTCGCGAGCATCGTTCTCAACCATGACGCGTCGATGATCGCGACGGTTTCCAACGACAAGACGATGCACCTCTGGCGCACCGGCGAAAGCGAGCCAGTCGTGGAACTCGATGGCGTGTCGTCGGTCCGCGGAGCCGTTGCGTTCAACCATGACGGAACCCGCCTCTCGACGGCTTCGAGCGAGGGCACGCGGATCTGGTCAATTGCCGAGGGCGCGGAGAAACGCTTCCTTGCCGTCAAGGGAGCCAAAGCCCTCTTGAGCCAGTTCAGCCCGGATGGAAGCCGACTCGCAACGACCTGGAGCGACCGGCGTGTGCGACTCTGGGACAGCGACAGTGGCCTGGAGATCGCTACGCTCTCGCAACACGCAGCGATGGTTAACGTCGTCGCTTTCAGCCCAGACGGTTCCCGGCTCGTAGCGGGCACAAGGGACGGCATTGTGCGCATCGCCACGCGGGCTCAGTCCGGCCCGGAGCGTTGGAGCGACGCGCTGACGCTCGGCGGTCATACCGACAATATCAGCAGCCTCGCCTTCAGCCTGGACGGCAGCCGCATCCTCTCGGCCTCCACGGATGGCTCTGTAAGGCTGTGGGACGCGACCAGCGGACACGAGATCGCTGTCCTGCGGGGCCACACACACTCTGTGAACTCAGCGGCGTTCAGCACGGATGGAGAGCAGGTCGTGACCGCATCGACTGACGGCTCGGCGCGGATCTGGACCGCGGACGGCCGCGAAGAGGGCCTCTTCCGAGGAAAGCCCCAGAGCCTCCTCGTGGCGGCGCTGAGCCCAGACGGCGGTCGAGCGGCGCTGGCCGCCCGATCCGGGCCAGCGGTCGTCTGGGACCTTTCAGGCCGGGACAAGCCCGTTGTGCTTGGCGAATCCGTCGGCCCGGTCACGGCGCTTGTGTTCGCCCCGGACGGGAAGAGCCTCGTGACCGGGACGGTCAACGGCGCCGTGACTGTCTGGGACGTCTCCAGCGGCGGCAGCATCGCCACGCTCCGCGGACATGGCTCCCGCATCGGGTTCGCCGGCTACAGCGCGAAGGGAGACAGGATTGTGACGGCCTCCTTCGACGGGACTGCGCGCGTCTGGGACGCCAGCGACGGCCGCGAGCACTGGGTTCTGCGCAGCGACTCTCGCGAGCTCTGGGCGGCGGGCATGAGCACCGACCGGCGGCGGCTCGTCACCGGCTCGGACGATGGGGTGGTGCGCCTATGGGACCTCGAGAGTGGGGCGTTGGTGCGTGTGCTGCGGGGTCATGTCAGCGCCATATTTCACGCGGAATTCAGTCCGGACGGCGGGCGGGTGGCCACGGCCTCGTTGGACGGCAGCGTTCGGGTCTGGGATGCGGAGTCCGGCAAGGCCCTGGCAGTCTTCGATCGTGACGAAGGCGGAATGCGTTACGCCGCCTTCAGCCCGAACGGGAAGCGCCTTGTGACCGCTCCCGTTCAAGCGGCTGCGCGGATCTGGGATGCGGAGAAGCTGTCGGAGATTGCAACGCTGCGCGGGCACACTGATGTGATTCAGAGCGTCGTCTTCAGCGCGGATTCCTCGCGGGTGCTCACCAGCTCGGCCGATGGCACGACAAGGACCCGAGCGCCCTGCCTCTCCCGAGGCCCCGCCCTCCGCCCTCCTTTCCTCGCGGCATGGCTTAGCCCCACACACGGTTCGGCGCGTTCATGCCGACTTTATATCGTGGAGCGTTCTCCCCGGACGGACGGCGCCTGGCCTCTGCAGGGGTGGGAAAACATGTACTCCTCCTCAGGGCCCTCCTTCTCCCCCGCTTGACCAGGGGCGCGATCCAGGAATAAGTGTTTTCCACAAATTAACTGAAAATCACCTCTGCCCGTCGGAGGCCGCGCCTGTCAATCCTCCAGGCCTGGAAGGAGCAAAAATGCGGCTGGCCAGCATTCTCCTGGTAGGGATGCTCCTGACTCTCGCGGGGTGTGAGCTGCCGCTCGAGAGCGAATCCCCAAAACCGGTCGTCGCAGTATCAACGGGCCAGAAGCTGAGGGTGGGCAAGCTGATCAAGACGCCCCACGCCCTGCCTGGCCGCTACATCGTCGTGCTGGAGGACAAGAACGTCCCTCGGGCCCAGGTCGACAAGCTGGCAGGGGACATCGCCAAGGCGCACGGGGCCCGTCTCCACCACGTGTTCCGCCACGCCCTCAAGGGGTTCTCCGTCTCCATGACCGAGGCTGCCGCCTACGCCCTCGCCGCGGATCCGCGCGTTCGCTACGTGGAGGAGGATGCCGAGGCCTCCCTGGGCGACACCCAGAGCAACGCCCCCTGGGGTCTGGATCGCATTGATCAGCGCCACCTGCCGCTGGACACCGTCTACACCTACGGCGCCACGGGCAGCGGGGTGAATGCCTACATCCTGGACACCGGCATCCGCATCACCCATGCCGAGTTCACCGGCCGCGCGTTCTCGGGCTTCAACGCCTTCAACGATGGCACCGGCACCAACGACTGCAACGGCCACGGAACCCACGTGGCGGGCACCGTGGGCGGCACCACCTGGGGCGTGGCCAAGAACGTGAAGCTGCATGCCGTCCGTGTGCTGGGCTGCGGCGGAACGGCCCCCTGGTCGGTCATCATCGCCGGCGTGGACTGGGTGACGACCCACCACGTGAAACCGGCAGTGGCCAACATGAGCATCGGTGGCGGGGCGATGCAGTCGGTGGACGACGCCATCACCGCCTCCATCAACGCGGGGGTGGTGTACGCCATCGCGGCCGGCAACAACAGCTGGGACGCATGCCTCTACTCGCCAGCGCGCACGCCGCTGGCCATCACCGTGGGAGCCACCACCCACACCGACGAGCGCTCCGGCTTCTCCAACTACGGCGCTTGTGTGGACCTCTTCGCCCCTGGCTCGGACGTCCTCTCGACCTGGCACGCCAGCGACACCGCCACGGGCACCCTCAGCGGCACCTCCATGGCCACCCCACACGTGGCCGGCATGGCGGCCCTCTACCTGGAGGAGAATCCCACCGCGACGCCGCAGGCGGTGCTGGAGGAGCTGACGGCTCGGGCCGCGCCGGGCCAGGTGATCAACCCGGGCTCCGGCTCGCCCAACTTGCTGCTCTATGCCGGCTGCCCGGTGCAGGGAGACTCGACGCCGCCCCAAGTGACACTCACGGCACCTGGGGGAGGCGCCCCGCTCACAGGCACCGTGACGCTCACGGCCGAGGCCACGGACGACACCGGCATGAAGAAGGTGGAGTTCTCCGTGAATGGGAGCCTCGTCGGCACCGATAACAGCGCCCCCTTCGAGGTCGTGTGGAACAGCGCAGGAGCCAGCAACGGCCCCGCCGTCCTGACTGCGAAGGCCTATGGCCTGGGTTGCAACACGGCCTTCAGCGCTGGCGTCCATGTGACACTCGACAATGGGGGCAATGCCACCTTCGACGTGGCCCTGGGAGCCCCTGCGTGCACCACCGTCGGCAGCCAGTGCGACACGGTGGGGCTGGTGGCGGGCCGTGGCACCGTCGGCCCCGAGCTCCACTCACCGAACACGCTGGGGGGGACCTGCGCAGACGGCTCCTCCGGCACCTGGCAGAGCAGCCCCTCGCTGGAACGGCTGAGGGTGTTCCGCCCGGATGGCACTCTCCTGGCCGGTGGCAAGCAGGTGCGCATCGAGGCCTCCCTGTGGGCCAGCAGCGACTTCGCCAACGAGCGGCTGGACCTCTACTCCGCTCCCGATGCCACCAGCCCCACGTGGACCTTGATGACCACGCTCAGCCCGGGTGGCAGCGGCCGCCAGGTGCTGGCGACGGACTTCGTCCTGTCTGCAGGCAGCCTCCAGGCCGTGCGCGGCGTCTACCGCAGCGGAGACACCCCCGCCTCCTGTTCTCCCGGCACGCTCGACGACCATGACGACGTCATCTTCGTCGTCGGGAGCGAGACGGACACTTCGCCGCCGACCGCAACCCTCACCGCCCCGGCTGACGGCGCCACGGTGTCCGAGACCCTCCACCTCAGCGCCTCGGCCCACGACAACTTCTCCGTGACGCAGGTGGAGTTCTTCGTCGGGGAGACGCTAATCGGCAGCGATACCACCGTTCCCTTCAGTGTCCCCTGGAACACCTGGAGCGTGCCCAACGGCTCCGCCTCGGTGACGGCACGGGCCTGGGACGCCGCCGGCTCCTCCTCTCCCTCCGCGCCCGTCACGGTGCTGGTGGACAACGATCGCACCGCGCCTGACGTGGCTGTGACCTCCCCGGCGGAGGGCGTCCCTGTGGAGGGCACCGTCACCCTTCAGGCCTCCGCCACCGACGCCCGCTCTGCCATCTCCAAGGTGGAGTTCCATGTGGACGGCGTCCTGCTGAGCACCGACACCTCCGCTCCCTACAGCGCAGCCTGGAGCACGCTCCTGGTGGCCAACGGCAGCCACACGCTGACCGCCAAGGCCTACGATGGACCCGGCAACGAGGGTACCAGCAGCCCCGTCACCGTCCTCGTCGACAACGACCTCACGGCTCCGGGGGTGGCGCTCACCCAGCCCACGGACGGCTCCGTGGTGCAGGGAGGGGTCACGCTCGAGGTCAGTGCCACCGACAACCGGGGAGTCTCCCGGGTGGACTTCTTCCTGGGTACCACGCTGCTGGGGAGTGACTCGACGGCTCCCTTCACCCTCACCTGGGAGACGGGAGCCTTGCTGAACGGTGGCTACACCCTGTCCGCCAAGGCCTACGACCCGGTCGGCAATGCGGGCACGAGCAGCCCCGTCACCGTGTCGGTCTCCAATCCTGGCAATGCGTCCTATGATCTGACGCTGAAGGTGCCCCGATGCAGCGCGATCTCCAGCAAGTGTGACAGCCTCACGCTGGCGCAGGGACGAGGGACTGCCTACCCCGAGCTGAACGCTCCCAACACGATCAACAACTCCTGCGCAGATGGAAACGCCCTGTCCTACCCCTACCTCGACACGATCGACCGCATCCGCGTGGTACGCGCGGACGGGACATCCCTTGCGGAGGGCAAGAAGGTCCGCATCGAGGTGGACGTCCGGGCCACCAACAACCGGTCGCTGCACCTGTACTTCGCAGCGAATGCCGCCAGTCCGCAGTGGACGTACCTGACGACCTTCACCATGGACGCCTCCGGTGCACGCACCCTCACCGCGGAGTACATCCTCCCGTCCGGGAGCCTGCAGGCAGTGCGCGGGAACCTCATGACCAGCAGCACCGCCTCGCCCTGCAGGGTCAGCTTCTATTCCACGGACGACCGGGATGATCTCGTCTTCCCCGTCGGCCAGGAGACGGACACTATCGCTCCCACGGTGACGCTGACCTCTCCGGCCGCAGGCTCCACCGTGGCCGCCGGGTGGGTGCCAGTCACCGCCAGCGCGGACGACCACTTCGGTGTGACGATGGTGGAGTTCTATGCGGGAGCGACCCTGATCGGGACGGACACCTCGGCGCCTTACAGCGCGATCTGGTCCTCCCAGACGACCCCCGCAGGCACCTACACGCTCGTCGCGAAGGCGTACGACGCGGCGGGCAACTCCAGCACGTCCGAGGCCGTCATCACCCTGGACAATGACTCCGTTGCCCCGAGTGTGACTTTCACCTCGCCGCAGGACGGAGAGACAGTGAGCGGCCTGGTGGCCCTCACGGCCTCGGCCTCGGACGATCGGGGAGTGACGCGAGTGGAGTTCTACCGAGGCACCACTCGCCTCACGACCGACTCCACTGCGCCGTACAGCTACACCTGGAACACCACGAGCGTGACCCCGGGCACCTACACACTGAGCGCGCGGGCCTTTGACCTGGCCGGGAACATGGGGACCTCCTCCACGGTGACGGTCACCGTCGTCCCCGAGACGGTCGCGCCCACGGTGTCCATCACCTCACCCGCTGCGGGCGCCACTGTGTTCGGGGTGGTGCCGATCACCGCCACCGCGACCGACAACTTCGGGGTGACGAAGGTGGAGTTCTACGCGGGAGCGACCCTGCTCGGGACGGACACCTCGGCGCCCTACAGCATGAGCTGGTCCACCACGACGAAGCCGGACGGCAGCTACACGCTCATCGCGAAGGCGTACGACGCGGCGGGCAACTCCAGTACGTCCGAGGTGGCCGTCGCCTTGGACAATGACACCGATGCCCCGAGCGTGACCCTCACCTCGCCTCAGGGAGGGCAGACCGTGAGCGGAGCGGTGGTCCTCACGGCCTCGGCCTCGGACGATCGGGGAGTGACGCGGGTGGAGTTCTACCGAGGCAGCACCTTCCTCGGATCCGACACCAGCGCGCCGTACAGCTACAACTGGAACACCACGTCCATTGCCTGGGGTACCTTCACGCTGAGAGCCGTCGCCGTTGATGCGGCTGGCAACTGGGGCACCGCCGCCACCGTGACCGTGACCGTGGACAACTGATGAGGAGCTTACGGAAAAGGAATCGCGGTCCGCCGCGCCTTTACGGACAGCGTGCTGATACGTACTTTGCAGTCGCGGCCCTCAGTGCACAAAGATGTCCCAGTACGCGCCCCAGCCCGGCTGATCGAAGTAGGTGTTCCCGATTCCCCACGTCGCGCTCGTGGTGTTGGTGAACTTCGTGATCGACACGTGGCCCACCCCCGGCTCATACCGGAAGACCTCGTCGATCCCGTCGCCGTTCAGATCCCCCAGGCTGTTCTCGCGGTTCGCTCCCCAGGACGTGATGCCGCTGCTGTCGTAGCGCTCATACCGGGACATGAGGTCGGCAGAGAACTGCTCGACGATCACCCGCCCCGTCGAGGGTTGATACCGGAAGAGCTCGTCTGCTCCACCGTTCAGATCGCCTGTCATCAGCGTCCAGCCTGCTCCCAGGTTGGCGCGATGCTTGTCGTCCCAGCCCCAGGGCGTCGTTGACGGGTTGAATGTGTAGAGGGCGAAGTCCCCGCTGCTGGGGTTGTAGCTGATCAGCTCCTCGGCCCCCGTCCCGTTGAGGTTCCCGAAGCTCAGCACGCGGTTGAGGCCCCAGCTCGTCCCGATGTCGGCGCTGTCGAAGACCTCGGTCCGGGTCCACTCGTTCTCGATGACGAGCCGGCCCGTGCTCGGCTGGTACCGGACGACCTCGTCGTCACCGTCGCCGTTCATGTCGGCGGTGTAGATGTTCCACCCGGCCCCCACCGACCAGCTCATGGAAGAGAAGCTCCACGTCGACGCGGTGGTGTTGGTGAACCGGTAGTAGTCGAGATCGCCAGACGCCGGGTCGTAGCTCACGACGTTCTCGTAGGCCTTTCCCTCTATCTTGCCGAAGGCGAACTTCCGATTCGAGCCCCCCCAGCCAGAGCCGTCATACGCGCTCGGCGAGATGAGTCCTGACACCGAGGAGTTGAACCGCGTCACGACGACACGGCCGTAGCCGCTGTAGCGGAAGACGTCCTTGTCCCCGTCACCGTCGAGATCCGCGAAGTGGTTCTGCCAGTGGGTAGCCCACGCGCCATTGCCTGAGTCGTACTTGTTCGACACCCCCGTCAGGCTGGTCATGTTCGTGACGATGACGCGACCATTCACCGGATCGTACCGGAAGATGTCGGCGTAGCCGTCCGTGTTCAGCTTCAGCTTGTCCCCGCCAGCCGAGTTGTCCCCGGCGACGCAGCGCTTGAGCGACTTGCCGGTGTGATCCTGCCCCGCAGGCAGATCCGGCCCGCAGTCGAAGCGCGCACCATAGGCGTCGTCGAAGGGGACGTCCGAGGCACATCCATGCTGTGAGTGCACCTCGATGTGGATGTGCGCGTAGCCACCGTTCGTGCTGTTCGGGGCGTTGACCGTCCCGATGGTCTGGCCGGCCGAGACGCGGGCGCCAGTTCCGACCGAGCGCGTCATGTGGCCGAGCTCAGTGCTGCCGCCCTGGTCGAGGTCGATGCACAGGTAGTCTGCTCCGACGTACCGGACGACGCCGCTGCCGGGAGACGTGACGGTCCTCCCGCTCGCAGCGCTGGCATACGTGGGGTCGCACCCCTGCGTGCCGGAGCGGGCCACGTAGGTCGACAAATCGAGCGAGTAGCCGCTGCCGTGCGACACGCCCCGGTAGCCCTGGCAGATGTACCAGGTCTCGCCGGCAGGGAATGGCATCAGGAACGGCTGAGGCAAGGCACTCGCCGTGCCCCCCCATGTCAGCAGCAGAGCTGTCACGACGGGGAGCACGCGCTTCACCACGTCAGCAGTTGGGGAGACCCTTGCCATCGCATTGCCTCGACTGGGTTGAGAGCTGTTGGGATTGCTCCGCTTTTCTCGGATTCTAGCTTAATAAGAAATTCATACATAAGCCGTCAACCTGAAAAGCCGGAAAATTCCGGGCCGGGCCTAACTGGCCGAGCGTGTTGAAGACCTGGGAGAACATTGCCGTCATGCCCCTGCGTGTCCTGCTGCTCGTCTCGTGCCTCTGGCTGGCGTGCGCCACTCCCGCACCGCGCCCCCTCTCCACTGCGTCCACTGCCGCCTCCGCCGAGCCCGAGCTGGTGCTGGTGGAGAGCAGCCCGGTGGAGACCTCCCTGGACCACGCGGACATCCCAGATGCCTGGCGTGTGTGGCCGGAGATGATCGGCGCGGCCACTCGCACCCTGGAGATCGAGCAGTTCTACGTGAGCAATGCGCCGAACAGCCGCCTGGAGCCCGTCATCCAGGCCATCGAGGCCGCCGCGGATCGGGGCGTGCGCGTGCGGCTGCTCGCCGAGGAGAAGTTCTTCAAGCAGTACCCGGAGACACAGGAGCGGCTGGCGGCCCGCCGCATCGAGGTGCGCCGCCTGGACACGGCCCAGTCCCTGGGTGGCGTCCAGCACGCCAAGTACTTCATTGTGGACGGGCGCGAGGCGTTCCTCGGCAGCCAGAACTTCGACTGGCGCGCGCTCGAGCACATCCAGGAGCTGGGCCTGCGCGTGCGCGTGCCCGAGGTGGTACGGGCCCTCGGCGCCGTCTTCGAGTACGACTGGGCGCTGGCGGCCGGCTCCCCACCTGCCGCTCCCTCTCCGGGGCCTGCTGGGACGGTGGGGCCCGGCCCTTTCCCCGCGCGCTTCGATGGAGAGACAGTGCAGGTGACGCCCGCCTTCAGCCCCCGGGGCCACCTGCCAGAGCCGGCCATGTGGGATCTGCCTCGGCTGGTGGAGCTCATAGACGGGGCGAAGCGCTCCGTGCGAGTGCAGCTCCTCAACCACCGGGCCAAGAGCCGGGATGGGAGTGAGTTCCGCGAGCTGGAGGACGCGCTGAAGCGGGCCGCCGCGCGCGGGGTCAGAGTCGAGCTGATGGTGGCGGACTGGAGCAAGCGCCCAGGCACCATCGAGGGGCTGCAGGCGCTCCACGCCCCGCCGGGCCTCACCGTGAAGCTCGTCACCATTCCGCGCTGGTCCGGCGGCTTCATCCCCTTCGCGCGCGTGGTGCACGCCAAGTACCTGGTGGTGGACGGTGAGGCCTCCTGGCTGGGCACGAGCAACTGGGAGGCCGACTACTTCTTCCGGACGCGCAACGTGGGCCTCATCGTCGAGGGCGCGGCCTTTGCCCGCCAGCTGGAGCGCTTCTTCTCGGACACCTGGAGCAGCCCCTACGCGGCCGAGGTGGATCCGCGAGCAACCTATACGCCGCCCGCCATCTCCAGCGAGCCGTAGCCCCCTCGCTCGCGCACCTGTCCCTCTCGGCTCAGCCCGTTTCCAGGCAAGGAGGCGATCGTCCGTCCCTGCTTGAAGTCTTCCAGGGGGGCGGCTTCCGGATCGGAGGCTTAGCCTTCCGCGAGGGACTGATGGGACTCTCCGTGGAGCACCGCCGTGAAAACTCGCTCTGGCACTCGCTCGGGTTCAGGGCGCTCGTGCTGGGGGGGATGTTCTTTGCGCTCGGCCAGATCGCGAATGTGTTCGTCTTTCCTCCCGCCCCCAACGCCGTGCTCTGGCTTCCGGGCGGCCTCTCGCTTGCCTTCCTGCTGAAATCCCCACCGCGAGAATGGCCTGTCCTGCTGGCCGCCATCTCTCTGGGCGAGTTCGCCTCCGTGCTCTCTCATGGGGCCGGCACCCCCTGGGGCACCGCCCTCCTGTGGAGCCTGGGCAACTGCCTGCGGGCCCTCTCCGGCGCCTGGCTGATGCGACGCTTCGTGGGTACCTCCATCCGACTCTCCCGCAGCTGGGAGGTGGCCGGGCTGTTCCTCTTCGGAGGCCTGGTGAGCCCCGTGGCCAGCGCCTTGCTGGGGATGCTCGGCCTCCTCTTCTGGATCGGACCCTTCTCCTTCGTGGCCTACTTCGGGAGCTGGTGGCTGAGCGATGGGCTGGGCACGCTCCTGGTGGCACCGCTGCTGCTGACGTGGCCTCCCTCGCTGCTTCGGCGGCAGCGACTGCGCTTCCTCGGGGAGCTCGGGGCGACGCTGGCCGTGACGGCGCTGGGTGTGCACTTCATCTTCGGACACCCCGCTCCCACCGGAGTCTGGGCCTCGCTGGCCTACGTCAGCTTCGTCTTCGTCCTGTGGGGAGCGCTGCGGCTGGGGCCCGTCGGCGCGGCGAGCAGCTCGGCGGTGGTTGCCTTCTTCGCGCTCTGGCACACCACCCTCGGGCGCGGGCCCTTCGGCAACCTGGCCGCTCCGCTGCCCCAGAAGGTCCTCACCCTTCAGGTGTTCCTGGCCCTCCTCGGCCTCATGGCACTGACATTGGCGGCGGTGGTCTCCGAGCGGCGGCGGACGGAGCAGCTCCAGCAGCTCCTGGTCGAGGCCGGGACGGTGCTCGCCACCTCGCTGGATGTCCGCGAGACGTTTCCGCGCGTGGCGTGCCTCGTCGTGCCGCGGGCGTGCTCCGGGTTCGCGGTGTGGCTGGAGGGCGAGAACGGGCTGCTGGAGCGGGTGGCCCAGGCCGGGTGGAGCGCGGCTCGGGAGGCGCGCGTGCGCGGCACTGTGCCGCCGCTGCCGGCTGCCTCCCGGTACTGGAGCAGCGCGGAAGGCACGGTGGTGCTGGCGCCACTGCGTGTCCGCGGGAACGTCGCGGGGGCTCTCGTGTTCATGCGCGATGCGCGCGCCCGCTTCGAGGAGCGGGCGGAGCTCTCGCTGGCCGAGGATCTGGCCCACCGCTTCGGCATGGCCCTGGAGAATGCGCGCCTCTATACGGAGGCACGAGAGGCCATCGAGGCGCGCAACGAGTTCATCGCCATTGCCGCCCACGAGCTGCGCACGCCACTGTCGGCGCTCGCGCTGCGCATGAGGAGCCTGGAGGGGTTGCTCCAGCGGGAGCAGGCCTCCGCGTGTGCGCGAGAGAAGGTCCACGCGACGTCACGCCAGCTGGGCCGCCTCAGCCAGCTCGTCGAGCGCCTGCTGGACGTGGGGCGCATCACCACCGGACGGCTGGAGCTCCACTGGGAGCAGGTGGACGTGCACGAGCTGGTGGAGCAGGTGGTGGAGTCCTTCACCGAGGAGGCCGCACGAGCCGGCACCCCGCTGCGAGTGGAGGCCGAGGCGGGCCTCACCGCCTGGTGGGATCGAGGCCGTGTCGAGCAGGTGCTCGCGAACCTGCTGGCGAACTCGCTCAAGTTCGGAGCTGGGCACCCCATTGAGATCGGCGTCACGGGCCTGGGCCCGTGGATACGCATCGCGGTAACGGACCACGGGATCGGCATCGCCCCGGAGGCCCTGGAGCGCATCTTCGAGCGCTTCGAGCGGGTGGTGTCCTCCCGCAGGTACGGAGGGCTGGGCCTGGGGTTGTTTCTCGCCCGGCAGATCGCCGAGTCCCACGGCGGGACGATCCACGTCGAGAGCCACCCGGGGGAGGGATCCACCTTCGTGCTGCAGCTCCCGGCGCGGCAGCAGCCCGAAGCCGAGGCGGCGACGGGGCACCCTCCCCCGTCCTGAGCTGGGACTCGCTCAGGGCGCGGGCTGCCCGTCCGGCCGTTCCCGACCCGGGCGCGTTGGGCGCCGCTCCTCACGCCGCAGCGCTTCGTACTGCGCCTGCTGCGGCTCGCTGAGGACCTTCTTCATCGCCTCGTCCGTCTGCCTCTGCACCGCGCGCAGCTCCCGCTGGACGTCCCGCTGGTTCTTGCTCCCCGCGCTCAGCTCACTGAGCAGGGCCTGACGGCGCGTGTCCTCTTCCTGCATCCGGCGCTGGAGCTCCTGCTCCTGGCTGTAGTTCAGGCCCGCCTCGGAGACGAACTTGCGCAGGCGCTCGGGGCGCCCGGGCTGCGGCTGGGTCTGCGCCTGGATCCACCGCTGTTGCCGCGCATCTTGCTGCTCGGTCCGCATCTCGTCCTGGACGGAGCGCACCGCAGCCTTGAGGTAGTCGCGGCCTCCCTCGGAGTACAGCGCCTCGCCCGCCACCAGGCTCCGCACCTCCGTCTTGAGCTGCTCCAGCTCCTGGGCCAGCGCCACCGGGGCCTCGCTGCCCACCGCGCCGCCGCTCCCCCCTGAGGCCACGGGCCGCCGCTCGATGGCCATCACCCGGCTGGACAGGCTCACCAGCGTGTCCTCCAGGGCCCTCACCCGCTTCTCGAGCGCCTGCACGTCCTGAGGAGCGGTGGTGGACGGCCGCTCCTCTCGAGGGGTGGGGACTTCCGCTTCCCGGGGGCCCGAGAGGGCCACTGCGAGTGCGATGACTGCCAGACCGAGCGAAGCAAAGCCGAGGAAGCGGTTCATCATGTCCCCAGAGACGGAGGAAGCCTGCAGCCTATTCCACCCGAGCTCCCGGGCCTGCTCCCAAGTCACACCTGTAGGACACTCACATGGGGCCTCACCGGCCCAGGCGCTTGCGCGAGCGGGTGCGCGCGGCCTCCAGTGCCGAGTCCACAGTGCCCGCCGGCTTCTCCGGTGGAGGCTTCTCGCCGGCCTCGGAGCCTGGCTGCTCAGCCGGAGCTTCCCGAGGGCCCTCCTTTATAGGGGCCGCAGTGCCCGCCATGGCCGGAGCCCCCGCCCCTGCCACCGCGGGAGCCTCCCCTGACCGCGGCGCTGTCGCTGGAGCGGGCTTCCGCAGCCGGGGCGTGGAGAAGAAGCGGCGCACCACCACCTCCGCCAGCAGCACCAGCACGGCGAACCCCACCAGCCACGGCGCGAGCGCCACGCGCCCCTCCGACACCGGGGCGTCCGCGAACAGGCCCGCCATGGACAGCCGCTCCACCCCGCCGCCGACCGCCGCCACCGCGCGCAGGATCTCCATTCCCTCCTTCGGGCTGCCCGGCTCGAACTCCGGCGCGTACGGCAGCGCGACAGGCGGCGCACGCAGAGCCCTCGAGCCCAGCTTCACCACCGGGTGCCACGTGCCGCGCCCCGGCAGCGTGTACTCCGCCGCGAGCCGATCCTCATCCTCCCAGCGCATGGGCAGCTCCACCGGCGCGGAGCTCCCATCGCCCGGGAGCACCACCAGCGTGGGCAGCGCCGTGGGCATCGGCTCCCCGGGCGCCAGATCCAGCGTCACGCGCAGCAGGTTGCCTTGCCGCTCCGACCGCGCCACGGCCTGGCCCTCGGGCTTGCCGCCGCCCGCCATGGACCAGCGCACCATGCTCTCCAGCGCCGCCCGCAGGCCGCTCCACTGGCGCAGCTCGCCGGTGAACTCCCCGTCCACCTCGGCCGTGAAGGCCACCGAGCGCCCTGCCCCTCGCGGCCACAGGGCCAGCAGCGGCGCGGCGTTCTCGTCCAGCGTCCGCAGCGCCACGTTCCCGCGCGGCTTGAGGTAGGTGAGGTTGTAGCCACCCGCCTGCGGCAGCCCCAGGGAGGGCACCTTCCCGAGCAGCTGAAGATCCGGCGCCGCCTCCATGGAGGTGGGCACGTCCACGAAGGCCGAGCGCGCCACCGTGATGGTCTCCTGGCTGAAGATGCGCGGCAGGCTCATCGCGTCCTGGGCGAAGTAGATGCGCCCGCCACCCAGCGCGGCCACCTCCTGCAGCAGCTTCGCGTCCGAGTCCTTCAGCGTGCCGAGCCCGATGACGGACACCGTCACGTTCTCCTTGCGCAGCGCCGAGATCGTCGTCTTGTAGTCGTCCGGCTCCTCGGAGTCCGCCGCGTCCGAGAAGAGCAGCACGTGCCGCGTGGCCTTGTCGCTCTGGAGGATCTCCTTCTTCCCCGTGCGCAGCGCCTCGCCCACGAAGATGCCGCCGCCCCCGCTGAAGCCGCGCGCCACCTTGTTCAGCGGGAGCCCCTCGCTCACCGGGCTCAGAGGGAAGATCTCGTGGCTCTGGGTGTCCACCATGTGGACGGAGGCCTCGTCGTGCTCGTTGAGGAGCGTGAGCGCGCCCACCACGCCCTCGGCGGCCACCTCCATCTTCGTGCGCCCATCCGGCACGGTGACGCCCATGGAGCAGCTGCAGTCCATGAGCACGCTCATGGCCAGCGCCGTGCGCCGCTGCTCCTCGCGCAGCTCCAGGGACACCGGCAGCACCGGCTCCAGCGGCGAGCGCCGGAAGCCCCCCTGGCCGAAGCTGTCCCGCCCGCCCGTCATCACCAACCCGCCGCCCGCCTGCTCCACGTAGGAGGCCAGCGCGTTCAGCCCGGGCTCACCCAAGGCATTGGCGTCCACGTTCTCCAGCACCACCGCGGCCACCCCATCCAGCGTGTCCAGTGAGAGGGGGAAGGGCTCGCGCACCTCCAGCCGCATCCCCGCGGCCTCCAGCGCCTGCGCCAGCGTTCCCTTCTGCTGGCGGGTGAGGAGCAGCACCCTCGGCGGGCCCTCCACCCGGAGCACCGCGCGCCCCTCGTCGTTCTCCACCACGCCGTCCCCGGGAGCCTCCACCGTGAGGCGGTAGCTGGCCAGCCCCTCCTTCTCCACCAGGTCCCGGAAGGGCAGCACGTTGGGGCCGGGGCGGAACTCGTAGGGCCCCTTCACCAGGAGCTGGCCACTGCGCTCCAGGCGCACCGTGCCCGTGACGGCGCCCGAGGCGAACACCACCGCGGAGAACTGGAAGGGCTCGCGCGCCGCCACGGCCGAGGGCACGTCCACCGAGACGACAGCCAGATCCAGCGGCACCTCCTCGCGAGCCACCTGGCGGAAGTCCACGGCTATGCCCCGAGCCGCCAGCCGCCGCGCCGCGCCCCGCGCATCCGCTCCCGTGGCCCGTCCGTCCGACACCACGAGCACGCGGCCCGTGCGCTCCGGAGGAATGAGCCCGGCCGCCGCATCCAGCGCCGCCGAGAGATCCGAGGCCTCCGCGTCCACCGGCCGGGAGAAGCCACCGAAGGAGCCTGCCGCGCTCAGCGGCTGCTCCACGCGTGCCTCACGCCCGAAGGAGATGACGCCCAGCCTGTCCCCGGGTCGGCGCTGCGCCTCCAGCAGGTTCACCAGCTCCAGCGCGATCCGATCGGAGTCCAGCGGCATGGAGCGCGAGCGATCCACCACCACCACCACATCGCTGCCGGCGTGGCGCAGCACCAGCTCGGGCCCGGCCAGCGCCGCCACGGCGATGACCAGCAGCCCCCATCGCAAGGGCATGGGTGGGCCCGGCCGCGCCCCGAGCTTCCAGAGGAAGAGCCCGAGGGGCACGAGCAGCACCAGCACCTGCGGGAGGGAGAAGCTCATGAAGGTGAGTGGCAGGCACTCTACTACGGCGCCGCGAGATCATCCTCATGCTCGTGCCCGGCACCCACGCTCGGCGCACCATGCGCGTCAGGGACCCAGAGCGGCCGGACAGTCAACACCGCTTCCACATCCATTCTTGTTAGAACGGGAACCCGCGGCAGGCCGGGCACAGTCACCTGCCGCGGGCCCCGAGTTCGCTAGTTCACCTTGATCACGATCGTGCCGTCGGGCTTCACGGTGACTTCGATCTTGGGGTTCTTCGCGCCGCCCACGACAGCCCGCAGCTGCTCGGGCTCGAGCTCGATCAGGGACTGTCCGCTCGAAATCATCAACGAGCTCCCGGCGGAGGTACCTTCACGACGCTCGATGTGCTTGTCCTGGTTCTTGATGCTCATGGCTTGTCTCCTTCGACGACGTTGGGGGTCATCAAGAAGGAGAGCGCAGGGCGGGCCTGTGACAGCAGACCCGGGTCATCCTGCCTGCTCCGCGGCCAGGCGCCTACAGGGAGCTCCGATTCGAGCTCCGATTCAGAGCCACTTGTCCAGGCCGGTCCTCACCCAGTTGAACCCATCCTTGAGGTAGTCATCCGGGCCCTTCCCGTGCCCACCGGCCAGATCGATCATCCCGTTCACACCGCGGCGCTTGAGCTGCTCGGTGGTGGCCCCCACATCGTTCACGCCACTGCCCCAGACGGAGATGGACGCGCCCGGGTGCTTCTGGAACTCGCGGATCGCCTCGTCGCTCAGCTTGTCGTAGCGCACCACGAAGTTCACCGGATCCCCGAACTTCTTCGCCTGCTCCACCATCTTGCGCGCCTCGGCGGCGCCCACCTTGCCGTCCGTGGGGGGGTTGATCGCGAGCGTGGCGTTGGGGAACTGCCGGCGGATCTCCGCGCCCCACTGGTTCATGGCGTCAAATCCGAGGTTGAGCATCAGCCGCTCCTCGGGGATCCCCACCTTCTTGATCTCCTGGAGGATCGCCGCCATGTGCTCCGGCTCCTTGACGTCGAGCTTGAGCCCGCGGCCAGAGGCCTTCCCCATCGTCAGCCACTCGTTCAGCGTCAGGTTGTCGCCGCTCTCGTGCTGCTTGTCGTGGCGCATCTCGATGCCGGAGCCGTCGATCTCCAGCCGAATGTCGCCCTCGAACCAGTTCGCATTGCTCTTGAGGGCGTCCTGGAACTGCTCCTTCGTGTTGGTCCGGTGGGCGTTGCGCGCCTCCGAGAGCGGCTGCCCTCGGTGCCAGGTGGTGTCGGGACCCTGGGCCTGGGCCGTGCGAGCGGTCGAGCTACGGGAAGAGACGCGATCGATCATGGCCGAGACACCTGGAGGTGGGGGTACACCTCACATTATCGGCCATTGAGAGAATGAGTTGCGTGCCGGGGGCTCAGGCCTTCTTTTTGCGCCGGGCCGTGCGTGCCGCGGCCTGGGTGCGGACCCGGCGCGTGCCCGTCGCCCGTGTCGCGCGCTGAGGCTGGGTGGCCTCCTCCTCCCGATCGCGAGTGCGCTTGGCGGCCGCGAGGCTCTTCTTCAGCGCCTCCATCAGGTTGGCCGGAGCGGTGTACTCGGGCTCGGCGGTCGGCGAGGGGCGGATCTCCACACCGCCGGCCTTCTGCCGGAGCACCTCCTCCAGCTGCTCGCGGTAGACGTCCCGGTACTTGTCGGGATCGAACGGGGCACTGAGCGACTCGATGAGCTGCTCGGCCGTGGCCAGCTCGCGCGCGTTCACCTTGGGCATGTGAGAGGGCATCCCGTCGATCTGCTCCAGGGGAGTCACCTCGTCCACGCTGTTCATCGTGGAGAGCATCAGCCCCGGCCCGTTGGGCCGCACGGCGCACGTGTACTGCCGCGTGCGCAGCACCACGCGCCCCACCCCGATGCGCCCGGAGCTCTCCAGCGCCTGGCTCAGCAGCGCGTACGCGCGGGCGGCGTTCGTCTCCGGCACCAGGTGGTAGTGCGAGTCGTAGAAGAGCGGGTGGACGTCGTCCGTGGGGACAAAGTCCTCGATGTCGATGGCGTACGTGCCCTTGGGGGCGAGCGCCTTGAGCTCCTCGGGCGTGATGGTGACGTAGGTGCCCTTGCTGATCTCGTAGCCCTTGATGATCTCCTCGTACGGCACCTCGGTGCCCTCGGCCTCGCAGATGCGCTTCTCGCGGATCCGCGCCTTGTCCTTGGCGTGGAGCTGGTGGAAGCGCACGTCCCTCGGGGAGACCGCGCGGTACATCCGTATGGGGACGTTCACGAGGCCAAAGTTGACCGAGCCCTTCCACATGGGGCGTGCCATTCGCCGTCTCCTCTTCCGAAGATCGCGCCGGAGGCCGAAAAATCGGCTCTGGAAGCGATGGGTCGACGTCAGAAAGCTCGATCCGATCCAGCGTCGCGGCAAACCTCGCCGTTGCCATGCCGATCGCCGGGCAAACGACCCTGATCAGCGGATCGCACTGAACCCCGGTTCCGGTGGCTGGCCCCTCACAGCCCGCGGAGGCTGAAGTCCAAGCGGCTCTGCACCAGGCCGAGCAGGCTCTCCACCTCCGGCCCCGCGAGGTTCAGCCGCGAGGAGAGCTCCGCGCGCGTGAGCTCCAGCAGCCGCTCTCGGGCCTGGGCGACCCGGCGGGCCACGCCCGAGCGGGACTCACCGTACATCGCCGAGAGCCGGTCCATGGTGAGGCCGTGCAGGTGGTGCAGGCGCAGCAGGGCGCGGTCCCGCTCGGGCAACACGACCAGCGCCTTCCGGAGCGCCTCGGCCAGCAGCTGCCGCGAGTCCTCCCGCAGCAGCTCGCGCTCCGGATCATTCGAGGACAGCATCCTCGCGAGCACCTCGGGAGGCTCATCGAAGAGCACCTGGCGGCCCTGCTGGCTCGCCAGCTCGCCGACGATGCGCGCGGCGATGATGCGCACCCACGCCAGGAGGGACCCACGAGCCGAGTAGTCGGCGATGCGCGGCGGCGTCTCCCCGCGGCCCACCAAGAGCCGCTGGCGGAGCTCCTGCAGCACGTCATCCACGGTGGACTCCGGGAGCTGACCGAGGCGGTGAGGCACTCTCTGGAGGATGTGCTGCTCGAAGGCCTGGAGGGCCAGGGGCTCCCCTTCGGCACAGGCACAGGCCAGATACAGATCCGCGGTGTGCAGCGTGCGCAGCACGTCTCCGGAGCCCTCGGGCAGGTGGCGGGCCAGGTGCCGCACGAAGCGCTCCAGCCCAAGCGGAACGGAGGGCCACTGCGCCTGTCCCGCCGCGTAGAGCTCGTGCAGGAGCTCCTCGAGCCCCTCCACCTGCTCCAGCGCGGCGCTTCGCCCCTGCGGCACGTGGGCCCGCAGCAGCGCCGAGAGTGCGCCGGGTTCTCGGGCCTTGCTCATGGTGCCTCACCCCGTCGCTGCCAGGCCATCACCTGCCGGAGCTCCACACGCGCTCGCAACCCCAGCGCCTCCATGCTCCCCCGCGCCTCCTCGGCCAGCGCGGCCGCGCGCGCGGGATCCAGGGACGCCCGCTGCTCGCCGAGCGCCCGGGCCAGCAGGAAGGCGGCCCACGCCTCATCGAGCGGATCCCTCGGTGCGCTCGCGTGGAGCCGCCGGGCCCGCTCGAGCAGCGGTGCAGCCTGCTCGGGGGTGCCCAGGGCCAGGTGTCCCTCCGCGAGACAGGCCAGATCCAGCGCGACATCCGGAGCCTCCACGCCCTGCACCCGCTCATCCAGGGCCAGGGCCCGCTGGCAGTGCTCCAGCGCCTTGCGCGGCGCCCCGGTGGCCAGCTCGAGCCGCCCCAGCGGGCGCAGCGCATGGGTGATCGAGGAGCCATCCGGCCCCCCCGCCTTCTCCCAGAGCTGCAGGGCGCGCAT
>NZ_DASPHO010000816.1:0-17369 GCF_035629615.1 Hyalangium sp. | reverse complement strand
ACCACCAGATCCCGGGGGTTGGTGGCGTCGAAGACGAGCACCTCCGCGTTCGGGTAGGGAGCGGCCGCGTAGAGCCAGGTGCCGTCCATCGTCACCGCGCGTACATCCAAGGTCGTGCTCGGGGGGAACGACTTGACCGCGACCGGCTGCCTCGGGTTCGTCACGTCGTAGGCGAGCACCCCCCGCTTGGTGCTGGCGATGTACATCGTCTGATCCTTCACCCAGACCTGGTGCCAGGCGTCGGCGTCCTGCTCGGAGAGCTTCAGATCCGCCGCCAGGCTCGGCGCCGCGGGGTTCGAGACGTCATAGATGAAGAGGCCCTCCTCGCGCGCCGCGACGTAGGCGAAGCCTCCCGCCACGAACACGTCCTGGGCGCTGCCTCGCGGCAGCGCGAGCTCCGAGACGAGCCCGATCCCCGTGGCCTCGGCCTCATCGGCCCGGCGCTGGATGCGCCTCGCCTGGAAGGCCCCCCCCAGATCCTGGGTGCCGTTGACGCAGCGGCGGAACACGCCCTCCACCTGGGTGGGCGTGGACGAGCGGCAGCCCGCGAACAGGAACTGGACGGGGCTCCCGTCGGCGGCAGGCACCTCGCTGGTCACAACGAACAGGCCCGGCTCGACGCGCTTGCTGGTGATGGGCAACCCGGAGAGCTTCGGCTCCCCCAGGTACTTGATGACGCCGGAGGTCTTCTCCCCGTCATCGAAGGTGAGATCCATGTTCCAGATGCCGTCGGTCTGGAGGGCGCCGAGCCCCGACGTGTCACAGGCGCTCAAGTCCAGCTTCTCGAGCGCACAGTCATTCCGAGCCGGTGGCTCGCTCTTCCCACACCCCGCGGTGAGCAGCAGGGCACCCATGGACATTGAAAGGAGGCGGATCATAGCCCCTTGCATACCGGGTGGCACGCCAGGACGAAAGTCCTACCCGCCAAGTGCCTCTTGGACACCCCGGAAGTGCAGAGCTGAGCAAAATCGCACGTTCTCCTTGTGCCTCCCACTCCCCAGAGGGAGCCTTCATCCCTACGTACGCTCCGTCGCTCGTCCCCAAAGGCCCCCGAGGTCGTACCCGTGAACCGACGCCCCACCGCCGCCGCGCTGCTTCTATTGCTCCTGCCGAGCGTGGCGCTCGCTCAGGTCTTCGTCTATCCCCGCCGGGCTGACAGGAGCCAGGTCAACACCTTCGACTTCGAGTGGCGGCACGTGGACATCCTGGTAGGCCCCGCGGCCACGGGTGAGGCCGATCCGCCGAGCAAGACGGCTCCGCTGCCCCCCGGTGTGCCGGGAGGCCCCATTCCCCAGGCACCCACCGTGCCCCCCCACACCCTCCCGACCGAGGGCTCGGTCTCTGAGCCTCCCCAGGAGACGGAGAGCGTCACCTCCAGCCCGCCCACCGGCGGCGGGGACGTGGCGCTGGCGGGGGCGGCCGACGGAGGCGTCCCCATGGATGGCGGCGTGCTGGCGGAAGGGACACCGCCGTCCACCACGGGGCTGATCGCGCTGGGGGGGGCTGACGGAGGCACCCCGGCAGATGCAGGCGTCCAGTACGCCAAGTCCCTGGGCGCGGCCACCGGCGGCGTGCGCTTCTATTTCTACGAGCGCGAGCGCCAGGTGGCCGAGCGCGCCGCTCCGCTCATCGAGGATGCGTACCGCTACCTGGTGGACCAGTTCCACTACGTGCCCACGGAGACGTTCCCCTACATCCTCTACAACACCTACCAGGAGTTCCTGCAGACGAACATCTTCGCCGTCTCGGAGGGCACCCTGGGCGTCACCAGCACCGAGGGGGATCTCAAGCTCTCGCTGCCGTACCTGGGGGATCACCGGCTCTTCGAGGAGATCAGCACCCACGAGCTGGCGCACCAGTTCACCATCCAGAAGGTCCGCACCGTCGCGAACACCAAGAAGACGTTCGGGGATCCGCTGCAGGGCATCCCCCTCTGGTTCATCGAAGGCCTGGCCGAGTTCTACGCCAAGCGGGGCCTGGATCCCGAGGGGGAGATGCTCGTGAGGGATCTGATGGTGAACCCCAACCTCATGAAGGGCTATGCCTTCCTCGACTTCTTCTCCCAAGGGCCCTACGGCTTCCTGTGGATCTACAAGGCGGGGCAGGCGCGGGTGACGTTCCTGGAGGAGGAGTACGGCAAGGGCTTCATCCAGCGGGTGCTGGAGGAGTCGCCCAAGCTCGTCTCGGGCGGCAAGGACACGCCGTCCATGAAGTTCGAGGAGCTGCTGGAGCGGCTCACCGGAGACGAGCCGAAGAAGATCTCCGCCCGCTTCGAGAACTGGATGAAGCGGCGCGCCTTCAAGGACTACCTGAGCTCCGAGCAGGCCGCTCCCTCGCTGGAGATGGTGGAGGAGCGCCCCGGCATCACCACGGCGATGAACAGCTCGCCGGACGGCCGGGTGATCATGTACCGCACCATCGTCCCGGACACGGGCGAGAGCCGGCTGTACCTGGCGGATCCCAAGGTGCCGGACAGCGCCATCAAAGTCGCGAATGACGGGGTGCCGGGCGCCGAGTCCCTCCACCCCATCTTCGGGCGCAACTTCGCGATGACGAAGGATCAGTTCGCGTTCGTGGCGGAGGCGAACGCACGGGACGTGATCTACGTGCAGCGCTACTCGTACACCTCCGAGCAGAAGACCGGTGACGAGCTGGTGCGCCGCGGTGCCATGCGCACCGGCTTCCAGCGTCAGACGAGCTTCTCGGTGGATCTGGATGCGGGGGATCGCATCGCGTACCGCGTGGGCCAGCACGGGCTGCTCGGGGTACCTTCCGTGGCCTTCTCGCCGGACGGCAAGCAGCTGGCGTTCATCGGCATCAACGACGCGGGCATCCGGGACGTGTACCTGCTCTCGCTGGACGGGAGCGAGGACGCGAAGCCCCGCAAGCTCACCGATGACATCTACGCCGAGCGGCAGATCACCTGGGGCCCCAGCGGCATCATCTACACCTCGGATGCGACGTCGCACCGCTTCTACAACCTGTTCCGCATCAAGCCGGATGTGCCAGCCCAGGCCGAGCGCCTCACCACCCAGGCGCGAGACGAGGCGGACCCGGTGGCCCTGGCGGACGGCCGCATCTTCTTCGTGGCCTGGCGCAACAGCAGCTCGGACCTGCACGAGCTGCTGGCGGACGGAAAGATCGTCCGACGCACGGACGTCACCACCGGCATCTTCGAGCCGGGCCCGGGCCCCGAGGGAGCCCTGTGGGTGCTCTTCCACCAGTCCGGCGAGCGCCGGCCCTCGCTGCTGCGCGCGCCGAAGATGCTGAGCCTGGCCACGGAGGAGTCACCCCCGGCCGCGCCGCCCACGCCGCTGGCCTTCATGCCCCTGGCGGGCGCCGAGCAGTACCGTCCCTTCACCCGGCAGAACATCGAGGTGGGTCCCATCTTCGGCTTTGCCGGCGCGGGCAGCGGCGGCTTCTACGGCCAGGTGTTCGCCATGGCGACCGACCGGATGAAGAACCACGCCATGCTGCTCAACATGGCCATCTACGGCTCGTTCAAGCTGACCGATGGCGTGCTGCTCTACGTGAACCAGGAGAAGCGCACCGTCTGGGGCGCGGGCCTCTTCCAGTCCCTGCGCTTCCGGCTGGATGAGACGTTCGCGGCGCAGGGCACCTCGTTCTTCTCGGGCGAGCGCTACTACGGCGCGATCGCCAGCGTGCGCTACCCGCTCAGCACCTTCCTCTACCTGCAGGGAGAGCTCACGGCGGGCGGCACCTCGTACTTCATCGACTCGTACACGGCCTTCCGCCTGGAGAACCCCTCGTTCAACCCCACAGGTGAGAACCTGTACCGGCCATGGCTCGACGCCAACGACGAGGCGCGCTTCCAGACAGAGCTGACGGGGCAGATCGGCTACAACACCATCCGCTACCACTACGCCACGGGGCCGCTCTCAGGCAGCTCGGCGCTCCTGGAGGCCGCGGTGGGCGCACAGCCCTTCAACGAACAGGCCTACAGCAACCTCCGGCTGGATCTGGAGCGCTACTTCCCCATCTACGGACGCAGCAACATCTTCATCCGCGCCGCCGGCGGCACCACGTTCGGCGGCCGCTATGCGCGCTCCTACTTCCTGTCCAGCTTCGACACCCTGCGCGGTGTGAACTTCGGAGACGAGGACTGGCTGCTCGGCCGCCACTTCGCCTACTCCACGATGGAGCTGCAGGTGCCGCTCAACGACATCATCCGGGTCGCCTTCCTGAGCGATCTGGAGGCCATCGCCGGTGTGGACTTGGGCGGCGTGGGGAACTCGTCGCGGCGGATGTGGGATCGCCGGACGCTGGACTTCGCCCTGGGCTTCAACCTGTCGCTGGGGCCTCTGCTGATGCGGCTGCACTTCGCTCGGCCGATCGACATCGGCGCCGCGGCAGGCAAGCCAGATGATGGCTGGGTGACGAACTTCTCGATTGGCATCGCCGGCCTCAATGGCTTCTTCGATCAGCGGAGCGACAGGCGGCCACCGCCCAGCATCCCGGCTGGGGCCTACATCGGGCGATCGGGGCTGCCCATGCAGTAGAGGGTTCGCCTCGTCACGTCCCGCGGTCCCGCCTGCCTGCTCCTCAGGGAGCAGGACAGCGGGCCACATGGTGAATTGTGCAGACGGGTTGACTTGGTAAGTTGCGCCCCGCGCCCAACAGGGCGGCACCCGACGCGATGCGCGCGCGCCGCGCAGCGTCTATGGGGGACACATGCCAGGCCCACTGCTGCTCAGCCGGATCCTCGCAGGGATGATGACCCTGCTCCTGATCCTGCTGCCTCCCGCATCCGCGTTCGCCCAAGATGACTCCGAGGTACGGGCCTACCTCCTCTCGGTCGAGCGCCTCTACGAGGATCTGGAATACGAGAGCGCGTTGAACCAGATCACCCGCGCCCGAGCCGTCGCGCGCGCGCCAGGGCATCTCGTGGCCTTGGCGCTGTACGAAGGCGTCATCCTGGCCGACATGAGCCGCTGGGAAGAGTCCGCCGCCGCGTTCAGGAAGGCGCTCGAGCTCCAGCCCGAGGCAAAGCTTCCTTTGAAGGAGGTCTCCCCCAAGGTGGCGCAGCACCTCGAGCGCGTACGCCAGTCCGTCAAGCAGGAGCTGGCCGCCAGGCAGAAACCTCCCGAGCCCCCACGGCCCCCTCCTCGGCCTCTGGACAAGCCACAGGACCCGAAGCCAGGGGCAGTGGTGATCGATCTCCCGCCAGAGCCGAAGCCAGAGCCCTCGCGCCGGAGCTTCATGCGCCCCCAGATCCTCGGCCCTGCCATTGGCGGAGGTGTCCTCCTGGTGCTTGGTGGCACCTCCTGGGCCATGTCCCGCGGAGAGCTGTCCCGGCTGAACGGTGATCACTCGACGCTCGCGACCCCTGAGGATGTGCAGCAAGCCTCCTCTCGGGGACGTACCTTCCAGTCCGTCGGCGTGGGGCTGATGGGAGCCGGAGTGGCAGGGCTGGGGTTTGCCTTGGGCTGGTACGCCTTCGGGCCTCCCTCGGATGAGACGGCCCTGAGGGTCGGGACCAACGGGACCTCTGCGTTCGTGCAAGGGAGGTGGCCGTGAACACCTGTCTCCGCGCATTGGGGGTGGCGCTGCTCGGGCTCTGGATGGGCTGTGCCGACTTCGACGAGGCAGAACAGAAGTTCTGCGAGCGCAACCCGGATCGCTGTGAGGTCATCCACGCCCAGGTGGTGCTTGCCTCCGGGGTCTCCGCGACCTGCGTGCTCCTAGAGGTCCGCGATGCCTCGAGCCACAGCACCCTGGGCAAGAAGTGGCTGACTCGAACGGGGGATGTTCTGGAGACGGCGGTCCCGAGGGGTTCGCTGCCACAGACCGTAGAGCTTGCCGCGCGCCCGTACCGGGACGGCGATTGCCAGGGCGGCCAGGAGGCGCGGACGCCGAACGGCCGCTTCGAGACGGTGAGTGCTTCCTTCGTGAGGGGCAAGACGATTCAGGCGGATCCGCTCCAGCTGAAGCCCGGCACGGATGGAGACGGTGACCAATACGTCGACAGCCAAGCAGGCGGAGCGGACTGCAACGACGAGGCAGGGACGGTGAACCCGGGCGTGGTGGAGCAGTGCTCGCTCCAGACGGACCTCAACTGCGATGGCAAGAAGGGGTGTGAGGCATCTGGCTGCCCAGCCACAGCGTGCTTTGGCCCGCCGACGGCGCTCGCGCTGGAGTTGCAGGCCGGTACCGTGACAGCTGGCACCTGCACGAGTGCCATGGTCAAGGTGAAGGACGAGAGCGGCTCCGACACCCAGGTCATCGCGCCCGTCGCCGTGAGCCTGCAGACCCAGAGCGGAGGTGTGATCTACTTCTCAGATGCCGCGTGCACGACGTCCATCGCGAGCGTGAACCTGGCCACGAACGTGGGCAGTACACCCTTCTTCTTCCTGGGCCAGGTTGCGGGAGAGGTCACGCTCAACGCGTCGGCCACCGGCCTGACGCCGGCTTCCAGGGCCGTGCAGATCATTGCGGGGCCTGGCAACCGGCTGATCTTCGCCTCTGCCGCGCGGACGGCGATAGCGGGAGCCTGCTCGCAGGTCGTCCAGTTCCAGGCTCAGGATGCACAGGGCAACCCGGCGCCGGTGGCGACCACCACGCGGGTGGCGCTCTCGGCCGCTCCGCCCACGGGCTTCACGTTCTATTCGGACGCGGGCTGCACCTCTGCAGTGACGGGCTTGGACCTCACCGCCGGCACGAGCAATGGCAGCTTCTACTTCCGAGGCACGAGGGCCGGCAGCGTGAGCATGTCCCTCACGGCCAGCGGGTTTACCGGGAGCTTGCAGTCCGCGACGATCAATGCGGGTCCTCCCTCCGTCATGGTGTTCACGGGGCCGGCGCCTTTGCCGGCGGGGGACTGCTCGGGGCTGGTCACGGTCGAGCTGCGGGACGCGCATGACAATCCGACACCCGCGACTTCAGGCACGACCATCAACCTGACCTCGAGCGGTGTGCCGCTGACGTTCTCGACCGACGCTGGATGCACACCCACCACGCCCACCGTGACGATCGCCCAGGGTACCGGCTCAGTGACCTTCCGTTACCGCGGCACCCAGGCGGGGACCTCTTCCATCAGCGGGACCTCTGGCAGTCTGACCAGCAGGCCGCTGAGCGTCACCATCAACCCAGGGACGGCCAGCGTGCTCGCTTTCACCACCGGACCGCAGACGGTGTCTGCGGGGAGCTGCTCGGGTGTGGCGACGGTGCAGCTCAGGGACCTGCATGGCAATGCGGTGAGGGTGGGTACGAACACGGCGGTGATCCTGTCGGCGGCACCTCCCGAGGGGTTCCAGTTCTTCTCGGAACCAGGCTGCGCGGGGGCCGCGGTGCCGTCGGTGACCATGTCTGCCAACTCGAGCGACGCGAGCTTCTACTTCCGGGGGACTCGCGCAGGAGCGGGGGCGGCGACGCTGGCGGCGGCGTTGAGCAGCATCACTGGGAACCAGAGTGTTACCATCAACCCCGGCCCGCCGACGACCCTGGCCTTCCCACAGTCGCCGCTGACGGTGGCGGCGGGAGGCTGCACGCCGGTCACCCTGCGGGTGAATGACCCCCATGGCAACGCGACGCCCGTCTCGGGCAATCAGACGATCGATCTCGCGGCGAGCCCTTCCACGGGCTTCACGCTCTCGACAGCGGCCAACTGCGCGGGCCCGACGAACCAGGTGATCATCACCTCGGGCCAGAGCAGCACGACCGTCTACATGAGGGGAACGGTGGCGGGGAACGTGACGGTGACGGCGACCCGAGCGTCGCTCACTCCAGGCACGCTGGCCCTGACCGTGAATCCAGCCGCGCCCAGCAAGCTCATCTTCCTGACTGCGCCGCAGACCCTCGAGGTGGGCGCATGCTCGGCCATCACCACCGTGCGGCTGCTGGACACCTTCGACAACGTCGTGACGGCCACGGCCAACACGCCCATCAGCCTGATGGGCTCCACGGCCAACATCACCTTCTACTCGGGGGCAGGGTGTTCGAGCCCGACGACCTTCGTCACGGTTCCGGCAGGCGGGAGCAACGCGAGCTTCTACTTCAAGGACACGGCCGCGGAGACCGTGACCGTCACCGTGAGCAGCAACGGCCTCACCAGTGCCACTCAACAGCAGACCATTAACGTGCCGGCGCCGACCGAGCTGGCCTTCACGACGACCGCGCGCACCGTCCAAGTGGCAGCCTGCTCTGACATCGTGACGGTCGAGGTACGGGCGTCGGGGAGCCCGACGACGGTCATTGCCCCCACCACGGTGAACCTCAACACCACGCCGTCCGCGAGCCTGACCTTCTACTCGAACAACACCTGCACCACCGTGGTGACCTCGGTCACCATCAGCCCGGGGCAGGGCAGCGCCAGCTTCTACTTCAAGGGGTCTGCCCCGGGAACAGTCGCGATCACCGCATCCGCGGGGAGCCTCACCAGCGCCACCCAGAATGCCTTCATCACGCCCGTGCCGACCCAGTGGCGATTCACCACCCCGGCTCGCACCGTCATGGCGGGCAGCTGCTCATCCCTCATCAGGGTTCAGTCATCGGACCCCAGCAACAGCGCAGCTCCCGTGGCCATGGACACGACCGTCAACCTTGGGCAGTCCGGGACGCCCGCGGACCCACAGTTCAGGTTCTACTCGGGCGCGAGCTGCAGCACCGTCGTTACAAGCGTCACGGTCCCCAGCAACCAGTCTGCGGTGCTCTTATTTTTCAAAGCCGAGAAGGCGCGGACCGTGACGCTCACAGCCTCCGGTACGCTCACCAGCGCCACTCAGGACCACACCGTCACCCCCGGCAGCATGGCCGTGCTGGCCTTCTCCGCCAGCACGCCTCCGCAGACCCTGCTCGCGGGCACGTGTGCCATGCGGACGGTGCAGAGCCAGGATGCCTTCGGCAATTTCGTGAGCACGGGCGTCACCGCCGACCTCAGTGCCTCAGCCACGACGGAGTTCTTCTCGGATGCGGGCTGCACCACCCCCACCACTGAAGTCACCATTGCAGCGGGCAACAGCTCGGCCAACTTCTACTTCAAGGGCCTCACGGGCGGCATCAACGCCACGGCCCCCCTCACGCTGACGGCCTCGGCCCCAGGCCTCACCTCCGCCACCCAGACCGAGTCCATCATCCCCACCGTCCGGACCGGCACCTGCATTCTCGATGATGTGAGTGTCACCTGCCCCATTACGCCTGCGCTCCTCGATGTGCATAAGGCGTTCCTGACCTTCCAAGCCACCTCGACACACGCGCGCTCTGACAGGGGCAACGTCCGGTGCTTCCTGGACGGTGGCACTCAGGTCAGGTGCGAGAGGTTCGATAACAATGCCACTGTGAACATCCGCTGGAGTGCGGCGGAGTTCCCCTCGGGCGTGGCTGTCCAGCATCACGCCACCAACTGCTCAGGGGACATCACTCCCGTCCCCCTCTTCGCCACTACGCCGAGCGGCACCTTCCTGCTGCTCAGCAGCCAGCGCGATATCAACAACATGGGCAGCGGTGTCTACCGGCTCGTGGAGATGAAGTCTTCGACGCTTGCCGAGATCCGGAAGCTGGGGGGGTGCGGTGTCACCGACAACAACCACCTTCAGGCGGTCTCGTATTCGGGCTCCCAGCTTCAGCGGGGGGTGACCAGCCTGGCGAGTGGGGCGACGAACACGGAGGTCACCCTGGCCTCGCCTGTGGCGCTGGACAGATCGATCGTCCTGTACTCGTACATTAACGACGGCACGAGCGCGAGGATCTGCGAGCGCGCGCTACGCGGGGAGCTGATCAACAACGGAGCGACGGTGAGGTTCTCGCGAGGCGAGGGCGATACGGTCAACTGCGCCGGCTCGAATTTCGGCGAGATCTCCTGGGAGGTGGTCACTTTCCCTGTAGGGACCGTCGTGCAGCAGGTCACGCAGCAGCTCACGGGGGCTACCGCGTCGGTCCCGCTGACGACTCCCGTGGACCTAAGCCGAACCCTCGTGTTCGGCGGTGGTCAGTGGTCCTCGGGACAGCTCCACGGAGAAGGACGGTACGCGTCGGGCGAGCTCATCAACGAGATGCGCGCCCTGGCCGTGTTGTCAAACAACTCCACGCTGCTCTTCTATCGGGAGAGCTTCATCAACACGGCGACCTTCACGGCCTACGTCGTCCAGTTCAAGCCCTGACCCGACCGACCCGGCCTGGTGCTCTCTGGCATTACCGACGGTCGGCCCCATGGGCGGCCCCTTGAGAAGACGGGGAGCGGACCCCTTTCTGTGCTTCCGCTTGTCTTGAGTAGCCTGTCCGGCACAGGCTCAGGGATGCCCTGCGTGTAGAAGGCATCCATGACGGTTCAGTGCCCACATTGCCAGCACCGCCACGAGCTGGTGTTAGCGCCCGGCAGGCACGCGCTCAAGTGCGAGGCCTGCCGGCGCAGCTTCCCGTTCGTGGTGCCAGAACGGGCTGGAGGCACCTCCACCGTCCCTGAAGAGGCGACGGTCATCATCCCACTCACCCCTGTCCCACAGCCCCTCTCCCAGGCCCCCCTGGCGAAGGAGCCTCCTGCCCCCTCGCCCCCCCCCTCGGAGGAGGCGGCTCCCACCACTCTCAACGAGCTGTCAGTGCCGCTCCGAGAGTCCCTCGCCGCAGCGTTGCAGGACGCCAGCCAGGAGCCCCCTCCTCCTGCCTCGCGCAGGGCCCTCACCGAGCCTCCTCGCCCGCTCTCGGCCAGGGCTTTCCCCGAGCCCTCCCCTCCCAGGCCCGCGCCCGAGTCCAGCCTCCCTTCCCCGCCCAGGCCCCTCTCACCGATCCCCCTGGACACTCTCCCGAACATTACGCCTCGCTTGACCGAGGATGGCCCTCACACCGGCCCCGTCGCCTTAGAACAAGCACCTCCGCTGGAGCCCGCGCGCCCAGTGCCTCTCGAGGAATCCACCGTCATCCTGACGCGGGCCCCCGTGACGCCCCCCGCCGCCGCTCCGGCGAGAGCGGAGCCCCCCCCGGCGGATGAGCCGGAGCTGCGGACCGAGAAGGTGACTCGCCCGCCCGAGGTGGCCGCCCTCGCTCCTGTTCCACGCAGCGAGCAAGGAGTTCCCACCACCCCTGTCCCGCGCAAGGAGCCAGCCCCTCAGCCGCCCTCCCCTGCTCCGCGCAGAGGCCAGGGAGCCACACCTCCCGCGGGCATGCCGCGAGCGCCCACACCCCAGCGGCCGACGGGACCGCGCTCGGCCACCCGTTCCCCCCTCGCGACGGGCTCCCGGCCCTCCCTCCCTGCTCCCGCCCCGCCTCTGGACGAGTCGCTCACAGAGCCCGTCCCGTCCCTCCAGTCTCTGGACCGGCATGGAACGTCTCTCGACCGGCATGGGACGGCCCTCAGCCATGGCATGCGGCTGGGCGGCTACCAGCTCCTGCGAAAGCTCGGCGCCGGCGCCATGGGGACCGTGTGGCTGGCCCGCCAGCTCTCGCTCGCTCGGGATGTGGCGTTGAAGATCCTCCGGCCGAGCCTCGCCCGGGATCCCCAGTTCGTCTACCGCTTCACCCAGGAGGCCTTCGCCGCCGCGCAGCTCGTCCACCACAACATCGTCCAGATCTACGACTGCGGCTCGGAGAAGCAGATCTACTTCTACAGCATGGAGTACGTGGACGCCGAGAACCTCCAGTCCCTCATCACGCGCGAGGGCCGGCTCGATCCAGAGGTGGCCGCCGGGTACATCCTCCAGGCCGCGCGCGGGCTCAAGTTCGCCCACGACATGGGCATGGTCCACCGCGACATCAAGCCGGACAACCTGCTGCTCAACCGCAACGGCATCGTGAAGGTGGCGGACATGGGCCTGGTGAAGCGCTCGGGCCAGGAGCCGGGGGCCGGCGACAGGACGGAGCTCCACCCGCTCCAGGGCCCCGCGCAGGAGCCGCAGGCGTCCGACTCGGGGGGAACCCCGGCTTACATGTCCCCGGAGCAGGTGGAGAACTCCCCGGACGTGGATGCCCGCGCGGACATCTACTCGCTGGGGTGCACGTTCTACTTCCTGCTCACCGGCCGCCCTCCCTTCCAGTCCGAGTCGGTGGCGGCAATGATGGGCATGCACGTCATGGAGCCGCCCATCCCGCCGGAGGAGCTCGTCCGGCGCGTGCCCAAGGCGCTCTCGGACATCGTGCTGCGAATGCTGGCCAAGCTCCCCGAGGAGCGGTTCCAGAACCTGGGCGGGCTCATCCGGGAGCTCGAGGCGTTCCTCGGAATCGAGGGCACGACGGCCTTCTCTCCGCGGGAGGAGCACGCCAACCTGCTGGAGCGCTGCGTGCTGGAGTACAACCGCGCCCCCTGGGGCTCGAGGCGCCGGGCGGCGGTGCTCGGCTTCGCAGGGGTGAGCGCGGTGGCCACGGGGCTCGCCGCGTGGCGGGGGGGGCCGCTCGTGGCCGCGGCTGTGGCGGCCTTCTCGGCCTCCACGTGGATGCTCTCCTTCACCCTGCGAGGCCTCTTCCACAACGGGACGCTCTTCCTCCACCTCCGGCAGTTCATCCTCTCGGCCCCGCTGGGCACCTGGCTGGTGTGGCTGCTGCTGCTGGGCGGGGCGGGATACGGCCTCTACCGCTTTGGCCTGCTCGTGCTGGCCGCCGGCCTGCTGGGCGGAGCGCTACTGGCGGCCAGCGGCTTCTACTTCCTGGTGGATCGCATGGTCGCGGCCGAGCGCCAGCCCTTCATCGAAGAGGTGGAGGTGATGCTGCGCTCCATGCGCCTGCGGGGGCTGGAGGAGGGCGCGCTCCGCCAGTTCGTCTGCAAGTACAGCGGCGACGTCTGGGAGTCCTTCTACGAGGCGCTCTTCGGCTATGAGGCGAAGCTGCTCGCTCGCGAGAAGTGGGGCCGCAACGAGCGGGGCCTGCCCCGGCAGACGCACGCCGCCTGGAGGGATCCGCTCATCCGCGGGATGGACCTCCTGCAGCAGGCCCGGAAGCACCGGCGCGAGCGGCGGCAGCTGAGGATGCTCGAGCGCAAGAAGGAGAAAGCCCAGGACCGGGAGAAGGCCCAGGCCGCCCCCACCTGATCCCGCCGCTCAGGACTGCGCGGCCACGAGCGCCGCGTTCGCACGCGCCAGGGGGCCCCCATCATTCTTGGGGATCCGCTCGAAGTCACCCCGCAGCGCCTTGAGGGCGAACTTCTCCAGGTCGATCTCCCTGCGCGTGCGGACGCCGCCCACCGCGCGCACGAGCTCGGCCAGGGGTCCGAAGCCGAACAGTCCATGCTGGAGCAGCAGCCCCGCGGCCGTCCCGCCGAAGATCTGCCAGCCGCGGCCGTCCCGCCGGGCCAGCCACAGCCCCAGCACGGCCGCCAGGGAGCCCACCACCATCACCGCCCGGTTGAGATCCCACTCCCGCTCGAGCTTCTTGAGGTAGCGGGAGATCTCCGGCCGCTCCTGCTGCGCCATGTGCCGCACGCAGCGCTCGACGTGCTCGTCGATGCGCTTGTTGACCTCTTCGGGCACATGCGAGCGTACCGTATCGGTCGATGTCTGGTTCCAGGACTCCATGAGCGGCTCCCTCGCTGTCGCAGTCAGATCCTTTCTCCAAAGGTAGGGGTGGGACCGGGCCGCTGCCGCAGCCGCTTCCCTTGACGGCCGGCGCTCTCCCTGCCGAGGAGCAGGCGAGCAAGCCTTCGAGGACCCCACGGAGACCCCCAGCCTTCCCATTTCCTCCCACACAGGGGCCCTGGAGCCCCCGGATGGCAGGGCACACTCCTTGCTGACGGGTAGCCCCATGAGACTCTCGCGACTCTTGCTGGCCAGCTGTCTGACAGTTCTGTTCGCCTGTCAGGCCCCAGGCCCAGGCCCTACGCCTCCCATCGAGGAAGACACGACACCGATAGGAGAGGAATACACGCCACCGGTGGATCCACCCGTGAGCGTGCCTCCCGTGACACCGCCCGAGGAGAAGCCTCCTCCCGTCATACCGCCCGAGGAGAAACCTCCGGAGCTCCCTCCTCCGGAGGCGCAGCGACCCTTCGTGCTGCCGCCGGTGCAGACCTCCGTCCCGGAATACGCGCTGATCATGCCGGATGCGGTGCTGCAGAAGTTCCTCGCCGATCCGGAGGCTCCGGAGGAGGACGCCGTCTTCCGGGCGAGCGGTGTCTCCTACAACGTGAAGGTGCGCCTGCGGGGGGCGTCGGCGCGGTATTTCCCCAAGAAGAGCTGGAACGTGAACTTCGCCAAGGGCGTCCGCTTCGAGGGCCGCACCTCGCTCAACCTCGTGGCCGAGTACGCGGACGCCACGCTGCTGGGGGAGAAGATCGCCTATGACGTGCTGGCCGCCATGCGCGTGCCCGCGCCGAGCACGAAGTTCGTCCGTGTCACGGTGAACGGCGTGTACCAGGGGCCGTTCCTGGACATCGAGCAGGTGAACAAGGCCTTCCTCGAGGCCCACGAGTTCTCGGACGACGACGCGACGATCTACCGGTGCGGCTGGAAGGACAGCGAGTTCAAGACGTGGAAGGTGCCCTACCAGGGCAAGTGGCAGAAGAAGACGAACGAGAAGGAGCCGGACACCGAGCTCCACGAGGTGCTGGCCCTCATCAACCACACCCCCGAGCCCCTGTTCGCGAGCACCCTGGAGCAGCACCTGGAGGTGGAGTGGTTCCTGCGCTCCATGGTCATGGATGCGCTGATGGCCAATGACTACGTGGAGGACTCGGAGAGCTACTTCATCCACGACGAGGTGACGGGCCGCTGGGTGTACGTGCCGTGGGATCTCAACAACGTGGACGCGCGCTGGTGGTACCCGCTGCCCGTCGGCGAGCGGCCCATCTACGAGCACACGCTCTTCCCCTTCACGATCACCGATGGCTGGACGCAGAAGATGTATGACCGGCGGAAGAGCGAGTACCCGGGCTACCTGCCGGTGTTCTCCAACCTGGGCTCTCGCGTAGTGCTCAACCGCGAGCTGCGCGCTCGGCTGGAGACGTACCTTCACAAGGCCCTGGACGAGTTCTTCAAGCCGGAGGTGATGAACCCGTACATCGACGCGCTCCACGCCGTGGTGGCGCCGCACATGCGCGACGATCCGTACATGGACTACGACAAGTTCGTGGCGGGCCGCACCTTCATGCAGGACTTCGTCACCCTGCGCCGCCGGTTCATCTATGAGGAGCTGAACCGGTTCGCTGCGAAGAGGCCGGGCCTCGTCATCGAGCAGTTCGACCCGCGTCAGGGGTTCATCGTGCTGGGCAACCGGAGCAACACCTCGGTGTCACTGGGCGGCAAGATCCTGACCACGAACCTGCGCGTGAGTCTCACGAGCCTGGTGAGCCGCCCCACGGCGACGGTGCTCCCGGAAGTCACGCTCGGTCCGGGGGAGAGCCGCCGCTTCACCGCCTCGGAGCTGGGGCTGAGGTTTGCGGACAGAGGGGAGATCGGCGTCTTCAACGGCGTCAACGTCGTGGGCTACTTCGACGTGCTCTTCTACGGCCCGCTGCCAGACGGCCAGCGCTACGTGCGCGGTGAGCAGGGCTGGGAGACGCGGTAGCACACCGTCTGCCCAAGGCATCCCACGCGGCGGGGGAGACGCGGCAACGTGCTCTCTCGCCTTGAGAGTCGAGAATGTCCGTCCCGCTCCACAAAGCCTCCGGGTGAGGTGGTTCCGGTTTCTAGCGGTTGACAGTTAAGGCCTGTCTAACCTCGTTTTATAGAAATGCCGCCTCATCTTGGATTTCAGCCTTCGCTGACTTCCAAGGAGGATGCCGTGCGGAAACTCTCTCGCCTCGTCGTGGTGCTGCCCCTGATCGCCAATCTGTGGGGCTGCGGCCCCGAAGGGCTGGAGGAACCGCGCGGAGAGGACATTGACGACCTCGGCGAGCTGCAGCTCACGACAAATACCGTCACCCAGGAGCTGTCCTACTCCAACGGAGGTTCCTGGGCCTCGCCCCAGCCTGCCACTCCTCTCTCCTCCACCTCGGACCGCGCCTGCTTCTTCACCCGCATCCGGGGGAGCTTCGATAGCAGCGGCGACTCCGTGCGCATTCTCGCCTCGCGAGAGACCTGGAACCTCCACGGGGCCGGCTCGACCAGTGCCGCCGCCGCGTGCGCGACCCTGCCCGGCGCCAGTGCCTACTCCACCGCTTATGAGTGGACGGCGGGGCAGCCTCGGCCGACGAACATGGGCTCGACCCGAGGCCGTGTCTGCTTCCTGACGCGCGTGGGCGGTGCCTTCAACAGTCCGGCGGACTGGGCCGGCATCTATGAGAGCGGGGGTTCGTGGTTCCTGTCGGGAGCCTCGCAGGCCCGGAATGGCTACGCCCGAGCCCGGTGCGTCACGGTGAGCACCTACAGCAGCGAGCACTCCTGGAACCAGAGCCAGGGCTCCCCCTCCTACCTGGGGCGCACCAGCGGCCAGGTCTGTGCCCTGACGCACATGGCGGGCCAGTTCGATGGCGCCAGTGAGTTCATCGAGCTCTCCCGAGCAGGCTGGCACTGGTGGCTCCACGGCGGCTCCGCCCGAGCGGGTGTGGCGGCCAAGGCCCGCTGCTTCTGAGGTCCCTGCCGCCGGGCTTCATCCCCCGGAGTCTCTCGTGCCCATCCCCTCCCGTGCCATCAACGCGCGCAGCACGCGCTCGCCCGTGGCGGGAATCCGGGTGACGTTCGCCCCAGTCGCATCCCGGATCGCGTTGATGATCGCAGGGGCCACGCCCACCAGGCTGAGCTCAGCAACCCCCTTGGCCCCGAAGGGCCCCTCTCCGTGCGGATGCTCGAGCAGGATCGGGTGGATGGCCACGGGAACATCGGGCGCGCCCGGGACCTTGTAGCCGCTCATGGACGGATTGAGCAGGTGGCCGTCCCTCCACACCAGCTCCTCGGTCAGCGCCAGGCCGATCCCCTGCACGAACCCGCCCTGCACCTGGCCCTCCGCCGCCGCGGGGTTGATCGCGCGGCCCACGTCATGGACGCTCCAGGCCTCGAGCACCTGGACCTGGCCGGTCAGCTCGTCCACCTCCACCTCGACCACCTGCGCGGCGAACACGAAGTATCCATTCCCGATCGAGGACACCCCCTCGGCCTTCGTGTGGTTCGGATCGATCGGCACCGCCGGGAACAGCCAGCGGGAGCTCGCGATGATCGGCCCTCCCTTGAAGTAGAGGGCACGGCCAGCAATGGCTCCGAACGAGACCGTCGCGTCTGGCTGGCCCTTGACCCCGACGAGGCCTCCGGGCCTCAGCTCCAGGTCCTTCTCCTTCTTCCCCAACATCTCGCTGGCGTGCTCGAACAGCTGCTGCTGGATCTGCTCGCACGCCTGGGTGATCACCCGGCCCACGGTGAACGTGGTGCGGCTCCCCGCGGTGCACCAGTCATACGGCGAGCCATCCGTATCGGGACCTGTGAAGTTGATCTGATCGAGCGACAGGCCCAGGGCCGCGGCCGCGCACTGGGCGAGCGCCGTGTCCGAGCCCTGGCCAATGTCCA
>NZ_DASPHO010000815.1:0-19456 GCF_035629615.1 Hyalangium sp. | reverse complement strand
GGCGCCGCCGCCGTGGCGGGCCATGCCGCCATAGGTGTCGACGATGATCTTGCGGCCCGTCAAGCCCGAGTCGCCCATGGGGCCACCCACCACGAACCGGCCCGTGGGGTTGATGAAGAACTTGGTCTTCTTGTCCAGCAGCTTCGCCGGGAGCACCTTGGCGATGACGTCCTCGCGGATGGCCTCGTGGAGCTTCTTGTTGGAGATGTCGTCCGAGTGCTGCGTGGACACCACCACCGTGTCGATGCGCACCGGGCGGCCGTCGCGGTACTCCACCGTGACCTGGCTCTTGCCGTCCGGACGGATCCACAGGTGCTGCTTGCGGCGCACGTCCGCCAGCCTGCGGGTGAGCGCGTGGGCGTAGTGGATCGGGGCCGGCATCAGCTCTGGCGTCTCGTCGCAGGCGTACCCGAACATCATCCCCTGGTCGCCGGCGCCCTGCTCCTTCTTGTTGTCCACGCCCCGGGCGATGTCCTGGCTCTGGCCCTCGATGGCCACCATCACGCCGCAGGTGTTGCCGTCGTAGCCCATCGAGCTGTCCGTGTAGCCGATGCGGCAGATGGTGCTGCGGACGATCTTCGGGATGTCCACGTAACAGTTGGTCGTCACTTCGCCGGCGACGATGGCGAGGCCTGTCTTGACCAGCGTCTCCACGGCGACGCGGCCCTGCGGGTCCTTGGCGATGATTGCATCCAGCACCCCGTCGGAGATCTGATCGGCGATCTTGTCCGGGTGGCCTTCGGTGACGGATTCAGACGTGAACAGGTAGTCGGTAGGCATGTCTTCTCGGAGATCTCAGGCAGGCACGAACCACGGCACAGCGGGGTGGACACTAGACGTGGGGTCCTCCTTCAGTCAAACCCCGTAAAGTGGTCCGGAATTCGATTTCGCGGGCCAGCCGGGCAGCCAAGGGCCACACCTCTCCCGGTGAATTTTCCAAGGCACCGGGCGTTCCCCTGGGCTACAGGAAGCCCTCGCTTCCTCATCGACAGGAACAAGGATCCGTATGAACGCTCGCCTCCGCTCCGTCCCCCTGCTGGCCGCACTCGTCCTCGCCCTGCCGGCGCTCGCCGCGCCCAACGAGGCGGTGTCCAAGCCCGTGAAGACCGTGGTCCAGTCCGTGCGCTACGGCAAGGACCTGGCCGCCCTCAAGCACTTCGGAGGAGAGCAGCAGGCCCGCTTCCTCGTGGGCGCTGACTGGGACAAGGCCTCCGAGGCCCAGCGCAAGGAGTTCGTCCAGATCTTCCACAACCTCTTCGCGAAGATCGCCTTTCCCAAGGTCCGCGACAACTTCAAGAACCTGGCCTCCATCACCTATGACGATCCCCAGGTGAATGGCGAGGAGGCCCAGGTGGCCTCCACCGTCGTCATCGACCACCCGGTGAAGAAGCAGGAGCTGAAGCTCAAGTACTCGCTGGCCAAGGACAAGGCCGGCTGGAAGGTGGTGGACGTGGCAGTGCTTGGCGACTCCATGCTCACCGGCATCCGGGATGATCAGGTGCGCCCGCTGCTGAACGAGGGCGGCTGGGAGGCCCTCCTCAAGGCGATGCGCGAGAAGGACAAGGAGCTGGAGAAGGTCGTCCTGAAGTAGCTCGCCTGCGCGGCGTCCGGCCAGGCCTCCTTCCTAGGAATGGGAGGAGGCCGTCGAGCCGTGTAGGCTCCGGGTTCCTCGTGGAGCGCCTGGCCGATGCCCCCCTCCCACATCACCTCGCCTCCCCGCCCCCGCAGCGAGCCCTCCTCGCGCGAGCTGGATGCCTTCTGCGTGCACTATGCCCCGCGCGCGCCAGGGCATGCGAGCGTGAGGGACCTGTGCCAGCTGCTGTACGCCGTGCCCTCTGAGGGGCTGGAGGCTCGCTTCGCGTGGGTGGAGCGGCTCGTGGCCTGGCTGCGCGAGCCGCGCCCCGCCCTGGGGCTCGTCGAGGCCGAGGAGTCCGAGCTCCCTGCCGCCGCGAGCCGGCTGGCCTTGCTGGTCCGCATCCTGGAGGGCGAGCCTGCCATGCGCCAGGCCCTGGCCCGGCTGATGGGGCACATCGCCGCCGAGGCCCGGGGCCTGAAGCTCTTTGCCCAGGTCGGCCTGCCGGGTCCCCAGGGCTTCTTCTCAGAGCTAACCCACCGGGCGCTGCGGCACCTGCTCCCCGCGCCCCCAGACCCGGAGCGGCTCCCGGAGCTGCTGCTGCGCCTGTTCCGAGGCCCCGCGGACGTGGTCTGGCTGGAGTCCCTGCCCATGGACTCCCTGACGCGGCTCCTGGCGATGGTGAGCGAGCCGCAGCACCCGCTGCCCGCCCCCACAGCGCTGATGCGCTCCACCCTGGTGGACGCGCTCACCCTGCTGTCCACGCAGACGGCAGCGCTCGGGCTGGCCGAGGACGTGCGAGACCGCAACCCGGAGGGGGCCTTCCGCGCCTCGCCCTTCCTGCGCCTGCGCCGAACGTGCGACAGCGTGCTCGCCCGGGATGCGGCGCCGGACACGCTCAAGGAGCTGAATGCCTCACTGGCCGAGTGCCGGCAGGTGGTGGCCATTGTCACGAGCCACCTGGAGCAGTCCGGCGTGAGCGTGGATCTGGTGTACCGCCTGGAGCGCATCAGCCGAGGGCTGGACCGGATGGAGGCCATTGCCCGGGTGCTGGGAGCCAGCCGGGGCGAGGAGCGCTGCCGCGAGGGCCTGACGCTGGTGGCGGAGCTGCTGCGCAACTCGTACTCGGACCGCTCCGTGCGGGAGCTGATACGCACCAACTTCCGGCTCCTGGCGCGCAAGGTCATCGAGCGCACCGGCCACTCGGGCGAGCACTACATCACCTCCACCCGGGCCGAGTTCCACACCCTGCTCCACTCGGCCGCGGGGGGCGGGCTGCTTACCGCCTTCACCGCCGCGATCAAGCTGCTCCTCGCGACATTCGCGCTGGCTCCCTTCTTCGCTGGCCTCTTCGCCGCGCTCAACTACGCCGGCAGCTTCGTGCTGATGCAGCTGCTGGGCTTCACGCTGGCCACCAAGCAGCCCTCTATGACGGCGGCGACGCTGGCGGGCGCCATCGGCGAGGGCTCTCGTAAGCGGCTGGAGCGGCTGGTGGAGCTCATCCCTCGCATCACCCGCTCTCAGCTCGCGGCGGCCCTGGGCAACCTGTGCTGTGTGCTGCCGGCCGCGGTGGGCCTGGCACTCGCCTGGCAGCTCCTCACCGACCAGCCGCTCCTCTCCCCGGAGAAGGCGCAGGCCGTGGTGGAGTCCATCCACCCCTGGCACGGCGCCTCGCTGCTGTGGGCCGCCTTCACCGGCGTACTGCTCTGGGCCTCCAGCCTGGCGGCTGGCTGGCTGGAGAACTTCCTCGTCTTTCAACGCATCCCCGAGGCGCTCGCGCACCACCCAGGGCTGCGGCGGTTGCTCGGAGAGGCCCGGGCGCACAGGCTGGCGGGGGCGGTGCTCCGTCACTCGGCCGGCGTGGGCGGCAGCGTGATGCTGGGCGTGATGCTGGCGGTGGCACCCGGGGTGGGGCACTTCTTCGGCCTGCCCCTGGACGTGCGCCACGTCACCCTCTCTTTTGGCTCGCTGGCCTTCGCCGGGTGCGCGCTGGGGCCCATCGCCGTGGCCCAGCCGGGCTTCCTCGCGGCCTTGGTGGGAATACTTGGCATCGGTGCGCTCAACTTCGGCGTCTCCTTCGCGCTCGCCCTGGCCGTGGCTCTGCGAGCCCGGGATGTCTCCCTGAGAGACGGCCTGCTCCTGGGCCGGATGCTCACGAGGCGCTTCCTGCGACAGCCCCGCTCCTTCCTGTTGCCTCCCCATGCCCCGAAGGCCGAGGAGCCCTCGCCTGCCGTGGCCCCCCCAAACCAGGAGGGCTCAGCGCCGGCTCCAGGGCAGCCCGGCGTCTGAGGTAGGAACCCGGCGGCCTACCCTCCCAGCGGACACCCGAGGCGTGAATGCCGCCCCAGCAGCCGGGCACACATGCGCCGCTTCCGGGACGGGACATTTGCCGGTAGGGTCGCGCGCACATGAGCGCCTCGTCACACCCTCCACACCGTTTCGCTCTCGCCTACGCCGGACTGATGGTCCGCAGGCCGGGCCTGGTCCTCCTCGTCATCCTCGGCCTGCTGGGCATCTCCCTGTACGGCACGTCGAAGCTGACCATCAACTCCAACCAGCTCGATCTGATCTCCCAGGATCTGCCGGAGGTGAAGGAGGTCAAGCGCATCATCGACATGGTGGGCGGCAGCGGCTACTTCATGCTCGCGCTGCGCTCCTCGGACGAGGCCACCCTCAAGCGCGTCGCGGATGACCTGGCGCAGAAGCTCAATGCGGACAAGGAGAACGTCCGCTTCGTCACCTACAAGATCCCCGTCGAGTTCGTGCAGCAGAACATGGCCCTCTTCATCAAGACGGAGGACCTGGCTGAGGGCAAGAAGCGCATCGGCGCCTACATGAAGGATCAGCTGCGCCGCAACAACCCCTTCTTCATCGAGCTGAAGAAGACCGAGCCCGTGAAGCTCGACCTGCAGGACCTGATCAACAAGTACTCGAGCGTGGGCAAGAAGAGCATCATCGACGACTACTACATCTCGCCCGATCGCAAGATGATGATGATGCTCATCAAGCCGATGTGGGACACCAACGAGCTTGGCAAGACGAAGGTGTACGTCGAGAAGCTCACCCAAGACCTAGCCGAGTACTCGAAGACGAACCCGCAGGGCGTGAAGCTGGTCGAGGACTACGCGCTGATGGGCGACGCGAAGACGGTCGCCTACGGCTACACCGGCTCGTACAAGACGGCAGTGGACGACTCGTACGCCATCGAGGAGTCGCTCCAGCCGGTGGCCGTCATCGCCTTCGTGGCCATCCTGGTCATCACCATCGCCTTCTTCCGCAAGTGGGCGCCCACCGTCATCGTCGTGAGCGGCATGGTGATTGGCACCATCATCACCATGGGCTTCACCTACGCCACGATAGGTGAGCTCAACATGATCACCAGCATCCTCGGTGGAATCCTGATGGGGTTCGGCATCGACTTCGGCATCCACTTCATCTTCCGCACAAGGCTGGAGCTGGGCGCCGGCAAGCCGTACGACATCGCCATCCGGGATGCCATCATCAATGCGGGCCGGCCGGCTCTGATCTCCGCGGTGGTGACGGCGGGCTCCTTCTTCGTGCTGATGGTCAGCGAGTTTCGCGGCTTCAGCCAGTTCGGCTTCCTGGCCGGCTGCGGCACGCTCATCCTGGGCCTCACCCTCTTCTCGTGGAGCCCGGCGCTGCTGGCACTCATCGGGCGCCTCAACCCCGCCCTGCCCCAGCAGCTCATCGGCATCATGAAGCCGCCGGCCACCAACAACGCCTCGGGCAAGGAGATCCGCTTCCCACGGCCCGGGCTGCTGCTGGGCATCAGCACCACCATCGTCGTGGTGGTCTGCGCCTGCGCGATCCCCTGGAGCAGCAAGGAGGTGTCCGCCAGCGCGAAGCTGCCGCTCCTCGAGCGCATCCAGCACGGCGTGCGCTTCAACTACAACACCCGCGCGCTGATGCCCGCCAACCAGCCCTCCGTCAACCTCCAGGACGAGGTCGGCGAGCGGTTCCAGATCTCCAGCGATCCCATCGCCGTCTACACGAAGACGCTCGAGGAGACGAAGGAGGTCTACGACGAGCTCACGAAGCACCCGGAGAAGTACAAGTCCATCGACCAGGTGGTGAGCGTCTACTCCTTCGTCCCACCGGCGGAGAACGCCCAGGCCAACGCGAAGATCCTCACGGAGTGGCAGGAGGAGCTCAAGGAGATCAACGTCGAGTCCCTGCCGCCCGAGATGCAGGAGAAGGCCGGCATCTTCAAGAAGATGCTAGAGGCGCGCCCCTTCGACGTGCACGGCGTGCCGGACATCTACGCCAAGCAGTTCCGTCACCTGCCCACCACCCTGCCGGAGAACCACGGCTACCTCACGTTCATCTACCCGAGCGTGGACCTGTGGGACGGCAAGCTGATGCTCCAGTTCGCCGACGAGACGAGCGTCATCAAGACCGAGTCCGGCAAGGAGTTCCGCTCCGCGGGCGCGGCGCAGCTCTACGCCCGGCTGGCGCGCATCGTCCTCAAGGATGGCCAGCTGACGGTCATCCTCGTGGCGCTGTGGATCCTCATCATGCACTTCGCGGACTTCCGCAGCGTGCCGCTGGCGCTCGCGTCCGTCATCCCGCTCACGGTGGGTCTGGCGATGATGCTGGGGTTCATGTCGATCTTCGATCTGCGGCTGAACTTCATGAACATCATCATCCTGCCCATCCTCCTGGGCTTCGGGGTGAGCCACGGCCTGTACCTGCTCCACCGCTTCCTGGAGGGCACCTCGCCCGTGGTGGCCCTGCGCAGCGTGGGCGCCGCGGTGGCCTCCTCCACGCTCACGGCGGTGTCCGGCTTCGCCGCGCTCCTGGCAGCCAGCCACAACGGCCTCCAGTCCATGGGCCTGGTGGCCTGCATCGGCCTCATCACCACGCTGGTGGTGTCCTTCACGGTGCTCGCCGCGGTGATGCAGCTCATGCACGACCAGCGCGTGCGCAAGCGCGGGCAGCAGCAGCCCCCCTCGGACTCCTCGGACGCCGGGGGTACCGGCTCCGAGACCCGGGCGGCCTGAGGCAGCCCCAGGGTTCCTGGGGCCTGGCGCCCCAGCTATGAACGGAGGCCCCTTCACTGAGGGGCCGGGAGAGGGAGACGACGATGACGAAGCGACTCGCGCTCGCGCTCGCGCTGGGCCTGGCCGTGCTCGCGGCCTGCGCCACGGTGAAGAACAGCTTCACCCGCCCTGACTACGAGCAGGTGGACAGGGAGCGGGTGAAGCGCCTGGTGGTGGTGACGCAGCCGCTGCCGGATGGCAAGCAGTCCCTGGGTGAGCTGTGGAGCCTCATCGCTCGCCAGCACGTCAACCAGAACCGCGACTTCCTGGTGAAGGCGAACCTCACCCTGGCCGAGCCCGCCACCGACGACTCGCTCAAGGCCCTGTGCACCGAGGGCGTCGAGGGCGTGCTCCTGCTGGTGCCCCAGGTGAAGCGCACCGAGGACGGCGCGGAGACGGCCGTGCGGGCCCGGCTGATGCGCTGCGTGGACAGCCAGGACGTCTGGTCCGCCGACGCCGCGGGCAGCTGGGGCTCGAGCGACGAGAAGTTCCGCGAGCGCGCCGCGCAGTACGTGAAGCAGTTCGGGCCCGAGGTGGAGCCCTACGTCGTCCCCTCGTACAAGCTCCTCAAGTCCACGCTCGACACGCTCCCCAACCCGAAGCTCAATGATCAGGACATCGATGAGAAGATCGAGCTGGGGGAGTAACCCCCATGGACGAGCGCACCATCGTCCTGCGGCTGGCCCTGGCGCTGCTGCTCGGCGGACTGCTCGGGCTGGAGCGCGAGCTGCGCGGGCATGACGCAGGCCTGCGCACGCACCTCCTCGTCTGCCTGGGCTCCTGCCTCTTCACCCTGGTGAGCATCTCCGCCGGGCAGAGCATGTCCGGCCCCGTGCCCTCGGGCGTCGAGGCGGACATCACCCGCATTGCCAGCCAGGTCGTCGTCGGCATCGGCTTCCTGGGCGGCGGCGCCATCCTCCGCCATGGCACCTCCATCCGCGGGCTCACCACCGCCGCCAACCTCTGGCTCACGGCCTCCGTGGGCCTGGCGGCGGGGATGGGCTTCTTCTTCGGCGCCGCGGTCACCGTGGGCTTCGCCCTCCTGGTGCTCGTCGGCCTGCGCCCGGTGGAGCGCCTCATCGAGGGCTTCCGCAACCGCCACGGCATCGCCAAGGACCCCCGAGGAGATTCCGAAGAACCTCCCGTGCGCTGAGCCGCCTCCCATCGAGCAGCACAGCCGCGCTCTAATCCCCCTCGCCGCGACAACACACCGCAGGGTCCCCGTGAAGTGGCGTCTGTAGAGTGCGCCGCGTCATGTGGAAGTCCTGTCTCGCCCTCCTGCCGGCGGCGCTCCTGCTGCACTCCCCTCCTGCACTGGCCTGTGCCACGTGCGCCTGTGGAGATCCGACGCTCACCTCCATGGGCACCGAGCAGCCGTTCTCGGGGCGGACGCGCGTGGCGAGCATCACCCGCGCCTGGGGTCTGACCCTGGGAGACGACTCGCTGGATGCCGTCACCCTGCGCGAGCTTCGCGTGGACCTCTCCGTGGCCTACGCGCCTCTGCCCTGGCTCATCCTGTCCGCCATGGTGCCCCTGCAGGTGCGCACGGTGCAGGACGTCAGCCTGCTGCGCGAAGAGGCCTGGGGGCCAGGAGACATGGAGGTCAGCGCGAAGGTCTTCGTCTTCCGCGATCGAGACTTCTCTCCGGACCACCTCCTTGCCGTCCTCGTGGGCTCCGAGCTGCCCACGTCTCCCACGCTGAGTGATGGCCAGGGCCGCCCGCTCTCGCTGGATGCCCAGCTTGGCAGCGGCTCCGTGGATCCCTTCGCCGGGCTGGCCTACACGGGGTTCCGCGGCTCATGGTCCTTCATCGTCAGCGCGACAGGCTCACTGTCTACCCGTGGGCGAGAGGGCTTCCGCGGAGGGGCAGCCCTGCGGACCACGGTGGCTGCTCAGTTCCAGCCGAGCCCGGCCTGGGCCCTGCGGCTGGCAGCGGACACGCGCCTGGAAGGGGCCAGCACCCTCCACGGTGTGCGAGACCCGGTGGGCAGCGGCTTCATCGGCTTCCTATCGCCCGAGGTCCTTTTCAGTCCCGCCAGCGACGTCGTCCTCCAGCTGGGCGTTCGGGCCCCCGTCCTCAACCTCCTGAGCGGCCGCGTCCGCCAGACGCCCATCCTTCAAGCCGCCGTGGCGTACGATCTATGAAGAAGGCACCTCTGCTCCTCGGAGCGCTCCTGCCGCTGGCCCTGACCGGCTGTGGCTCGCGTGAGGAGGGCACCCGCCTGCACCTCGAGCTCGCCCACCGCTCGGTGCGTGCCGCTCAGGTCGAGGGCATGGTCCGGCACTTCACGAATGATCGAGGTGATCGCATCACCCTGACCCAGGCCTACGTCACCCTGGGCAGCGTGGAGATCATCCCTTGCCCGGAGCCTGCCACGCTGCGGTGGCTGCGCGCGCTGTCGCCGGTGGGCACTGCCCATGCCCACACCGAGTCCAGCCCCAGGCGCCTGGGCACACCGTACGTGAGCGGTCTGGAGCGGCCCGACGGAGAGCCCCTGCCGCTGGGGCTCCTGCGTCCCCCACCGGGCCTCTATTGCCATGCGCACCTCGTCTTCGCGCCGGCGGACGCGGACGCCGAGGGACTGCCCGAGGACGGCAGCATGGAGGGCCGGACGCTCGTACTGGAAGGCACTGTCGTCCCCGTGGGGGAAGAGGCCCCCCGACCCTTCCGGCTGGAGAGCGCTGGCGTCGCCAACGCACAGCTTCCCCTCGAGCAGCTCTCCCTCTCGAAGGAACACCTGGAGTCGGAGCAGAGGATCACCCTGCATTACGATGGGTGGCTGGACGGAACCTCTCCGTTGGCGGCCGACGCCGCGACCCAAGTGCTGCGCAATGTCGCCAGCTCGACATCCATCGAGCCCTCCCTCTGAGCCTTCCTGCGGCAACATGCCGCGTGGGCTCGGAGAGGATCTGCTGCTATCCGCCTCCCGTTCCCAGCTCCTCAGACAGAGGCCCCTCTTCATGAAGCTCCCTCTCGGAAGCACCCTGCTGCTGGCCCTCACCTCTCTGGCCTTCACCGCTTGTGGGGATGACGGGCATGACCACACCGATGATCCGCCGCTGAACGTCGCCATCCCCTTCAAGCCGCTGGTGGGCAGCCAGCCCTTCGCCTGCGGGCAGACGTACACGGGCGTGGGAGCCACGGGTACCTCCTACGAGCCCAAGGACCTCCGGCTCTACGTCCACAACGTGCGGCTCATCAACCACTCGGGCGAGGAGGTGCTGGTGGCGCTGACGGAGGACGGCGCCTGGCAGAAGGACGGCGTGGTGCTGCTCGACTTCGAGGACAAGACGGGCCTGTGCACCAACGGGACTCAGGCGACGAACCATCGCATCGTCGGCACGGTCCCCGGCAACCACTACGTGGCCCTGCGCTTCACCGTGGGCCTCCCCTTCGAGAAGAACCACCAGGATGCGTCCACTGCCAGCGCTCCCCTCAACGTGAGCACGCTCTTCTGGAGCTGGACCGGGGGCTACAAGTTCATCCGCCTGGACGGGCGCCCCCCCGGGCTGCCCAACGGACACAACCTCCACCTGGGCAGCACCGAGTGTCAGACGTCAGGGCCCAATCAGGTGACCTCCTGCCAGCGTGGCAACCGCTTCGACGTGGAGGTCGCCAACTTCGATCCCACGGGCCCGCTCGGCGTGGTGCTGGACGTCGCCGCGCTGTTCGCGGGCTCCAACCTGGACACGAACCAGGCCCAGACGGCGCCGGGCTGCATGTCCGAGGGCGCCGACACCGACTGCGCCCCCCTCTTCGAGCGGCTGGGGCTGGGCTTCGGCAACGCCCAGGCCAACCCCGGTGCCCAGGTCTTCTTCCGCAAGGAGTAGAGACGATGCGCAGCGCTCCGGTGTGGTGTGTGGGCTGGCTCCTGCTGCTGACGGCGGCCTGTGGTGACGAGGCGGAGCCTTACCGCTGGGAGCTGCCCCTCGGCTTTCCCGAGCCAGCCGTCCCCGAAGACAACCCCATGAGCGCCGCCAAGGTGGAGCTGGGGCAGCACCTCTTCTATGACACGCAGCTCTCGGCCAACGGCACCCAGGCGTGCGCGAGCTGCCACCTCCAGGAGCACGCCTTCACGGACGGACGGACGACGGCGATCGGCTCCACGGGTGAGTCCCACCGGCGCAACTCCATGTCCCTGGCGAACGTGGCCTACGCCGCCAGCCTCACCTGGGCCAACCCCGTCCTGCCGGACCTGGAGGCCCAGGCCCTGGTGCCCCTGTTCGGCGAGCATCCCGTGGAGCTGGGACTGGCGGGCCAGGAGGAGCTGCTCCTCCAGCGGCTCTCCGAGGACGCCCGCTACCGTCCGCTCTTCACGGCCGCCTTCCCTGAGGAAGCGCAGCCCCTCTCCATGGCCGCGATCGTCCGGGCGCTGGCGGCCTTCGAGCGCACGCTGCTCTCGGGCAACTCCCCTTATGATCGGTACACGTACCACAACGAGCTCGACGCCCTCTCCCTCTCGGCCAAGCGGGGCATGACGCTCTTCTTCTCGGAGCGCCTGGAGTGCTTCCACTGCCACCAGGGTTTTGCCTTCAGCGACTCGGTGAAGACGAAGGAGACGGTCTTCCCCGAGATCACCTTCCACAACACCAACCTCTACAATGTGGATGGACGAGGCGGCTATCCCGCCGTGGACGTGGGGCTGCGTGAGTTCACCGGCCGGCCCGAGGACACCGGCCGCTACCGTGCACCCACGCTGCGCAACATCGCCGTGACGGCGCCGTACATGCACGACGGCTCCATCGCCACGCTCGGCGAGGTGCTGGACCACTACGCGGCGGCAGGCCGGGCGCAGGCCCAGGGCGCGGGCACCAGCCCCTACCAGAGCGAGTTCGTGCGGGGCTTCACCCTCACGCCCCAGGAGAAGGAGGACGTGCTCGCCTTCCTGGAGTCCCTCACTGACACGCAGTTCCTCACGGACCCACGCCTCTCGGACCCGTTCGGCTCCGCGCCCTGAGCCGGACACTGCGACGACGTCCGTGACGTGGAAGAAGCCAGACACCGACGTGCTTCCTGGCGACACCCATGGGTTGGCACCTCCACAGAGCACCATCATGGCGGGGACGCAGGCCCGTCTCCTGCCGAGGATCCGGCTCCGTATGTCTTCCTCCATCCCGCACGAACGCCAGGCTGGAACAGGTACACGGTGGACCAGCACGTGCACGATCTGACGGTCTTCAAGGATGCCGCGATCGTCTGGGCGGGGACCGCTGCCTACAGTCCCAATGCGCACATCATGGGCCTGATCCAGCAAGAGCCGGACACCCAGGTGCTCGATGCCATCCATCCTGGGACCGAGATCTGGGTCAAGTACTGAGCCGAGGAGCCAACCATGCGCCCTTTACTCCTCGTGGCTGCGCTGTCGCTGTGCCAGGCCTGCTCATCCGATAAGCCGAACACTCCTGTGACCGACGCGGGACCGGAGAACACCTCGAAGCTGCCTCCGGACTTGAAGTCCCCATCTGCCTTGGAGAGGCCGCCCGTGGGCCCCGGGCTCCCCGCCGATCTCAAGCCACTGGGGCGATGACCCCGCACAGTGAGCGGCTTGCCCCTGCGGGTTTTGAGATTTCTGACACCTCGCAGCCTCACTTCGTGAGGCAGTACCACTCTCCAGGTGCTGCGACATTTCGCCGCACCTGCCTTCGGACGGTCATGCTGGATCGTGGCCCTGGCGCCCCCGGTCCCGGGCGGCAGCCCTTCCTTCGAGTTCCGCCATGACCTTCCGTACCCTCTCTCGCCTTGGTTCGCTCGTCCTCGCCGGCTTCCTGTGTCTCGGACATGGAGATGATGGAGGGTGCGGTGGAGGAGATGATGACGATAACGGGCATCACCACGGGGGTGCCGCCACGGGCGCGACGTGCCCACCGTCGGGTGGGCCTACCGCCCAGAGCTTCGGCACCGCCTTCATGCAGACGCACTGCCTGAGCTGCCACAGCAAGTCCCTGGTCGGCGACGCGCGCCAAGGTGCCACCGAGGGCGTGGACTTCGACACGCTGGACGACGTGCGCCGCCAGTCCGCGCTGATCGACACACACTCGGCCGCGGGCCCCCATGCCACCAACACCGAGATGCCGCCCGCCGAGCGCCCTCAGCCCACGCAGCAGGAGCGCGAGAAGCTGGGCCAGTGGCTGGCCTGCGGTGCTCCCTGACGAAGGGGGCGGCCTGAGCCCCTGTCGGCGGCGCGCCCGGTAAACCTGTCAGACAAGCAGACTGGTTCGGCAAGAGCGCTCCGCCAGGGGAGACCCTCGGATCGGTCCAGCGCAGCCGGTCCGCTGAAGTCCTACTCTGCGCACACATTGACTTTGATAATCACTATCAATACCATCCCTTGCTGATTCACCACCGGGAGTCGTCATGCCGGACACGTGCAGTCCTGGATCCAAGAAAGGGGATGTGCGCTGCCTGTGCGGCAGCCTCCTTGCGCGCCTGGTCCCGGGTGGAGTGGAGCTGAAGTGCAGGCGCTGTCACCGGATCCGGGTGGTACCCCTGGAGGGCTCACCCCCGCTGGAGCGCGCGCCGGAGGCGAAGAGCGCACCACCACAGCCTGAGTCTTGAGCAGGTCAATGCCCGGGCTTTCCCCCAGAGCCCCATCTTCCCATGAGCTTGAGCGCACTCGAGGTCGAGGTCTGGAGGAAGCGTCGCAGCATCCTCAGCCGGGTGTCGCTCGAAGTCCGCCCCGGCGAGCTCCTTGCCATCGTCGGCCCCTCAGGCGCTGGCAAGTCCACGCTCCTCAGAGCGCTGGCGGGAGAGCATACCTACCGCTCGGGAGAGGTGCTGCTCGAGGGACGCCCTCTCGCGCGGTGGAAGCGCACCGCACGCGCTCGTCAGCTCGGCTTCCTCCCCCAGTACCCCTCCCGGATGTTCGGCTTCACCGCCCTGGATGTGGTGCTCCTGGGCCGGACGCCTCCAGGACTCGGAAGGGGCAACAAAGAGGACGTCCGGATCGCGCTGTCGGCCCTCGCGGCCACAGGCACGCGGCACCTGGCCGCGCGGCCCTGCCCCACCCTCTCCGAGGGCGAGCGCCAGCGAATCCAGCTCGCCCGTGTGCTGGCTCAGCTCTGGGAGCTGCCCACCTGGGGCCACCGCTATCTCCTGCTCGATGAGCCGACCGCGAACCTGGACCTGACCCACCAGAACCTCGTGCTGGCGCTGGCGGTGCGCTTCGCCCTCCAAGGCGGCGCGGTGGTTGCCGCCCTCCACGACCTGAACCTCGCCGCACGCCATGCCCACCGCGTCGCGGTGCTCGCCCATGGCCGGCTGGTGGAGCTCGGCCCTCCTGCCCAGGTGCTCCGGCCCGAGCTCATTGCCAGGACCTTCGGCGTTGCCGTCGAGGTGCTCCAGCGCCCGGGCTCCTGCGTGCCGCTGATCCTCTCCACGAGCTCCTCCCAGGGCCTGGAGCCCGTGTCCCCCTCACCCGCGTCCGGCGATTGACCGGCGGACGCGGGCCCGGGTGCCACGAGGCCTACGGCTCCACGGAGATGAACCGCCGCTCCATCTCCGTGCGGATGTAGCGCTCGATCTCCTCGGCCGTGGTCAGCTCCATCGCCGAGTTGAGCAGGGTGATCGCCTCCGAGCGGCTGGCGCTGCGCAGGATGTTCTTCACCACCGGGATCTGTCCCGCCGTCATCGACAGCTCATCGAAGCCCAGCGCCAGCAGCACCAGCGCATAGATGGGGTCGCCCCCCATCTCGCCGCACATGGACACGGGGATGTCCGCGGCCTTGGCGGCGGTGACGACGTTCTGGATCGAGCGCAGCACCGAGAGGTGCAGCGGCTTGTAGAGGTAGGCCACGTCCCGGTTCTGGCGGTCGATGGCCAGCGTGTACTGGATGAGATCGTTCGTCCCGATGGAGAAGAACTCTGCCTCCTGGGCGAGCCGGTCCGCGATGAGCGCCGCGCTGGGCGTCTCCACCATGATGCCCACCGGGAAGCGCTTGCCCATGGGCACCCCCGCCCGGCTCAGCTCCGTGCGGCACGCCTCCAGCTCCGAGCGGGCCTCGCGCAGCTCGCTCATGCCGCTGATGAGGGGGAACATCAGCCGCATGTTCCCATGCGCGCTGGCCCGCAGCAGCGCGCGCAGCTGCGCGCGGAACAGCTCCCGGTGCGCCAGGCAGTAGCGGATGGCCCGCAGGCCCATGGCCGGGTTGGGCTCCTTCTCGTGCTTCGCCTTGCCCGGCACCTTGTCTCCGCCCAGATCCAGCGTGCGGATGGTGACGGGCCGCCCGCCCATGGCCTCCAGCACCTGCTTGTAGGCCCGGTAGTGCTCCTCCTCCGAGGGCACGTTCTTCCGGTCCAGGAACATGAACTCCGTGCGGTACAGGCCAATCCCCTCCGCCCCGTGCGCCAGCAGCGAGGGGATCTCCTCCAGGAACTCCATGTTTCCGTTGAGCCGGATGCGGTAGCCGTCCGCGCTCGTCGCCGGCAGATCCTTGCTGCGCAGGGCGAGCTGCTCGCTCTGGTGCTGCACCCGCTGCGCCTCGCGGAAGAGCGCCAGCTGGTCCGGCGTGGGGTTGACGAGGATGACGCCGCTCGAGCCGTCCAGCGCCACCAGGTCGCCCGGAGAGATCTGCTCGCTGGCCTTGACCGCCCCCACGACGGCCGGAGTCTCCCGGGCGCGGGCGACGATGGCGGTGTGGCTCGTCTGGCCGCCCAGATCCGTGATGAAGCCCGCCACCCGCCCGCTGCGCGCCATGATCGCCGCGTCCGAGGGGGACAGGTCATGCGCGATGACGATGGCCTCGGCGGGGATCTCCACCTCCTCGTCCACCACCTGCCCCATGAGGTTGCGCACCACGCGGTCGGCCACGTAGTCCACATCCGAGCGCCGCTCGCGGAAGTACTCGTCCGGGATGTTGTCGAACAGGTGCTTGAGCTTGCGCGCCACCCTGCGCACCGCCCACTCGGCGTTGATGCGGTCCTCGACGATGAGCTTGTCCACCTCGTCCACGAGCATGGGGTCGAGGAGCATCAGCCGGTGGGCCTCGAGGATGAGGGCGTGGTCATGCCCCTCGGAGCGGGTGATCTGATCCTTGAGCTCGGCCAGCTGCCTGTCTGACAGCTCCAGGGCCGTCCGCATCCGCATGCGCTCGGGCTCGACCTCGGCCTCGGCCAGCCGCAGCTTCGGGGTGCGCACCCGCTTGCGGTCCAGGATGAAGGCGTGCCCCACCGCGACGCCAGGCGAGGCGCCGATGCCTTTCAGGTTCAACGTGGGGGTTCCTGGAGTGCTCACGGTCTGTCGTTCACCTGGGTCCTCTCTTGCCGCGCTTACTGTCCCTCTCCGAATCGGTCGGCGATCAGCTTGCCAATCTCGGCCACGCACTTCTCCGCGTCCTCACCCTTGCAGGTGAGCTTCACCTGGGAGCCCTGCCCCGCCGCCAGCATGAGCACGCCCATGATGGACTTGGCGTTGGCCTTCTGGCCCTGGTGCTCAATGGAGGTCTCGCACTTGAAGCGGTTGGCCACCTTGACGAGCTGCGCGGCCGCGCGGGCGTGCAGCCCCAACGCGTTGATGATCTCGAACGTGCCTTCAGCGACGTTAGCCATGTGCAGCTCCACTCCCTCTCTTCACTAGAGAAAGGCTCCCGCCGCGCACGCCAACCCCGCGGCAAGGTACAGCACGACGTAATTGGGCACCCGCTGCTGAACCAGAATGTAGGACACCACGCCCAGTGCCAGACAGCCCGACACCAGCCAGGGCGCATGGTCCCCGCCGGCGGTGCGCCCCAGGTCCACGGCGAGCCAGGCGACCAGGCCCCCGGCGCAGGCGGCGGCCACCGAGCGGAGCCGGGCGCCCCGGGTCGGCAGGTTGGCGCGGGCGATGGCCTCCACCAGCCGGTCCCCCAGCGTGAGGCCCATCCAATAGAGGCGGGCGCGCAGGGTGAGGTGCACCAGGTTGTAGAGGAAGAGGAAGAGCACCGCGGCCCAGGCCTGGAGCGCGGGCACCAGGGCGGCGCAGATCGCCCCCACGGCCGGCTTGAGCGAGAGCCAGAAGAAGCCATCCCCGAGCGCTGCCAGCGGGCCCATGAGCGCTGCCTTGAAGGCCACCACCTTGTCCGGTGACTCCTCGTCCCGGGCGATGCGCTGCTCGTGGAAGAGCACCCCGCCGACGATGGCCGCCGCCACGTACGGGTGGGTGTTGAAGAAGGTGAGGTGCCGCTGCACCGCGGCCTCCAGCGCCTTCTTGTCCGGGTAGAGCTGCTCCAGCGCCGGGTAGACGGAGTAGGCCAGCCCCAGGTTCTGCATGCCCTTGGGGTTCCACGAAGCCTGCAGGAAGAGCGAGCGCAGGTACACGCGCAGCAGCACGGAGCGGCTGAGGGTGGGTGCGGTGCTCACCGGCGCTCCTGGAGGGTGGAGAGGAGGACTGCCAGAATGACCACCGTGGCGCCCAGCCCTGCGTACAGCGGGGCCCGCTTGGCGTGGCTGCCCTGCGCCGCCAGCGCCGCCGCCACCGAGGCCATGGCTGGGAAGGCCCACGCCAAGCCGCGCAGCAGATCCAGCGGCAGCTGCTCCAGCAGCGGCCCGAGGAAGAAGCCGAGCAGCGCACAGGTGGACGACGCCGCGCCGTAGACGAAGAAGTGGGGCCACATGCCCCAGAGGTTCTGCCGCACCGCGCGAGAGAGGTTGCCCGCCTCGGCCGAGGCCATGGCCACCCGGGCCAGCCGCGCCATGTACCCCTCCAGGAGCCGATCCGCGATGCGGCCGACCCGGCCCAGCGGAAGGAAGAGCAGGATGGCGATGGACCAGAGGGCCTGAGTGGAGCCAGCGCCCGTGGCCGCCGCCATGGTGGCCGCCGCCGCCGCAGTGCCAGTGGCCGACACGGTGTCATTCTCCGGCAGCGAGGCCCCCAGGTTGGCGGTGCCCAGGTAGAAGAGCTCCAGCAGCATGCCGATGTAGAGGCCGGCCCGGAGATCTCCCAGCAGGGCCCCCATGACGGTGGCGGCCACCAGCGGCCGCGAGAGCATGGCCTGGAGGAACGCCTTGCGCTCCACGGCCACGAGGCCGCCCCAGAGTCCCGCAAGCAGCACCTGGGTCCAGCCCACGCTCACGGCTTCACCCGCCCTTTGCCCAGCGCTCGGTGAGCTCTCCCAGCTCCACGGCCTTCTCGGAGGGCACGGCACGCGCTTCCACGCGCACCCCCTTCTCCGCCAGCCCCTGCAGCGCCTGCACCTCCGCCTCTGCCAGGAAGACGGAAGGCGACACCTGCCGGCGCCCGGCGCCGAAGTGCACGTTGCCCAGGTTCAGGTGGTCCATGCTCAGCCCGTGCGCGAAGGCGAAGGGCACGGCCGCCACATCCCTCAGCAGCACCAGCGTGCGCACCCCGTCCTGGGTCAGGGCCGCGAAGTCCACCTGGGCCAGCGGGAGGATCTGGACTTCGATGGCGCTCTGCACTGCCAGCGCCATGGCGGCACGGATGAGCGGACTGGAGGCGGCCTCGTCATCGGCCACGATGACGCGCTGCACCTTCAGGTGCGGCAGCCAGGCCTCGACGACCTGACCGTGGATGAGGCGGTTGTCGACCCGAACCAGGGTGATCACAGCTGTCTCGAATCGCCGACGGGCGCCCCTACGTCAAGTTCGCGGCGACTGCTGGGACTCGCGAAGCAGCGCGGAGGCACAGGTGATGTTGCGCTGGCCGTGGGAGGCCAGCAGGGAGGCCATCTCCGGCAACGGCAGGTGCTCGCCGCGCAACGAGTTGGCCTTGAGGATCATGGGGAGGTTGACGCCAGCGAGGACCTCGAGGTTGCCCCGCTCGCACATCATCAGGGATTCCTTGCAGGGTGAACCACCGAAGAGGTCGGCCATGACGATGACACCTTCCCCGTCATCGACCCGGGCCACCGCCTGCTTCATCTTCGCCCGCAGATCCTCGATGGAGGTTCCCGGCTCGATGTTGCACGTAGCCACCGCGGGCAGCTTGCCCACGATCTGCTCGGCGGTAGCCACCAGCTCATCCGCTAGACGCCCGTGAGATGCGACGACGAGGCCGACCATGTTCACTCCTCACCACCCCCCGGGGTTCCGTCCTACGCCTGAAATCTATGACGTGCAACCCCGGTGGAACGTTCCGCGTCCCGCGAACCTGCTCCAGCCTACCCTCTTCTCCGCCAAAGTAAGCCTGATCCAGTCCATATGCCCACAATTCCACCCCCGGTGGGGCAGGGCGCGGTGGCCCACCGGACGGGGAAGCATGCCCATCAGCCTCCCACATTCAATAGATGCCGGGAGATGGTCAAAGATGCTGGTCGGGGTCGATTTTCCGGGCCCGGCCGTCGTCTGGCCGGAGGGCAGGCAGGCTGACGGGACTCCTACGGCACGACGAGCCGGGCCCGTTGCGCCGCGGGGCGGATGTGCGCGGTGGCGCCCGCGCTGAAGGCCAGGAAGTCATCCTCGACCCCATCGCTGAAGATGACGCCGCCCGAGGGCATACGGGACTCGAGCACCAGCTCCCGCTCCGGGGTGACGAAGCCGCTGATGAGCTGGGCGGAGGAGTGGCGGCTGATGAAGGGCTCGCGCACGACAAAGGCCAGCCGAGGATCCTCCCAGCCCATCCGCCAGGCGTTCCCCGGAACGCCGCCCGTGCTGGCGGTGAGCCCCTGGGCCAGCGTGAAGACGGAGGAGAGCCAGCCGCTGGAGCCCGCGCCGGTGGAGACAATCACCCCGCTGGAGGACTGGGGCTCGGCCGTGTCCCCGTGGCGCAGCATGTAGCGGGCGGAGACGTGCGTGCGCGCCCCGAGGAACAAGTCGTTGAAGGCCAGCAGGCGCTGCCCGTCCTCCAGGCGGGCCTCGGCCAGCGTCACCTCGCGCACGCTCGCCTTGCCCTCC
>NZ_DASPHO010000814.1:0-10823 GCF_035629615.1 Hyalangium sp. | reverse complement strand
CCGCTCACCTTCCTCAAGAGCCGGCTGCGCACGCAGATGACTCGCGCCGCATCCTCCAGGCTCAGCGCTCCGGCCACACACGCCGCCGCCACCTCCCCCATGCTGTGGCCCACCACCGCATCCGGCTCCACTCCCCACGCCCTCCACTGCTCTGCCAACGCCACCTCCAGCGCGAACAGCGTCGGCTGGATCAAGTCGATGCGCTCCAGCAGCTCGGCCGAGCCCGCGCGCAGCCCCTCCACCACCGACACTCCCGTGTACGGACGGATGGCCGCGTCACACGCCTCCAGCGCCTGCCGGAACACCGGCTCGCTCTCCAGCAGCTCCCTCCCCATCCCCACCCACTGCGAGCCCTGGCCAGGGAACACGAACACCACCCGGGGTCGCTCACCGCGCTGAGGAACGGTGCCCAGCACGAGCCCAGAGTGGCTTGAGCCGCGGACATGCGCCCCGAGCGCCGCGGACAGCTCGGCCGCCGACGTGCCTACCGCGGCGAGGCGGTGCTCGTAATGCTCGCGCCGGCCAGCCGCGCTGAAGAGCACGTCCTCCAGAGACATGTCCGGACGCTGCTCCAGCGCCTCAAGGTGCTCCCGGAAGGTCTGCGCGAGCGCCCGCAGCGCCTCCGGGGTTCGGGCCGAGAGCACCAGCAGGTGCGGCCGCGTGCTCGAGACGGCCACCGCGCGCACGGGCCGTACCGATGGCTCCTCGACGATCACGTGGACGTTGGTCCCGCTCATCCCGAACGAGCTCACCCCCGCGATCCGGCGCTTGCTCCCGCGCGGCCACGGCGTGAGCTGGGTGGGGATCACGAACGGCGTGCCCTCCAGCGAGAGGCGGGGGTTGAGCTTGCGGAAGTGCACCAGCGCGGGGATGGCCTCGTGCCGCATCGAGAGCAGGATCTTGATCAGCCCCACCACCCCTGCGGCGGCCTCCAGGTGCCCCAGGTTGGTCTTCGCCGCGCCCAGGGCACAGGTGCTGCCATCCTCCCGCGGATCGCCGAGCACCTCGCGGAGCGCCTCGAACTCGATCGGGTCTCCGAGCGCCGTGCCCGTGCCATGGGTCTCCAAGTGGGTGATGTCGCTCGCGGACAGGCCGGCATTGCGCAGGGCCTCGCGCAGCACGGCCTGCTGGGCGATCATATTGGGCGCCGTCAGTCCGGAGCTGCGGCCGTCGTTGTTCGCGGCCGTCCCGCGCAGCACACCCAGGATCCGGTCTCCATCCCGGAGCGCCTCCGACAGCCGCTTGAGGACCACCACGCCACAGCCCTCGCTGCGGACGAAGCCATCCGCGCGCGCATCGAACGCCTTGCAGCGCCCGTCGCGCGCCATCATCCGCGTCCGGGACAGATAGACGTGGTACTCGGGGTGGAGCACCAGGTTGACGCCACCCGCGAGCGCCAGGCTGCACTCACCGCTCCGGAGGCTCTCGGCGGCCAGGTGGATGGCCAGCAGCGAAGAGGAGCAGGCGGTGTCCAGGGTGATGCTCGGCCCCTGGAGCCCAAGCAGGTACGAGATCCGGCCGCTGGCCACGCTGCGGAGGTTGCCCGAGCCCGTGTAGAGATCCGTGCGCGTGAGATCCTCGGACACCACCAGCTTGCCGTAGTCCACGTTGCACATGCCCACGTAGACGCCGGTGCGAGTGCCCTCGAGGCGAGAGGGGATCTGCCCCGCATCCTCCAAGGCCTCCCACGTCACCTCCAGCAACAGGCGCTGCTGCGGATCCATGCTCTCCGCCTCGCGAGGCGAGAGCTCGAAGAACGCCGCATCGAACTGATCCACGCCGTCCAGGAACCCGCCCCACCGCGAGTACATCTTCCCCGGCGCGTCCGGATCCGGATCGTACCAGGCGTCGATGTCCCACCGCTGGGCTGGCACCTCGCGGATGCAGTCCGTGCCGTCGCGAAGCACCCGCCAGAACGCCTCGGGGTCCGTGGCCCCAGGGAAGCGGCCGCCCATGCCAATGATTGCCACGCGCTCCGGCTCGGCGCGGATCATCTCCGCCAGCGCCGCACGCTCTTCGGCGCTCAGCTCGGCGACGAGGCTGGAGAGCGCGGAAAGGACCTCACTGCTCATGCTTCATGCCCCCATCCCCGGGAGTCCCGCCGGTCTTCCGTGCCTTGAGCAGATTGAGGACCTGCGTGATCTTCTCGGCCGTCTGGCCCGGTGGGGCCTCGGTCTTCGCCGCGCCCACCGCGGGTGCCGCCGCTTCCGGGAGCCCGAACTCGCGCCCGAGCTGGGTGACCAGATCCGAGACGGTCGGGTGCTTCCAGATGAGCGTGACCTTGAGCGTCATCCCCAGGCTCGCCTCGAGGCGGTTGCGGATCTCCATGGCCATCAGCGAGTCGACCCCGAGCTGCATGAACGGCGTGCGCAGCCCCACTCGCGTCACCGGGGTCTGGAGCACACGCGCGATCTGCCCGCGGACATGCTGCTCGAGCACGGACCGGCGCTCGGCAGGCGCACGCTGGAGCAGCTCCTGGCGGATGGAGCCCTCCGCGCGGGGTTGGCTCGTGCTGGCAGCCTGAAGCTGGGACAGCAAGGGCGAGCTCGCCGCGCTGAGGAAGAACTCCCGCCACTGCCGCGCGGCGAAGCGCATCACCGCCACTCGCGGCGCTGGCTGGCCCAGCGCCCGGGACAGCGCCTCCAGTCCTTCCTCGGGGGTCAGGCTGCCCAGGCCGCGCGCGGAGAGGCGATCGCCCAGGCTCGCCGCCAGCCCCACGCCTCCCCAGATGCCCCAGTTGATGCTCAGCGCCGGCAGCCCGGCGCGCCGACGCTCGTGCGCCAGCGCATCCAGGAACGCGTTGCCCGCCGCGTAGTTGCCCACGCCCGGCGACCCGATCAGCGCGATGGCGGACGAGCACAGCACGAAGAAGTCCAAGGGCCTCTCGCGCGTGAGGACATGCAGGTTCCAGGCTCCGGCCACCTTGGGGGCCATCACCTGGCGCAGCCGCTCCACGGTCATGGCCAGGAGAGAGATCTCATCGGACACGCCCGCGGCATGGACGATGCCTCGCAAGGGAAGCATCTCGCGTTCGATCTCACTCACCACGCGCGCGGCCTGCTCGGCCTGAGCCACGTCCGCGCGGATCACCCGCACCTCGGCGCCTGCCGCGCGCAGGGCCTCCACCTCGCGCAGGGCCTCCTGGCCCGGCTCTCCCCGGCCCGTGAGCACCAGGTGCTGGGCGCCCCGCTCCACCATCCACCGGGCGATCCGCAGGCCAAGGCCTCCCAGGCCGCCGGTGATCCAGTACGTCGCCGCCGGGCTGAGGCTCGGGGGCGGCGTGGCCTCCACGGGGCGCTGGCTCAGGCGCGCCACGTAGCGCGCGCCACCTCGGAGCGCCACCTGCTCTTCCTCGTCCTCGCGGCCGAGCTCCTCCAGCAGGGAGTCTGCCTCCCCCGCGCCACCCGTCAGCTCGAGGTCCACACACCGGCACTGCAGCTCGGGCAGCTCGTAGACGATGCTGCGGGCCAGCCCCCACAGCGGGGCCTGCTCGACCGAGAGACGCTGCGTCCCGGCACCCACCGCCTGCACCTGCCGTGTCACCAGGGAGAGCCGGGGCGCCTCGCGCCAGCCACGGCGAGACAGCGCCTGGAGCAGCAGGAGCGTGCTCTCGGTGCCAGGCTGCTGCAGTGCCACCAGAGCCTCGCCCTGCGCCCGCTCGGAGAGCGCCGCGTCCAGGCTCCACAGGTGGACCACGCCCTTGCAGCCGGACGTGCCGAAGGCTTCCTTGAGGAGTCGATCGAACCCTTCCGAGTCCCCCGGAGGGAGCTGATATCGCCCATCCCCGAGCGCCCGATACTCCCCCCCCGGGCGCACGATCACGGCGCGCTCGCCGCGTGCCACCAGCTTCTGGCCGAGTGCCTCACCGAGCCCACCGCCATCCGCCAGGATGAGCCACGTCCCCGGGCCCGCGCGAGGTGAGCGCGGTGCGTCCGCCCCTGTCTGCGGCAGGGACTCCCACTGCACCGAGTAGAAGCACTCGGCGATCAGATCGCGCCGCCCCGCGGCCACTCGCTGGATGCGCAGGCCTCGCGCCTCGCCTACCAGGCGGCCTTCGCCGTCCCGGAGCCAGAGCTCCGCCTCCATGTCCCCCGCGCTCGAACCCGAAGCCCGGCGCGTGACATGCGCCCACAGCTCCGTGGGCGGACGCTCATACAGGCACAGGCCCTCCAGTCCCACGAGGAGGACGCGGGTGCCGGGCTGGGCCTCGGCGGCGGTGGCCAGCACCGTCTGCAGGGCCGAGTCCAGCAGCGCCGGGTGGATGCGGTATGCGCGGGCCTCATCCTTGAGTTCGTCCGGCAGCCGGATCCGTCCCAGCGCCTGCCCCTCGCCGCGCCACAGCTCGGCCACCCCCTGGAAGCGCGAGCCGCACTCCAGCCCCACCTCTTGAAGCAGCCGGTAGTGCTCCTCGATTGGCACGCTCACACGGCACCGCGAGCGAATCGCGTCCAGCGGCTCGAGGTGCTCGTTGGCCCGCGCGGAAGCCGCTCGGAGCTTGCCAGCCGAATGCCGCCTCCAGCCAGGCGCGCGCCCGCTGCTCGCGCCAGCGCCCTGGGTGGCCTCGCGGCTGTAGATCTCGAAGGAGGCCTCACCCTCCCCCGCAGCCTTCCAGAGGAGCTGCACCGAGCGCCGCGATCCCTCGGGCACCGTCAGCATCTCCTCGAAGGCCACCTGCTCGACGCGATGGGCTCCCGGGCCCCACACCTCCGCAGCCGCGGAGAGCGCCATCTCCAGATACGCGGAGCCCGGGAACACGGGCGTCCCCCGCATCCGGTGATCCGCGAGGTACGGCTGGTACTCCAGCCCCAGCTCGCCCTGGAAGGAGTGCTCGCCGCCGCTGACGCTGGCCAGCTCGAGGTGTCCACCCAGCAAGGGGTGGCTGCCATCGGCTCGCCCGAGCCCCGCCCCTGCCACGGATCGCGCCTCGATCCCCCAGTAGCGCTCCCGCTGCCAGGGGTATGCTGGCAGCTCCACCACGCGCCCACCGGCCGGGAACAAGCGGCTCCAGTCCACCGCGTGGCCCATCGTGTACATGCGGCCCAGCGTCCCCAGCATGACGGCCCGCTCCTCCTCCTCGCGACGGAGCGACGGGAGCGCCACGCTCTTGCCGCCGCGCGCCAGCGCCTCCTCGATGGCGGGCACCAGCACGGGGTGGGGGCTGATCTCCAGGAAGATGGGCTGCTCCTCACGGGCCAGCGCCTCCACCGCCTGCGAGAACAGGACCGGAGCGCGCAGGTTGCTCACCCAGTACGCCGTCTCCAGCTCGGTCCCGTCGAGGATCCGCCCCGTCACCGTGGACAGCATCGGGACGCGCGCCCGGCGCGGGGAGACGCCGGCCAGCACGCGCATCAGCTCCTCTCGCAGCGGGTCCATCTGCGGGCTGTGGGAGCCGTAGTTCACCTTCACGAGCCTGCAGAAGACGCCCTCCGCCTGGAGCTTGCCGAGCACCTCCTCCAGCGCCCTGCTCTCGCCAGAGATCACCATGGAGCGAGGCCCGTTGCTCGCCGCGATGGCCAGCCGCTCCTCGTAGCCCGAGAGCGCCGCCGTGGCCTGCTCCCACGTCAGCTCCACCACCGCCATGCCACCCTGGCCGCAGACCTTGAGCAGCGCCTGGCTGCGCAGGCAGATCAGCCGCGCCGCATCGTCGAGCGACAGCGCCCCGGCCACGTGCGCCGCGGCGATCTCTCCCATGCTGTGGCCCACCACCCCATCCGGCTCGATCCCCCACGTCCGCCAGAGCGCCGCCAGCGCCACCTCCATGGCGAACAGCAGCGGCTGCACGATGTCCACCCGCTCCAGCCGCTCGGGCGAGGCGCTCGCGCCCAGCTCCTCCAGCAGCGACCAGGACACATGTGGCCGCATCGCCGCGTCACACTGCTCGAGCGCCGCACGGAAGGCGGGCTCCCGCTCCATGAGCCCCCGGCCCATGCCCAGCCACTGGGAGCCCTGGCCCGGGAAGACGAAGACGACCTTGCGCCGCCCTGCGGCCAGCTCCACGCTGCCCGCGGACAGGTGCGGCCGGGCCTCTCCCGCGAGGAACGCGGCGATCTGCTCCCGCAGCTCGGCGCGCGACTCACCCACCAGCGCCAGGCGATGCTCATGGTGTGGGCGCCGGACGCTGGCCGTGTAGCTCAGCTCCGGGAGGCCCGGCTCCGCGCGCGTGTCCGCGAGCGGCTGCTGCTGGTACCGCCGCGCCAGCGCCTTCAGCGCCTCCTCCGTGCGCGCTGAGATCGGCAGCACATACTTCCCGGGCTTGCCCGTGGTGGCGGGGGCCACGGGCTCCGTGGCCGGAGCCTCCTCCACCACCAGGTGGACGTTCGTCCCGCTGATCCCGAAGGCGCTCACCCCCGCCACCCGGCGCCGAGCACCCCGCGGCCAGGGCGTCAGCCGCGTAGGGATGACGAAGGGCGTGCCCTCCAGCGAGATGCGAGGGTTGAGGTTGCGGAAGTGGAGGTTGGCGGGGATGGCCTCGTGCCGCAGCGCCAGCGCCACCTTGATCAGCCCGCCCACTCCCGCGGCGGACTCCATGTGGCCCAGGTTGCTCTTCAGCGCCCCCAGCGCGCACACCGAAGCATCGGCCCGGGCTCCGCCGAGCACCTCCTTCAGCGCATCGAACTCGATCGGATCGCCCAGCGAGGTCCCCGTGCCATGCGTCTCCACGAGGCCGATCTCGGAGGGCTCCACCCCGGCGGACTTCAGCGCCCGGCGGATCAGCTCCTGCTGCGCCAGCACGTTGGGCGCCGTGAGCCCGGAGCTCTTCCCATCATTGTTGATCGCCGAGCCTCGGATGACGGCAACGATGGGATCCCGGTCCGCCAGCGCGTCCGACAGGCGCTTGAGGACGACCAGGCCGCACCCCTCGCTGCGCACGAACCCATCCGCCCGCGCATCGAACGTCTTGCACCGCCCATCCCTCGACAGCGCCTGCAGCTTGCAGAGCGCCACGGTGATCTCCGGGTGCGCCATCACGTTGACGCCACCCGCCAGCGCCATGTCGCACTCGCGGCGCCTCAGGCTCTCGTAGGCCAGGTGGATGGCCACCAGCGAGGACGAGCACGCGGTGTCCACCGAGATGCTCGGCCCCTGCAGCCCCAGCGCGTAGGAGATACGCCCGCTGGCCACGGCGTGGAAGTTGCCCGTGGCGCTATAGGTGTTCGTGCGCCGCAGATCCTCACCCAGCAGCGCCTTGCGGTAGTCCTCCTGGGACAACCCCACGAAGACGCCCGTCCGGCTGCCTTCGATCCGTGAGGCGGGCTGCCCGGCGTTCTCCAGGGCCTCCCAGGCCACCTCCAGCAGCAACCGCTGCTGCGGATCCATGTTCCGCGCCTCTCGGGGCGAGATCCCGAAGAAGCCCGGATCGAACTGATCCACATCGTCCAGGAAGCCGCCCCAGCGCGTGTAGAGCTTCCCAGGCGCCTCGGGATCCGCGTCGTAGGTGGCCTCCAGATCCCACCGGCTCGGCGGAACCTCCGTGACGGCGTCCACGCCCTCGCGCAGCAGCCGCCAGACCGCCTCCGGGTCCGCCGCCTTCGGGAAGCGGCACCCCATCCCGATGATCGCCACCGGCTCGGAGACAGTGCCGCGCCGAGCCGAGGCCAGCTCCTCATTCAGGCTCGCCGCCAGCAGCGCCAGGCGCTCCCGGGAGAAGTGGGCGATTCGCTTCGCGAACTCAGTACTCAAAGAACTCCTCCCAACAGGGCCACTTCCCCCAGCGAACAGCGCGGGGGGGAGCGCGCTGCGCTACAACCCCTCAGACCCTTGGGTCCGTTCTGTCCCTGATGGGTGGCATGATGTGAGTCATTCATGACCCAGACCCACCACAGATGTGTGGAATAGCACACTGCTGTCCGCGCTCTCAACTCTATCGGAATATTCCTACCTCGCTGGTTTGAGTGACCCAGGGGATGGTATGGGTTGTGGGTCTCGAGCGAGCCGCCGGATATTGTTCAGGCTTTCCTCTCGCCCCCACTCTCGTGCCCATCTCCGCCAAGGCCTGGTTCCTGTACGCGGGCGACGGCTCTCCAACAGAGGGCCTCGCCGATCTCGTTCTGGAGGACTTCGAGCTCCCTGCTCCCGGACCCGGGGAGCTGTTGGTCGAGCCCCTCTACGGCTGCTGGGAGGGAAACATGGGGCACAGCCTCCAGCGCAAGCCCATCGACGTGTGCCGCTTCCGAGGTGAGGAGCGGATCATCATCGGCAACGCGGGGGTGGTCCGCGTGCTCTCCCTGGGCGAGGGCGTGCAGGGCTGGGAGCCTGGGCGCTGCGGGTTCGTCTACGCGGGGGAGGTGATGGATCCCTGGGAGTACCCGAGCAAGGCGTTCGCCTATGACGCGGCGGGCACCCGGGGCTACCTCTCCACGCGGATGGTGGTGAAGGCGGACGCTCTGCTGCCGGTGCCTGCGGGCTCCCGCTACTCGCTGGCGCAGTGGGCCGCGTTCTCGGCGCGCTACACCACGGCCTGGTCGAACTGGTTGCTCGCCTACGGCACGTACCGCCTCATGGTGCGCCAGGAGCTGATGCCCGCGCCCCACGTGTGGGGCTGGGGCGGAGGAACCACCCTGGCCGAGCTGGATCTGGCCCGGCGCTTCGGGTGCCGGACGGTGATGCTCTCGGCGAACGATCAGCGGCTGGAGATCATCCGGAAGACGGGCGTCACTGCGCTGGATCGCCGCACCTTCGGAGACCTCTACTTCGACGAGATGCGTGCCGGAACCGATCCCACCTACCGCCGCGCCTACCAGCAGGCCGAGACCGCCTTTGTCCGCGAGATGGAGCGGCTCACCGGTGGGCAGAAGGTGCAGATCTTCGTGGACTACATCGGCACGCCTTTCTCCAAGGCGACACGCCGGGCGCTCTCGCGAGAGGCGGTGGTGACGACCGCCGGCTGGAAGGAAGGCATGGCCACATCCTTCCTGCGCGCCAGCGAGTGCATCGAGCGCCACCAGTACATCCACACCCATATGTGCGGCCGGCAGGAGGCGCTCGACGCCGCGGCCTACGCGGAGGCCAACGACTGGATGCCCACCATCGACGAGCGCATCTACTCCTTCGAGGAGATCCCTGCCCTCGCCGCCCACTTCCACTCGGGCCAGGTGGGCCTCTTCCCCGTCTTCCGGATCAACCCCGAGTAGCACACAGCAAAAAGCCGGCTCCCCTCTTCAGGAGAGCCGGCTTTGAGAGTTGCGGGGGCAGGATTTGAACCTGCGACCTTCGGGTTATGAGCCCGACGAGCTACCAGGCTGCTCCACCCCGCGATAAATGCGCTGTGACTTTCTATAGAACGACGGAGGCCCTTCCGGTCATTCCCGGAAGGGCCTCCGGTGCTTCGAGTTGCGGGGGCAGGATTTGAACCTGCGACCTTCGGGTTATGAGCCCGACGAGCTACCAGGCTGCTCCACCCCGCGGCAAAAGCGGGAGGGTTAGTACCGCCCTCCCCCCAGTGCGTCAACTCCTTTTTCCGGAGCCCGCCCCTCAGCCCTTCCTGTTCTTCAACAGGTCCGCGAGCGTGCCGAATCCCTTGCCGCCACCGCCCGCAGGCTTCTGCGTCTTCTGCCAGGCATCCAGCTCCGCGCGCTCCTCTGCTCGCTCGGCCGCCGTGATCGACAGCCGGATCTTCCCGGACGCGTCGATGTCCAGGATGGCCACCTTCACCTCCTGGCCCAGCGAGAAGTGCTTCCGCAGATCCGTGCCGCGATCCGTGCCCGTCTCCGCTGCCGGGAGGAGCCCCTTGCCGCCCGGGAACATCAGGAACACGCCGTAGGGCTCAATGCGATCGACCTTGCCCACGACCACCTGGCCCACCTTCGGGCGCGGGGCCTGGGGCTCGGCGGGCCTGGCCGCCTTGGCCTCGGGGGCCGGACGCTCCTCGGGAGGACGCTGAGCATCCTCCTCGGTGATCTTCCGCAGGCCGATCCGCTTCTCGTTCGGATCGATCTTCTCGACCACGACCCAGATCGTCTCGCCCACCTGCACCACGTCCCGTGGGTGCGCGATGCGCCGATCCGAGAGCGCGGAGATGTGCACCAGGCCGTCCACACCCGGGCGCAGCTCCACGAACGCGCCGAACGCCTGCAGCCGGACGACCTTGCCCTGCAGCCGGTCGCCCTCCTTGATGCTCTCCAGCGCCGCCTTGAACGGATCCTCCTGGCGCGAGCGCATGGAGAGCGTGATGCGCTCCTTGTGCTTGCCCTTGTCCGGCGAGCTCGGCTGGGCCGCCTCGAGACGGAGGATCTCCACCTCCACCTCGTCGCCCTGCTTCACCACCTCGCTCGGGTGGCCGATGCGCACGTGGGACATCTCGGAGACGGGAATCATCCCCTCCACGCCGCCCAGATCCACGAAGGCGCCGAAGTCACGCACGCCGGTGACCTTGCCCTTGACGATCTTGCCCTCGGACAGGCCCTTGCGCGTCTGCTCTGCCAGCTTCTTCTGGTCCTCCTCGAGCAGCGAGCGCCGCGACAGCACGATGTTGCGATCCCGCACCTCGGTGACGCGGAACTGCAGCTTCTCGCCAATGAACTGATCCGGCTTCTCCACGAAGCGGATGTCCAGCTGGCTGATGGGACAGAACGCGCGCACGTCGCCGATGGCCACCTCGACGCCGCCCTTGTTCACGCTCAGGACCATGCCCTCCACCGGCATGCCCGAGGCCCGCGCCTCGGCGAGCATCGCCATGTTCGCGTTGCCCTTGGTCAGCGCCCGGCTCAGGATGATGCCCCGAGCGCCCGCCTCGACGACATGCGCCTCCAGCGTGTCACCCACGCCCTGGCGCAGGATGCCCTCGTCGTCCTTCAGCTCGCGCAGCTCGATCATCGCCTCGCTCT
>NZ_DASPHO010000813.1:0-10070 GCF_035629615.1 Hyalangium sp. | reverse complement strand
TGAAGAACGCGGCGGCCTGGTTGGTGAACGTCGAGCGGTTTGGCGACTCGGTGATCGCCAGCCAGCACCGCAAGGACGGCGCGAAACACTCCCAGTGAGAGGCATGGCGCACCGGGTCAAGCCCACCTAGACCCTCACATCTGCGCACAAGCTTCGGAGGGTCGTGTCACCCGGATCCATGCGTGTCCGGCTCCCTTCCAGCTGCCCATCGGGGCAAGGTACATATGAGGCCATGGAGGTGAGCGGACCCCTCCTCACCGCACCATTGCTCGAGTACCTCAGCGCGACAGGGGAATCTGATGGCACGTGCCCTGGCAGTCACCATCTTGATGGCCGATGACGATGTGGATGATCGGGATCTCACCCGCGATGCCCTGCGGAAGAACCAGCTCAACGGCGAGCTGAGGTGGGTCGAGGACGGGGAGGAGCTGCTCGACTACCTGAACCATCGGGGACGCTACAGCGACCCGAAAGTCTCCCCGCGCCCGGGGCTCATCCTGCTGGATCTGAACATGCCTCGCATGGACGGCCGCGAGGCCCTGCGCGAGATCAAAGCGGACCCGGAGCTGCGCCGCATCCCCATCATCGTCCTGAGCACCTCCAGCGCGGACGAGGACGTGGTGCGCAGCTACGATCTGGGAGCCAACTGCTTCATCACCAAGCCCGTGACGTTCGAGCGGCTCGTCGAGGTCGTCAAGGTCCTCGGCGAGTACTGGCTGCAGACAGCCACGCTCCCGCTCGCGAGCCCGACATGACATGGGGGGCGGCCTCGCCTCCGCTGCGCGTCCTCCTCGTGGAGGATGACCCGGATGACTTCATCCTGGTGCGTGATGCGCTGCGGGAGCTGGGCGACCCACGGCTGTCCCTGGACTGGGTGGAGGACGCCGACGAGGCCCTCGTGACAATGGCCTCGGGGCTCCATGACGTGTGCCTGCTGGACTACCGGCTCGGGGCGCACACGGGGCTGGAGCTGATGCAGCAGGCGCGCCGGCGAGGTGCGCGGCTGCCCGTCATCCTGCTGACAGGGAACTCGGACAACGAGATCGATCGCCAGGCCCAGGAAGCGGGGGCCGCGGACTTTCTGGTGAAGTCGCAGATGACGCCGGTGCTGCTGGAGCGGTCCATCCGCTACTCGGTCCAGCACGCTCGCACGCTGGAGGCGCTTCGCCGTTCCCGGGCGAGCTTCCGCGAGCTCATCGAGCGGCTGCCCGATGGGGTGTGCGTCATCCATGGCTCACGCATCAGCTACGTGAACCCAGCGCTCTTCACCTTGCTGGGGTGCGTCTTTCCGAACGAGCTCCTGGGGCTGGAGGTGCAGGAGGTGGTGGCCCGCTTCTTCCACCCTGAGGAGGGGGAGCAGGTGCTGCGCGACCTCGTCACGACACAGGAAGAGGAGGGGCGCGAGCCCTTCCGGGAGCTCCGCCTGGTGCGCATCTCCGGGGAGAGCATCCCCGCGGAGCTGGCCCGGTTCCCGGTGGTGTTCGAGGGGCAGCCGTGCACCATGTGGATTGCCAGGGATCTGACCGAGCGCAAGCGGATGCAGGCCCAGCTCGTGCTCACGGATCGCATGGCCTCGCTGGGGATGGTCGCGGGGATGGTCGCGCACGACATCAACAACCCGCTGGCCTACGTGCTGGCCAACCTGCACATCCTGGAGGGGGACGTGCTGCCACGCCTGGGAGTCACAGCCGCCGAGCGCACCGAGGTGCAAGAGCTGGTGGCGGACGCCCAGCTGGGAGCGGCCCGGGCTCGGGAGATCGTCCAGCAGTTCCGGATCTTCTCGCGAGGGGAGAAGGAACCCGGGCGGCAGAGCCTGGAGGTGCATCAGGTCATCGAGTCCTCGCTGCGCCTGGCGAGCAGCGAGATCCGGCATCGCGCCCGGCTGGTGCGGGACTACGGCGATCCGATCCGCATCGAGGCCCGAGAGGTGGAGCTGGGGCAGGTGCTCCTGAACCTTCTGGTCAACGCGGCCCAGGCCATCCCCGAGGGGAGCGTGGAGCTCAACGAGATCCGCGTCGTCACGCGGCTCCGGGGCGCGGAGGCGGTGATCGAGATCCGCGACACCGGCACGGGGATCCCCTCGGACAAGCTCGAGCGGGTCTTCGAGCCGTTCTTCACCACCAAGCCCAATGGCGTGGGTACAGGGCTGGGCCTGCCGATCTGCCGCAACATCGTCGCGTCCTTGGGAGGACGGCTGGAGCTGGAGAGCGAGGTCGGGCGCGGCAGCATCTTCCGAATCGTCCTGCCCGCGGTCGCCCACCCCAGCATTGCCTCCCTGCCAGAGCCTGCGCGGGAGCTGTCCCCAGGACCGGGGCGGCGGGGGCGGATCCTCATCGTGGATGACGAGCCCCTGGTCAGCCAGGCCATCCGCCGGGCGCTCCAGCGCGAGCATGAGGTGATGGCGCTGACGAGCGCTCGCGAGGCCCATGCGCGCCTCACGGGCGGCGAGCAGTTCGATCTCATCCTCTGTGACATCATGATGCCGGAGATGAGCGGCATTGACCTGCACGAGGAGCTGGCGCGCGTGGCTCCCGAGCTCGCGGCGCGGATGGTGTTCCTGACGGGTGGCGCCTTCACGGCCCGGGCGCGCGAGTTCCTCAGCCAGATCAAGAACCCCTGCGTGGAGAAGCCGTTCCTCCCGAGGGATCTCCAGGATCTGGTGCGCTCGCTGCTGTCCGAGGGCGCCGCATCTCCTGCGTGAGGCGCAGTCCTCGCACGTTCTCCCACCTCTGGCGTTAAAAAAGGCTCCCGAAATTCCCGCGGGAAGATTTGGGAGAGGGCTCGTTCTCTGGGCACAACCTAGGAGCACTGTCCGCAGGACAGGGGGAGAACGAGTCGTGATTCTGAATCTGAAGAAGGCTGCAGCGGCGGTGATGGCAGCGGGGATGTTGGCGGGGTGCGGGGGTGTGGAGGCAGAGGTAGACGTGAACGCCGAGGAGCGGGGCGCGGGCGTGGAGGTGATGGATCGCCAGGCGGCACAGGCGGAGGCGCAGCTGCGCGCGGCGATGGTGGCGAACATCGACCCGCTGAAGATGAAGGGCTACGAGGCCATGGGCCGGGCCACCACCTCGCTGGAGGTGCAGGCCGCGTTCGGTGCGGAGTACATGGCGCGGATGCAGGCCCGCGGGTTCACTCCGGGCCCGCGCAAGGCGCTGGACGAGGCGAGCGCGTCCGAGGGCATCCTGGTGCTGGCCGATGGGCGGCAGTTCCGCAAGCGGCTGGACTCGATTCCCTCCACCCCCGAGGAGCTGATGGCGCCGCCGAGCGTGAAGGACGGCAACCGGGACGTGAGCGGCAAGTCGCTGATCGGCACGGACGGCAAGAGCGCGATCGCCACCACCAGCTATACGCAGTTTCCCTTCCGGGCGACGGGCACCATCCTGTCCACCTCCACCTCGGTGCGAGGCTTCTGCAGCGGAGCGCTGATTGGCCCGCGGCTGGTGATGACGGCCGGGCACTGCGTGTTCGACCCGGACACCGACGCCTGGTCGTGGAACACGTGGTTCTCGCCGGGCCACCGGGGTGAGGGCTCGGACCGGTTCGCGAACGGCACGCCGCGCCGGGTGGTGGGCCTCTGGGCCTGGAACGGGTGGGTGTCCAACGAGGATCCCAACTACGACATCGGCTTCATGCTGCTGGAGGACGAGCCGCGCACGGCCTCGCTGGGCTGGTTCGGGTTTGGCTGGTGGGAGCCGAAGACGGTGCTGGACGGGGTGAGCGTCACGCTGCTGCAGTACCCGGGAGCCAACGCCCTCTGCGCGGACTCTCCGCTGGCGAGCGGCCGGTGTGGCGCCTTCCAGTACATCGCGTCCTCCGCGATCGATGAGGCGGGCCCGGCTTCGTGCCCGAACCTGCTGACGCACTTCGCCGACACCGAGCCGGGCTCCAGCGGCTCGCCGACGTACCGGTGGTGGGACGGTGGACGGTGGATCGTCGGCCCCCACGCGTACGGCACCGGCTACTGCACCTCCGGACGGAACAAGGCGGTGCGCATCAACCAGTCCATGGCGGCCTTCGCCTGCAGCCTCTTCGACGACTACCCGAGCGCCTACGCCTCTCGCAGCTGTGGGTAGAAGTGTCAGGTGGTTCGAGGTTGGGGGGTGGGAGAGGCCCACCCCCGACCGGGAGTGAACGCTTGTGAGGCGGAGTGAATAACTCCGCCTCACGTGCGTCTTGGGGTCTTGGTAGGCCGCTGGGAGCGGGATGGGCGGGAGTGGGTCCGAAGTACGGGCAGCGGGACCAACAGCTCTTCACCCCCTGAAGGCGGGCCTCATATGCAGAAGCGATGGTTGCTGGCGCTTGCGCTCACGAGCGCACTCACGGGCTGCTACGTGGAGCCCTATCCGGAAGACCCCTTCGGTCCGGAGTTCCCGGAGGACCCCTTCGAGGACCCCTTCTTCGAGGACCCCTCTGGACTGGGCAAGCCGGACTTCGTGCTCGAGTCCCTGACAGGGCCCTTCGCGCTGAGCACGGCCCCCCAGGAGCTGCTGCGAGCGCGGCTGTGCAATCGCGGAGATACGTCCAGTAGCACCGAGGTCTCCTTCTTCCTCTCGAAGGACGCGCTCCTCGACTCGCGAGATGTGCTGGTGGCCACCAGCTCCCGGATCAGCGTGCCGGCGGAGGGCTGCCGCGAGGTGACCGGACGCGTCGGCACGCTGGAGCTCGCCGCGCGCACCTACCACCTGATCGCCGTGGCGGACGCGGATGACCGGGTCAGCGAGCAGCTGGAGGGCAACAACGAGCGCGAGGGCGGCGACATCCGCGTGGACTTCAACGCGCCGCCCGCGCCGCTGCTCTCCTGGGTCGACTCGGGCTCGATGCAGCTGCCGAGGCTCATCGCCCGCTCCGAGACCAACGCCAAGATCCGCGTCTACGCGGGTGACAGCTGCTACGGCGAGCCCGTGGCGGATGGGATCTCCAGTGATGACTCGTACTGCGAGATGCCGATCGATGTCGGCTCCCATCCGGCGAGCAGCTACTCGGCCCGGGCGTATGACTATGCCGGGAACGCCTCGGGATGCAGCTCCATCCCCACGCCTTCTCAGTACGACACCACCCCGCCGGCCGATCCGGTGGTCACCGAGGCGAACTGGCAATATGGCACCACTCAGCACGGGCTGCTGGTGAGGGGCACCACGGAGCCGGGGGCAGAAGTGGGAGTCTTCGTCGATGTGGCGTGCACGGGCTTCCCGGCCGCCACCGTGTTCGCGGGCTCGAACGGCGCCTTCACGGCCGAGCTGACCGTCGCGGCCTCCAGCCCGGGCAGCATCCGCCGGGTGTACGTCGCCGCGCGGGACGCCGCGTACAACGAGTCCGAGTGCGTCGAGGGCCCCACGTACGAGACGCCGTGCCAGCAGGGCTACGCCAACTGCGATGGGAATCCCGCCAACGGCTGCGAAGTGAACCTCATGGAGGACGTGTCCCACTGCGGCGCCTGTGGCACGAGCTGCGAGGCCCAGGGCAATGCGACGGGCGTGTGCGTGGCGGGGACGTGCGGCGTGGCCTGCCCGGTGGGGGCGTACGACTGTGATGGGAACCCGGCCAACGGCTGCGAGTCCACCTACGCGTGCAACCCCACGACGTGCACCATCGACCGTTCGGCAGAGCTGATGATCACCGCGCTCTCGGTGGTGGAGGATCCCGTGCGGACCGCGCCGGGCGGGGCCTGGCACTTCGGCACGCTCATGAGGGCGATGGCGGGGGATCAGGATCCGTCCACGATGGTGCGCAGCTGGCTGAAGACGTGGATGACGGCGCAGACGGTCAACGGCCTCACGCTGCCGGCGCGGACGCAGATGATGAACAAGGTGCTGGGGCCCTGGGAGACGCGGAGCGGCGGGGCGAACCGGCCGCTGGACTTCAGCAGGGCGCCGTTCCGGCTGCTGGCCATCACCAACCGCATGGACCTGCGCCAGCCTGGGGTGCAGGCCGGAGAGGGGCGCTTCGTCTTCGGAGTGCTCGACCCGTCGGGGGCTCCGCTGGAGTTCACGGTCATTCTCGAGTACGCGCTGCCAGGCGGCACGCCGGAGGCCATCCAGCGCTGGGCGCGGGACTGGCATGAGCTGGGCCAGCTGGGCCTGAACCACCCGAGCTACAAGGTGAAGCTCCAGGCGCTGACAGATCGCTTCGCGAAGTCGGGGGTGCTGCCGGGCCGGCCGTTCGGCAACGCGCTCAACCAGCTGCGCACCAACGAGGTGGATCTGGCCGATCCGTGGGAGATGCGGGAGTACACCCTGACGACGGCGGGCCTGCAGCCGGCCACGGTGAAGCTGACGCCGGACTTCGGGTTCGAGAACTCGAACACGCTGAGGGACTTCATCCAGGCCAACCAGGCGGACGTCCTCGCCGAGCGGCACTCGGTGCCGGAGAGCTTCGCGGGCCGGCGGTTCCTGGCGGCGGGCGCGAAGGTGCCGGAGGACTTCTTCTGGCGTGTGCCGGGAGTGTCTTCGGAGGCGCGGCACAAGTTCTCGCTGAACACGTGCAGCGGGTGCCACTCGAGGGAGACGCGCACGGAGTTCGTGCACGTGGCGCCGCGGGCCGCGGGCCAGCAGGCCGCGCTGTCGGCCTTCCTCCGGGGTGGGACGGTGTTCGATCCGGTGACGCAGGTGTCGCGTTCCTTCGATGACCTGGGCCGTCGCGCCGAGGACCTGGCCACGCTGGTGTGCGGGACGCAGGGGACGCAGGGGCTGAAGGGTGTGGAGACGTTCGGGGGCTTCCCGGCGCCCTCCAACCTGCCTCGGGCGCGCGTGCACTGAGGCACGGGGAGACGCGGGAGCCTGACTCCCGCGAAGGGCTGGCAGGGACCTTCTGAAGCCCGAGGCTACACCTGGGTCTTCACCACGTCCTTGATGCCGCTGGTGGCCTTCTCGACGACCTTGCTCGTCAGGTCCAGCTCCAGCGTGTACTTGTACATGGAGGCCTGGAGCGACAGCAGCTCCGCATTCGAGAACTGCTTGCCCGTGACGCCAGCGTCGATCAGCTTGTCCAGCCGCCGCTGCCCCTGCTCCAGCTCTCTCACCACGCTCGACACCATGTTCAGCGTGGGGCGCTCCGTCTTCGAGATGCTCTCCACCTGGCTCACCCCCTGCGCGCCCTGGACGGCCGCGGCCTTCCCGTGCGCCTTGTCTGCGAGGACCGCGTCAAACTTCGACTCCCCAGGTTTGCTCACCTGAGGAGCTCCCTGATCCGGCAGCTTCGGCTGCACCACCTGTGTGGCCGTGATACCCGTCATGGCTCTGGCTCCCGCAAAGAGATTCCGGTCGCCAGTATCCCCGCAGCGGCTGACACCCCAGGGCGCTACACTGTCGGCATGCCATGGGCTCTCGCGCTGCTGACCTCCTCCCTCCTGGCTCAAACGCCCCTCCCCTCCACCTCCTCGGTGGAGGTGAAGCTGCCTTTCGTCACCACCCTCCACTTCGAGAACGATCTGCTCGCCAAGAGCGACCGCTTTTACTCGAACGGCATCCGCGTGACGCACTCTGGCGAGTACGACGGGTGCCGCAAGCTCGCCCTCGCTCTCGGCTTGCCGGGTGGCGTGGAGCACCGCTACCCCTGTGGGGGCTCGCTGTCGCAGAACATGTACACGCCCAGCCGCATCGTCCCCAGTGACGGCGAAGTGCCCTGGCCGAACCCTGACGACCGGCCCTACGGCGGATGGCTCCATGCCGGCCTCCTGTTCCACTCCCTCCACGCCGCGGAGCGACCCTCTGACTCCTCCCGGCTCACGCTCCAGGCCACCGTGGGCATCACCGGCCCGCCCGCCTTCGCGGGGGAGACGCAGCGCGCGTGGCACTCCGCGCTCAACAACCTCTTCGGCCGCACGGTGGCCCGGATCCCCGTGGGCTGGGAGAAGCAGCTCCCCACCGAGCCCGCCTTCCACCTCTCCGCACTCCGCGAGAAGACCCTGCTGTGGAGCCCCTATGTGGATGCCTCCTGGTCCGCGGGAGCCATGCTGGGCACCGTCTTCGTCAACGCGAGCCTCGGCGCCACGGTGCGCGCTGGATGGATTGCCCGGCCGTTCGGACTTGCACCCATCATTCCCTCCATCCGGGGAGTGAGGCAGGCTCAGCGCGAGGCTGAGGGGCAGACCGCGGAGGCGAGCACACAGGCCGTCGCTCCCGAGCGCACCTGGGAGGCGTACTTCTTCGCGCGCGGGCAGGCGCGGCTGGTGGCGCGCAACCTGTTCCTGGATGGAACGCTCTTCCGCTCGAGCGCCAGCGTGCGCAAGACGCCCTTCGTGGGAGACAGCGAGTTCGGCGCGGCCATGCGCACGGGGGGCGTCCAGCTCGACCTGAGCATGGTGTTCCGCTCACAGGAGATGGCCGAGCCCCCCAACTCCCGGCTCTCCGGACACCGCTTCACACAGCTCCAGCTCTCGTACCTCCACTAACGCGTCGTGCGTCAGGCGTGGGTGAGCTGGAGGGAGAGGGACGCCTCCGGTGGGCGGTGGCTCCAGGTGTGGAAGGACTCGCGGAACTCGTCCAGAGTCCTCGCCAGTGGGCTCCCGGGCTTCGCCGAGAAGGCCTCGGAGCTGGCCAGGCCTCGCGTGGAGAGGCCGATGACGAAGGGGCCTTCGGGCCGCTCGTTCGGGAGTGGGCGCGCGAAGAGCCGCCGGTCTCCTTCCAGCCGGTACACCAGCGCCGTGAGGTGCCCGAGCACCCAACCCGCCGCTGCTGTCCGTGCCTCGGCTGAGGGCGCCTCGATGGACACCACCAGCCGCACCGGAGCCTCTCGTGAGAAGTCCGCGGGCGCGAACAGCGCTTCCCAGGCCGCCTCGGTTCCTTCCGCGCGCGCCCGCTGGACGAGCTCGCGCGCTCGAGTGAGCTCGTCCCGGAGCACCTGGAGCGTCGAGCGCGAGACGTTGCGCGAGGTGTTGCGCGGAGGCAGCGCCGGGGCCACCACGGGCATCAAGTCCCGCTTCCCCTCGGGGCGGTAGCGCGCCGTCTCGGCAGTCACCGTGACCGGCTGTGGCCCGGGCCAGGCAGCGAATGTCTCGAAGAAGTGCGCGAGCAGGCGCTCGTCCGTGCTCGCCGCCTCTCGGGGTGCGCGCATGCAGCTCCAGGCCGCCATCACGGCCCAGGACAGTCCACCCAGGTAGCCCAGCGCGTGCGAGTACACACCCCGAGCCTTGGCCCAGGCTCGCACGGCACGCAGCGTGATGCGGAAGCGCTCAGGGCCCGCGCCCTCGCGCTCCACAGCCTCGAGCAACGCGGTCGTGTCGGCCCAGCCGTTGAGTGAGCGGAAGCCAGCGGTGTCCAGGTGCTCTCCATGCTGCGCAAGCAGCTCCTCGGGGGGACATGGCTCGACACCCTCAGGGCGGCTCGCGTACGACACGTCGAAGTGCACACCGCCGATGGAGAGCTTCACCATGGGAATGGCCGCGTCAGCCACGAAGCGTCCACGGGCAGTCCCGTCCTGCTCGGACAGCGCCTGGAGGAGCTCCTCTGCGAAGCCCTCTCGCGACAAGTGCGAGGGACCGACCGCCACCGCGTCCACGTCGCTGCTCGCGCTGCCCGTCCCGAGCAGATACGAGCCATAGGGGTGGAGCTGCAGCCCGAGCTCCGTGCAGACAGCCTCGAGCCGGTTCACCGCCGCCGTGCGCTGATGCCGCGCCTCGTTGGACTCCCACTCGCCACGCGCCTCCAGCACCGCTCGCAGCGTCCCCGACTTCTCAGGGGGCGCGCGTGCTGCCTCGGCCGGGCCTGGCTTCTCTGCCGAGGGAGTCTCCGTCGCTCCTGTTGCCTGAGGTGGACGGTGCCCACCTGCGCCTGGATCCGTGCCGTGCCTTCTGCCTCTGCCAAGCTGCACGCGACGCCGTACCTCGAACGGGCCGTCGCCGCGCCGGCTGATGAGGCACACCTCGTGCGCCTCGAAGGTGAGGGGCTTCCAGTCCCGCTCCCATGCAGAGAGCGTGCTGCGGATCTCCGCGGGGCTCGAGCGCGGGAGCTGGCCGATGCTCAGGTGTGGAGTGAAGCCGTGCTCGGACTTGCGGCCCTGCTCGTCACACTGGGGCAGCGCCGCTTGGAGCTTGGCCTGGAGCGCTTGGAGCGCGCCATGGGGACGATCCTCCG
>NZ_DASPHO010000812.1:0-8889 GCF_035629615.1 Hyalangium sp. | reverse complement strand
TCCTCCCAGGGAGCGATGTGGGCGAAGGCCGGCTCGTCGATGAGCAGCTCCTTGAAGCAGCGCAGCTGTGGCGCGCTGAGCTGCACTCGGCGGCCGATGAGCTGGGACAGCTCCTGCTCCAGCGCCTCCTGGCTGCCCGGGACGCCGGGCTCGTACAGGGCGGCGGCGGCCTGCACCGCCTTGAAGCGCTTGATCATTCCCCCGTCCGGCTTGAGGAGCGCCAGGTAGATGTCGTTCAGGCTCGAGGCTGGCACCATCTCCGGGAGCTCACCGTACTGCGGCGGGAGGTTCCAGGGGGACAGCTCGGCGAGAACGGGCCTGTCCGCGAGCCGCTTGAACGCGTGGAGCTGGGGTGCGCGGAGCCGCACGGGCTGGCCGAGGATCCGGGTGAGGGTCTGCTCCAGCGCACTGGCGGTGGCGGGGAACTGAGGCTCGTACCGGACGGCGGCGGCGAGCACCTGCTGGAGGTGCTCCGGGCCGCTGCGATCCGGGCGCAGCAGGAGCAGGTAGAGATCGCCGAACGTCACGGCGGGCGAGGCGTTGGGGCTCGGAATCGGGTAGGTGGGCACGACGGAGGAGGCGAGACTCATGGGGAGGTGCTCCAGTCAGGTGTGCTGCGTGTGAAGCGATGCTTCAGGCATCGCGCTTCAGTGACTCAGCAACAGGTGTGCCATGCGCAAGGGGTGGTTCCGCGCTTCAGGACCTCGGACACTGAAAACGTGACGTGACCCTTCCAGGTGGCGAGCCCTCCGTCACGAGTCTTGCCCTCGAAGAGAATGGACAGTTTCATCCTCCAGGTGGACGGAGATGTCCGTCTGAGGCCGGTACGCCCCTTGCTGTGAAGCAGGCTCATGCCAGGACATGCACTCATCATTGGAAGCCAGACCCACGGACTGACCGGGGTGCTGGGGGACGCGCAGCGGGTCGCGCAGGTGCTCGGAGGGCGCGGGTTCGAAGTGAGCCCCTGTGTGGGCGCGGACGCGACGCGCGAGGGCATCCTCCAGAGCTACCGGCGGCTGATCGAGACCTGTGCGCCGGACGAGGCAGCCTTCGTGTACTACGCGGGCCATGGCGCGTGGTCTCCGGAGCCGGGGCGCGGGTTCCAGTTCATTGTGCCGGTGGACTTCGATCAGTCCACGGAAGAGGACTTCCGCGGCATCACCTCGCCGGAGCTATCGGGGCTGCTGCAGGAACTGACGGCGAAGACGCGGAACGTGACGGTGGTGCTGGACTGCTGCTTCGCGGCGTGCATGTTCCGCGGGATGGACATGGTGCCGCGGGCCCTGCCGGAGGTGTCGTTGCCGGCCGTGCGCGCGCACCTGACGCGGCTGCAAGCCCAGGGCGTGGCGCTCGGAGGGCCCTACGTGGAGAGCAACCCCCACGCGGTCCGGCTGGTGGCCAGCGCGATCGATGAACCCGCCTACGAGTACACCAACACGCGAGGCGTGAGGACGGGGCTGCTGACCGACACGTTCCTTGAGGTGCTCCAGGAGGCACGAGGGCTTCAGGTGTCGTGGGGGCAGCTGGCCCGGCATGTCCGCGAGCGGGTGTTGGCGCGCTGTCCGATGCAGCGCCCTGAACTCGAAGGCCCAGCCCGGCGGCTGCTGTTCCACCTTGAGGAACTCGAGCAGGACACGGCGCTGGTGTACTACCCGGAGCGCAACTGGCACTGGCTGAGAGGAGGAAGGCTGCACGGGGTGAACCTGGGGGACGAATATGCGGTGATGCCGCTGGGAGCGCTCGGGCCGGACCCGGAACGGGCGCTGGCGTTGGCGCGGGTCATTGAGGTGCAGGGGGGATGCAGCCGGGTGGTTCTGGAGCGGGAGGCAGGGGTGGCTCTGCCCACGGGGGCTCCAGCATTCCGGATCCGCTTCGCACATCCCCGGCGCGCGGTGGCGCTCGGGGGGCCATGGGAGGCCACCTCGCCGCTCTGGCTGCGGTTGAGGGAGGGGCTGGAGTCCTCTCCCTTCGTGCGGCGGGCCTTGGAGGGCGGACAGGAGCCAGTTCTCGCGCACGTGTGGCTGACGGAGGAAGGATTGGACGTTCTGGACCAGGAGAGGGACCGGATCGTCCAACCGCTGCCGGTGGTGCTGGAGAGTGTGGGGGAGGTTGTGCGCGCGGTGGAGGTGTTGGCGCGGGCACAAGCGCTGCGCGAGTTGGTCAGCAGCGAGGGGGCGGAGTGGATTGAGCAGGGGCTGGAGTTGGAGTGGGGGCGGGTGGTGGGCGGGCGGGAGGTACGGTTGCCCATTGCGGGCAGCTGCCTGCGCGCGAGCGAGCGTCTCTACCTGCGGCTTCACAACCGGAGCCGCTCCCGGCTCTATGTCTCGGTATTCGACGTGGGGGTGAGCGGAGCCGTGACGCTGTTGAGCACCTCGCAGCCCTCAGGGCTTGTGATGGGGCCCGAGCGCGTGGAGCTGCTGGGGGCGCGTCTGGACGGGACACTCGCAGGGCTGGAACTGGAGTGGCCCCCCGCTGTGCCGCGGGAGGGAGAGCGGCCAGAGTCGTTGATCATCATCGCGTCGGATACAGCCGTGGATCTTCGCCTGCTTGAGACGTCCGAGCACCGGGGCGTGTGGGCCGCGGGCTCGCCGCTGGAGCGGTTGCTGCATCAGTTGCTGGTGGGAGGAATGCGGGTGGCCATGGCCCCGGAGGGCGAGGCCATTCCCATGAGGTATGCCGTGAAGCGTATCGGGTTCTGGCTGGACCCGCGTCCTCCCGCGCAGGTCAGATGATATTGACGATGACGGTGCCGGAGATGGGTGGACTCAGGGGGACGTTGTTGGAGTCCACCAGGGTCGCTGTCATTCGGACCCCATTCCCTCTGCAACCTGAGGGGATGAGGAAGCGCGCTTCGCCCTGAGACTGGTTCGCGGGTACATCACGACGCAGCTTGTGAGCCGCGCACCCAGTGCCGCCTTCGAAGGTAAGCAGCACATGGCCATCATCGGCAGGGTCTCTGTTGATGTGAAAGTCGCTGACGCTCACAATCAACAAGGTGGTGTGATCGACTCTGGGGACAATGTTGGGATCCCGTTCTGGGACAACCCACTTCACTTTGGGACGCCCGTGGTCGTGCTCTGAGATGGCGGTGGTGAAGTCGCTCAGAAGAGCGAGGTTGGCATCCTCAGCCTCCGCCAGAGTTCTCAGATCCAGCTTGCTGTTGTCGGCCTTGCGCGTGGAGAGCGCCTGGACGTGTAGCCGTGCTCGTGAGGTGGCCTCCTCAGAATACAGTTGCACCATGTGGGTGCGATCCCACAAGTGGCTGGGTGGCAGGGGCAGGCGGATGCCAGTCATGGCGTGCTTGGGATCCATCAGCACTACCCAGTTGCGATAGTCGTTGGACTTGAAGAGGACGTTGACCAGGGTAGCGTCATCGAGCCCAGGATCGGTGAGGAAGCGGAACTCCCGGCCTTGGAGCCCCTCGTACGGAAACGAGTTGAAGTTGAATCGACCGTCACCGGGTACAGGAAGAAAGGTGCTGGTAATCTTCACGGGAGGACTGGTCCGAGGATCCGTGGGCAGTTTTGCCAGGGGGACGATCAGGATGCTGCTCGCGGTGTCTTCAATATAAGGCTCTTGATCCTTGGTACTGCTGGCAATCACTAACAGCCGGTAGGGGCTGCCCTCGAGTCCGTGGTGTGTGGGCGCCATGTACACGCGAACAAGAGTGGTCGTTTTGAGTGCGTCTGGAACGACCGCGGAGCCTCCTCCCAGCAGTGTCGCTCCTCGTTCAGCTTCGTCTGCGACTCCCATAATGTTGATTCTGTCCAAAGGGATTTTGCTGTAGGGAGGGGGAGTGGGCACGATCACGGGGAACTGGAAGCCCAGCGGCAGCTGCTGGAAGCCATGGTTCACCGGGGTATAGTGAGCCGTGTCCTCGTAGTTGCGTTGTTCGGGCTTGAGATCAGAGAAGGGTTTCAATCGGAACTGCACGTCGCGCACCACCGAGGAGTGGAATCGCCGCAGCACGTTGGTGTTTTGAAACAGGACAAATAGGAAATTGTGTCTCGGGTCGATCCCGTTGAAGTTCAGCTCCGAGAGTGGCAATTCTCCCGTGATCGCCCAACTGGTGCGTGTTCCACAAACGCCCGCGCGGATGGCATCCTCAGGGATGGGGTTGCCAGCGAGCTCCGTATCACAGATGCCCGCGACTCCCGGTGTGGCGTACTCTGGCCGGAGCACCTCGGAGGACAGAGAGACGTAGCTGTTTGAGGGAAGATTTAAGGTCAGTGGCTTTCCCAGAATGTCCACGCTCACCGGCACGGAAGGACCCACAAATTGCCGCTCCGCAAGATTGAACCCCATGGCTGGGGCGGAGAGGCCTGACACGCCGACAAGAACGTTCTTCGATGCAGGCACATTGGAGAATGTGCCGCGTGCGCCGCCATAGAGGTCCAGGGGATTTCTGCGTACCGGCAGCAACACATCACGTGTGCCCCGCTCCGTGTCGTAATGCGCCAGGGTGAGGTAGCCGTAGTCTTCGTGGAAAACGCTCAAGCCCACCTCTCCCGTGGCCGGCACCCATGCAGCACCATGTGAGTCCGTCTCGCTCGTGGCCGTGGTATTGCCCAGAGCATCGGAGGCCACCACGAGCGCTCTTGGCAGCGGGCGTCCCGTCAGCTCGTCCGTGACCAGGACGCGCACCTGGCCCGGAGGCACGCCTGCTGGGAGCACGGTCACTTGAGCCTGGCATGCGGTGCTGCCCACGAGCGCCTCTACAACTGCGGTGGTCTCAGTGGGAGCAGTGAGCGTAAAGGTCGCTTGAGTTCCCGAGCCACCTCCGGTCACGGCCTCGGCCGTTGCTGTCCAGGTGATGCCGTCCACGGGGACCAGGGGCTCGCCCGCGGCGTCTCTCGCCTTGACGTCGAAGCGCACGCGCATGCCAACGCGGCCGAGGACGAAGCCGGGGAGCACCTGACAGAAAGCCGCGGCCTCGGCGGAGGGAGGATCCACACACCGGCCATTCCGGCATGCTTGGGGCGAACAGTCCGCATCCTGCGAACAGAGAGGGGTGCACCGTGAGGACTCCGGGTCGCAAAAGGAGGCGGGTGCCTCCGGGCAGTCTGTATGCTGGCTGCACGCCGGGCCCCTGAGCGCTTCCTCCGAGCAACCGGGGAGCAGGAGCCCCATGCAGAAGAGGTACAACAAAAATGACAAGCAAGTGGCTGAGTTCATCTGGGAGTTCACCTCAGGGAGGGCCAAAACGCGCGCGGTACCCAGGGGCCATCAAGAACCCTTCAATCATGTCGGCGTAACCCTCCACGTGGTAGTTGCCCGAGCGCCAGAAGGACTCCTCCTTCTCCTCGGGGCGCCGCCGCGCGAAGCCGGTATATCCGCGGGTGATGTAGCGAACGGAGTAGCCAGGAGGACCTTCGTAGAGATTCTCGTTGCTCCGGTGCTCGGGTGACTCGAAGAGGATCCGTGCGGCCTCCAGCCTTGCCGAGTACATACAGCCTGCATGGGTACCGCAAAAATCCATGAGCGAGAGCAGCTGCCTTCGCTCTGTGGGGCTGGGGGGCCGCGCCAGGAGATCCAGGTAGAGCTGGTTCACGAAGAACGCAGGGTCGTCGATAGGGTTTGAAGCGGAGCGGCTGTTTTGCTCTCCGGGGGTGCGCCCATGCGAGCGCTCGCACCGATAGAAGCCTTGGTAGGCCTCGGAGGGTTTCTCGCGGAGGAAGTGGATGCGCTCCGTGGTGGAGAGGCAGGAGGTCGTCATGTGCTGGAGGGAGGTGGACACGAGCGAGGGGGCCAGGGGCCAGGTCCGCAGCTCATGGGGGGACAAGGTCGCGATGCGCAGACCCTCTGGAAGGAAGAAGGCCTGAGAGAGTCCGGCATGGGGAAGGAGCAGGGGAGGTGTCTTCTCGTCTACGCTTTCAATGGAGAGCCCCACAGCGGGCCAGACCTTCAAGAAGCGGGAGCCCCACCTGGAGCGTAGCGGATCCTCCGTGGAGTTCCCGGACACGGGTCCTCCGGGTGCTGGCAACGGCATAGGGAGGCCAGAGCCATCGGTTTGCCAGACGCGGCGAGTGCCATCGAAGGAGTACGTCAGGATGCGTGATCCATCCGGGGTGAACTCGGCCAGGAACACCTGGGCCGAGGGATCCGCGATGGCTTCCGGCGGCTGAGAGCCTTGGGTACTCCAAAGATGGACGGTGTGGTCGAAGCTGGTGGTCACGACCTGGGAGCCATCAGGGCTGACGGCGGCGCTGGCCACGCCTGGGGTCACGCTCCGAGGGAAGGGGACCGAGTTCAAGGGATGGGTCCGCCAGATGCGAATGGAGTTGCCCGCGGTGGTCAGCAGGCGTGATCCATCGGCACTGAAGATCGCGTGCTGGACATCTTGAGTGTGGCCGTTCAAGGAGCGTACCGAGGAAGGGACATCCGCACGCCAGATCTGAGCGGAGTTGCCGGAGGTGGTGACGACATACATCCCGTCAGGGCTGAACGTGAGCGTGTTCACCGGGACGGCGGGGTTGGACAGGACTTGAGGCTCCTCGGGCCCTTCGGTCTTCCAGAGGACGGCGGTCCCATTCAGGCAGAGGGTGGCAATGTGCTCTCCATCCGGGCTGAACTGAGCGGACTTCATGTAGTCACAGGATCCAGACAGGATCCTGGCCGCGCCTGAGTGCCTCAAGTTCCAGAGGTGAGCCGCGTTGTCCGCCAGGGCGAGGACGTGCTGTCCATCCGGGCTGAAGCGAGCGGATCGCATGGGCATCGAAGGCGGGGAGAGGACTGTTGGGAGGTCCTCTGCTGTGACGCGCCAGACGATCACCTCACCCTGAGAGGAAGTGGCGAGGACGAGATCTCCTTGAGGGTGGAATGCGACGGAGTCGAGAAACTCGACAGGGGCTTTTATGATCCGAGGAGCGCTTGGGCCGTCAATGCTCCAGAGAAGGAGGGTTGCGCCCGAGCGCGCGACGATGCGTCCTCCATCTGGGCTGAACTGCGCTGAGTAGGCTGGCGCGGAGGGAAGGGAGAGGGTGCGCGGCGGGCCCGTGCCGTCAGCGTGCCAAAGCTGTGTGGTTCCGTCCGACGCGCTGCTCAGGATGAGCGACCCATCCGGGCTGAAGACCGCGGAGTCCAAGGAGGCCTGAGTGCTCACGAGAGCCATGGGTGGATCTGATCCGTTCGTGCGCCAGACGTGCAGGGCGTTGCGGGCTGTGATCAGCAGGCGAGAGCCATCCGGGCTGAAGCCGCTGCTGCCGAGATCGGCCGCGACTTGGGTTTCCATGAGAATGGCAGGGAGTTCCGGGCGATCCGTGCGCCAGAGGAGAGCCTTGTTTGAAGCCAACGCGAGGATGAGAGAGCCGTCAGCGCTGAAGGTGGCGGAGTATGGAGGCTTCTCGGAGCCCGTGAGTAGAAGGGGCTGGCTGGTACCATCGGTGCGCCAGAGGTGGAGGGTGTTTCCCGAGAGTGTGAGGACGCGAGCGCCGTCAGGGCTGAACTGAGGTGGGAGTGTGACGGAGTAATCGAGCCCCATCAGCAGGGCTTCGCTGACCTCCTGCTGGTGGAGCGCCAGAGCTGTCTGTAGCCAGAGGTTGTCTGGAGAGGAGGAGGAGATGGCGTCTCGGAGGACGAGCGCTGCCTTGGTAGGATCCTCTTTGAGGAGGTTCTCGGCTTGGGCGAGCTTCGTGCTGAGGAGGACACGATCTGCCTCGGCCTGGGCTCTTCGGGCATGGGTGTTGGCGGAGTCCCTCTGTGTCTGAGCCTCCTCGGCACTGAGGGAAGCCTGGTGCTGCTGGCGGCTTGCCTCAGCGGCGCTGTGCTCGGCGATTTCTTTCTGCTGCTGGGCCTCCTGGGCGCTGTTCAGCGCGGCCTGTTCTTGCTGCCGGGCTCTCCTCGCGCTTGTGTCGGCGGCCTCCTTCTGCCGCTGGGCTTCCTGGGCGCTGTCCAGCGCGGCCTGCTCTTGCTCGTGCGCCCGTTGGGCACTGGCCCGCGCGCGCTCTCGCTGCCGGTTGGCTTCTAGGGCCTGGGCCTCCGCGATCGCTTGTTGCCGGTTGGCTTCCTGGGCCTGGGCCTCTGCGATCCCCTGCTGCCGGCTGGCCTCCTGGGCCTGGGTCTTCGCGAGCTCCTCCTGCTGGGCCGCTCTCTGGGCGCTGTCATCCGCGGCCTGTTTCTGTCTGCTCGCTTCCAATGCGCTAGCGAGCGCCGCCTGCTCTTGACGCAGGGCCTTCTGCTCATTGGCCTCCGCACGTAGCTTCTCTTGCTGAACAGCGTTCTTCTCTTTCAAGAGCTGCAGGGCGTTCTCCTCGGCGCGCCGTTGTTCCCGCCTGGCGCTGTCGGCCTGGAAGAGGGCGATCGCGGCCATGAGCAGGATGCTGGCAGCGGCCAGGAGCTGGAGGGAGTGGCGGCGCCTGCGTAGGAAGCGCCGACGATCCGCGCTCGCGCGGAGGAATGCACTCTCCTCCGCGTTGAAGGCCAGCGGCTCAGCCGGTTGGCTTCCGGGAGAGGAGGCTGGTAGCGCCAGGGGAAGGTGCTCTTGATGCAGCGAGGCGGGAGCCAGGCTGGCCTGGTCCAGACGTGCGTCTGTCCAGAGAAAGTCCGCGGCATACCCCTGCAGCGCCCACTCGGAGGCAGCGTGGGAGATGCGGCGCAATAGCAGTAACTCGCGCTGGGTCTGGCGCACCCAATCATGGAGCCGGGGCCAGGCCGCGAGCAGCGCGTCGTGAGCAGGCTCGACGCAGGGGCCGCCGTCATCGCTGGCTACGATGAGCCGGCTGGCCTCCAGGGTGAGCAGCGCGCGCTGGACGCGGGCATTCTCCTCTGGGTGCTGGTACTCCAACTCCGCGCGGCGGACCCGGCGCCGAGTCGGCTCGCCACCCTCTGGGGAGGCCATGCGCAGCAGCACATTGCGCAGCGTCCGTTGGAAGGCGGGCAGCTCCGAAGCGG
>NZ_DASPHO010000811.1:0-8535 GCF_035629615.1 Hyalangium sp. | reverse complement strand
CCCACCACCACGCGGCCCGTGTGGATGCCGATGCCAATGTGCAAGGGCTCTTCGCCCCGGGCGCTCCGCTCGGTGTTGAGCTGCTCGAGCGCCTCCAGCATCTGCAGCCCGCACTCCACCGCCGCCTGCGGATGTCCCGCCAGCTCCAGCGGCGCCCCGAAGTACGCCAGAATCCCATCTCCAATGAACTTGTCGAGCGTGCCCCCGTTGCGGAACACCACCTCCACCATCTTCGACAGGTACTCGTTGAGCAGGGTGACCACCTGCGGGCTCTCCATGCGGTCCGCCATGGTGGTGAAGCCTCGGATGTCCGAGAACAGCAGCGTCACCTCGCGGTGCTGGCCCAGGTCATTCCCGGGCCCCAGCTCCGCGATGCGCCTGGCCACCTGCGGCGAGAAGTAGCGCCCCAGCCGGACCCGCCGCTCCTGCTCGCGCGTCACGTCATTCACCAGGCCCAGCACCTGGCGGCTCACGAACGTCGCCGCCACCGCCGCCAGCACCAGCACCAGTACCAGGGCCTGCGGGTAGGCATCTCGGGGGATGCCCGCTCTCTCGCAGAGCACCACCTCGCAGGCGATGGCCACCACGGTCGCCACCGCCACCCCCACCCGGGACAGCCCCAGCATCGCCACTGCCATCAACAGCGTGACGTAGATGCCCACTGGCATGAGCGCCACCGCCACGGTGTTGGGCGAGTGCTGCAGCGCCGAGAGCTGAATGAGGCAGATGGCGGGCATGTCGATCCCCACCACCCCGAGCGCAGGCCTCCTGCTCAGCGCCTGGAAGCGCCGGGCTCCCAGCCACAGGCCCACGGCCAGCCCGAAGTACACCCCCAGCATCCACCACGGCGTCTTCCAGTCGAACAGCACGGCGAACAGCAGCCAGCCTACCGCTCCGCCCACTCGGAAGCGGTTGACCCACTCGCTGACCTGCGCGCGTCGCTCATCCAGGCGCTGGAGCAGGAGCTCGTCGACACCTGACTCGGAGGATGCCGTGGACACAATGGCCCTCAGGCTAACCCAGGAGGTTCTCTCTCGCCAGGATGCCACCGGGACGCCTGCCGCCGGGCGATGGACTATCTTGGACTGCAGGTATGGCAAGCATCGGTCACATCGCGGTGGGCATGGCCCTGGGAAGGCACGAGGCAGGTTCCTCCTCGAGAGGCCGCCTTGCGGCCAGCATGGCGATCTTCTCCGCGCTCTCACTCTCGCCGGATGCGGATGTCGTCGCCTTCGTCCTCCGCATCCCGTACGCCGCGCCCTGGGGACACCGGGGCGCCACGCACTCGCTCGTCTTCGCGGCACTGGTGGCGCTCGGCCTCGTGGGCCTCGCCCGCCTGCTCCGGCTCCCGCCCTGGCGCATGGGACTGCTCGCCTTCCTCGCCGTGGGCAGCCATGGCCTGCTGGACGCGCTGACGGACGGTGGGCTCGGGGCGGCGCTGCTCTGGCCCTTCTCGAATGAGCGCCTCTTTGCGCCGGTGCGCCCGCTGCCCGTGGCGCCCATCGGCGTTGGCATGTTCTCCTCACGAGGGCTGTACGTGGTGGCGGTGGAGTTCATCGCCTTTCTGCCCTTCTGGGCCTTCGCGCTCTGGCCACGACGGCGCGCGGCCCCGGAGTCCTGAGCCATGCGACTCTTCACTGCTGTCACGCTTGGGAGCGAGGTAGAGGCCAAGGCCTCGGCGGGCCTCGAGCGACTCCGGTCCCTGGCGCCGAAAGCCCGCTGGGTCCACCCGGATGGCTTCCACCTCACGCTGGTGTACCTGGGCGAGGTGGACGACGCCCAGTTCCCCGCAATTGGCGATGCGCTGACGCCCGTGTCCCACCACCACACGCCCTTCACCCTCACCATCGAGGGAGGAGGGTGCTTCGGTGCGCCCCGCCACCCGCACGTGCTCTGGGCCGGCGTTCGCGGGCACACCGCCGCGCTGGAGGCGCTCCAGGCGGAGGTGGCCATCGTGCTGGAGCCGCTGGGCTTTCCTCGGGAGAAGCGCCTGTACACAGCCCACCTGACGCTGGCTCGCTCCAAGGAGCCCAAAGGGGACCCGGCGTTCCTCGAGTGCCACCGGGCGCTCGAGGGCCAGCACTGGGGTGAGGGGCGCGTGGAGCACCTCGTCCTCTTCGAGAGCAAGGCGGGCCGGTACCTGCCACGGCTGCAGTTCCCGCTGGCGGGGGTGCTCTGAAGCCATGACAACGCTCGACCGACGCCTCGAACCCTTCGTGCAGCGGCACCCCTACCCGCTCGTCTTCATGACGGTGAGCGGGGCCCACCTCTACGGCTTCCCCTCGCCGGACTCGGACTGGGATCTGCGGGGCATCCACGTGCTGCCCGCGCGCGAGGTGGTGGGGCTGGACACGGGGCCGGACACGGTGGAGCAGTCCACCCTGCACGAGGGCCTGGAGATGGACCTCGTCACCCACGACGTGGCCAAGTTCTTCACCCTGCTGCTGCGCCGCAACGGCTACGTGCTGGAGCAGGTCTTCTCCCCGCTGGTGCTGCGCACCTCGCCGGAGCACCAGGAGCTGAAGTCGCTGGCCAACGCCTGCATCACCCGGCACCACGCGCACCACTACCTGGGCTTCGCCGAGACGCAGTGGCGGCTCTTCGAGAAGGAGCAGCCGCGCCGGGTGAAGCCGCTGCTCTACGTGTACCGGGTGCTCCTCACCGGCCTGCACCTCATGCGCACGGGCCGCGTAGAGGCGAACCTCCTCACCCTCAACGAGCACCACCGGCTGCCGTACGTGCCCGAGCTCGTCCAGCGCAAGCTGGAGGGACCGGAGAAGGGCGTGCTGCCAGAGGGGGACTTCACCTTCCACGAGCGGGAGTTCCACCGCCTGAGGGAGGAGCTGGAGCGAGCCAGGGATGTGAGCTCGCTCCAGGAGGCGCCGAGTGCGCGCGCCGGGCTCCACGAGCTGCTGGTGCGCCTGCGCCTGGCCACGGCGCGCTGAGCGGCAGGCTCGGCTCCGGGCTGAGCGATGTGGCGGGCCAACACCCGCGCCGCGGCTTCCATGCGGGCGCGGGCGTGGGTCCGGAGCGGGCGCTTCGCTCAGGGGTGCACTCCCTCCCGGCGCGAGGCCACCACGAAGCGCCGGGTGAAGCGGAACGGTGTCCCCCTCGGGGTGGCCGGGTAGTCCGCGCTCAGCAGCGGCCGGAGCATGTCCAGGAAGGCCTTGCTCTCGTCGGGCCCGAGCGCCGCGAGCACAGGCCGCAGCGTGGTGCCCAGGAGCCACTGCAGCACCGCATCCTCTCCCTGCAGCACGTGGAGGTACGTGGTGTCCCAGGCATCCACGGTGAGGCTCAGGCCGGCCAGCTGGGCCTCGTAGAAGTCGAGCGGCTCGGCATGCCCCCGGCGAACGGGAGCGAGGGTAGCAGCGAAGCGCGGGTGGGCCCTCACCTCATCGATGCGCCGGTGCGAGGGAGCATCGAAGTTGGCGGGTATCTGGAAGGCGAGCACGCCGCTCGGGGTGAGCTGGGACACCAGCCGGGACAGCAGCGCCGGGTGGTCCGGCAGCCAGTGGAGCGCCGCGTTGGAGAAGAGCACCTCCACCGGCGCGGAGGCCTTCCAGCCCGCCAGGTCCGCCAGCTCGAAGCGAACCCGCTCCGGCGTGGCGCGGCGGGTGGCCTCCGCCACCATGGCCTCGGAGGAGTCCACGCCCGTCACCCGGGCCGAGGGCCAGCGCTCGGCGAGCACGAGCGTCAGGTCCCCGGTGCCACAGCCCAGATCGACCACCTGGACAGGAGCGGCCGCCTCCACCCGCGCGAGCAGCTCGAAGAAGGGGCGCTTCCGCTCATCTCGGAAGCGCTCATACTGCGCGGGGTTCCACATAGACCCTCCTCGTGCTGCCAGCCAGGGCAGCTTCTGGTGACGCAGCGAAACCTCCGCCCCGCGTCAGGGCTTGAACTGGACGACGTACGCGGTGAAGGTCGCCGTGTTGATGAAACTCTCCCGATAGAAGAGCAGTGTGGAGTTGTTTGACAACACGGCCTGGGCGCGCATCTCGTTGATGAGCTCGCCCGACGCGTACCGTCCTTCCCCGTGGAGCTGTCCCGAGGACCACTGACCACCGCCGAACACGAGGGTTCGGCTCAGGTCCACGGGAGTCGTCAGCGGGACCGACGCGGTAGCCCCCGTGAGCTGCTGCGTGACCTGCTGCACGACGGTCCCCATGGGGAACGTGACCACCTCCCAGGAGATCTCGCCGAAATTCGAGCCGGCGCAGTTGACCGTATCGCCCTCGCCTCGCGAGAACCTCACCGTCGCTCCGCTGTTGATCAACTCCCCGCGAAGCGCGCGGTCGCAGATCCTCCCGTTCGTGCCGTCGTTGGTGTACGAGTACAGGACGATCGATCTGTCCAGCGCCACAGGCGAGGCCAGGGTGACCTCCCTGTTCGTCGCCCCACTCGCCAAGCTGGTCACACCCCGCTGAAGCTGGGAGCCCGCATACGCGACCCCCTGGAGGTGGTTGTTGTCGGTGACACCGCACGCTCCCAGCTTCCGGATCTCGGCAAGCGTCGACGACTTCAACTCCACGAGCCGATAGACACTGCTGCCCATGTTGTTGATATCTCGCTGGCTGCTGAGCAGCAGGAAGGTGCCGCTCGGCGTGGTGGCGAAGAGGGTGACGGGAGTGGTGTCCCCTGCGCAGTTGGTGGCGTGATGCTGGACATCCACGCCCGAGGGAAACTCCGCCACGTTCCAGCGGATGTTCACAGTGGCATTGTTATCGAACCTCTCGCACCTGACCTGAGTGCCACCGTCCAGGAAGCACCGGACGTTGCCCCTGTCAGAGCGCGCATGTGTCGAGGTGGCTTGGAAGGTCAGAAACGCCTTCTGCACATCGAGGAGCGCAGGCGTGATGGGGCAAGTGACACTCACATCATCGAGAATGCAGGTACCGGTCCGGACGGTGGGGATGATGGACTCGGCCTGGGTGGCGGAGGTGAGAGCTGGGGCCGAGGCCGTCAGCGTGAGGAGGGCCGTGGCGTTGATGCCGCCCGTGAGGCCCTTGAAGTAGAAGCTGGCCGTGCTGTTACCCGCTGCAATGGAGACTTCGCTGGTAGCGGTGGTGCAGCCCGCCCCCGAGAAGAACTCCGTCGTGGCTGAGGCGCTGAGGTCCGCGGTGACGCCCGTGCTCACGAGATTGCCGTAGGCATCCTGGCTCTGCACCGTCCGCATGGCACACGTGCCCGCGAGCAGGGTCTCCGGAAGCGTGCTCGCGGAGAAGGCCAGCGCGGCCAGGTTGCCGGGGGTGACCGTGTGGTCCTGAGTGGCGCTGGTGAGGGTACCGGAGGCCATGATCGTCACGGTCCGCGCCTTCTCGGGCCTGAAATAGAAGCTCGCCGTCGACTGGTTGCTGGGGACGGTGACGCTTGGAATGACGGTGCTACAGCTCGCATCCGAGTAGAACCTGAACTGCGGGTCCATGGGCGTCCCGGAATGGCCGAGGGTGACGATCGTGTTCGTGGCCACGGGAGCAGCGTTGTTGCTGGAGTCCGCTGACTGGACAGTGACCATGAGCGAGCAGGTGCCCGCGGTGACAGTGTGAGCCAGGGTGGTGAACCGCCACTGGGTCGGCACGGGCGTGAGGGTGGCACTCTGGGAGGCGGGGGTGAGGCTCCCCGAGGATGCGGTGAGTGTGACTGTCCCTGGGGCGGCCCCCTTGAAATAGAAGCTGGTGCTGCCCTGTCCCTGGGCGATGGTGACCGAGGTCACCACGGCGGTGCAGATGCTGTCCGAATAGAAGGTCAGGCTCGCTGGCGGGTTGGTAGCGAGGTTCACCGTGGTGGCGGAGATGACCGTCGTCGGGCTCCCCGACGCCCGTGCCTGCACCGTCACGATGTCAGAGCAGGCCGCCATCTGGACGGTGCGCGCGGGTGTCGTGAAGACCAGCTCGGTCGGTGCCAGCGGGTTGATGGTCTGCTGCTGGTTGGCACTGGTCAGGCCGCTGCCGCTCGCGGTGATGGTCACAGTCTCCGCAACCGTGTCCTTGAAGTAGAAGCTCGCGTTGCTCCCGCCTGCCGGAATCGTGGCGGAGGCCGTCGTGCTCGAACATCCCGCATCCGAGAAGAAGGCGATGGTGCCCGTGGAGCCCATCAGGCCGATGAGCGTGTTGGCCGTGGCCGTCACGACGTTGTCAAATTCGTCCAGCAGCCGCACGGTGGTGACGGCCGAGCATGCACCCATCTCAAGAGGCTGCGGCGTGGTCAGGAAGGCAAGCTTGCTGGGCGCGGCTGGATTCACGGTCAGGGCCAGCGTGCCTTGAGTGAGTGGTGCTCGGGTCGCCGTCACCCCCACGTTCCCCACCGCCACCGTTCCCCTCATGTAGACGGTCGTGCTGCTCTGGCCCGAGGTGATGGTCACCTGGTTCGTCGGGCCCGAGCAGTTGGTCGCTGTCGAGAACGTGAAGCCCGAGGAAGGGCTCGCCACGAGATCGATCGTCTGATTGCCCGAGACGGGCGCCGCATTGCCATGAGGGTCATTCACCCGCAGCGTGACCGGCGTGCAGGCTCCCGCCGTCATCGTCAGCGGCGACTGTGGGAAGACCAGGACGGTCGGCGTGCCGGGGTTGATGGTCACGCCCTGGTTCCCGGTGATGCTGCTCGAGGTCGCCGCCAGCGTCGCCGCCCCCGCGCGAGTCCCCCGGAAGTAGAAGCTCGCGTCGCTCGAGTTGGCCGGCATGGTCACCGACGGCACCGCGGACCCCGCGCAGCCTGGTTCCGAGAAGAACTGGAACCCCTCGGGAGGTGCCACTGACAGCGTCACCGCCGTGTTCGTCGCCACCCGCACCGCGTTGCCGTGGAGGTCCCGGAGCTGCACCGTCACCACTCCCGAGCAACTGCCCGCCGGCACCGTCTGCGGACCGGTGGTGAACGCGAGCACGCTGGCCGTCCCTGGATTGATGGTGACGCTCAGCGGCGTGCTCATCAGAGTCCCAGAGGTGCCGCCGATGGAGGTGTTCCCCGCCTGGGTGCCCCGGTAACGGAAGCTCACCGAGCCGGTGCCCTGGGCAATCGTCACGGTCGCCGTGGTGGGTATGCATCCAGCGTTGGTGGAGAACGTCAGCGGCACACTGCTCGAGGTCAGGTTGATGGTCGTGCCCGAGGTCGCTGGTGTCGGATTGTCATGCGCGTCCCGCAACTCGACCGTGACCAACCCCGAGCAGTCCCCCGCTGGCAAAGTCGGCGGTCCCGTGAACACCATGACGGAGGGAGGACCCGCGTTGATCGTCGCGGTCTGCAAGCTCCCGGTAAACCCGGCGGCCGTGAGGGACATGCTCACGCTGCCGGACTTCGTCCCTCGGAAGTAGAAGCTGCCATCGGTCGTGCTCGTGGCGAGGGAGACGCTCGTCACCTCGGTGGTGCAGCCCGCATCCGCATAGAATCGGAAGCCCGTGGATGGAGAGGCTCCAAGCGTAACCAGCGTGGCGGCCGTGACTGGAGCCGGGTTGCCCTGTGCATCCTGACTCTGGAACTGAACGATCTGCGAGCAGGCCCCTGCTATCGCCGTTCGCGTGCCAGAGGTGAAGACCAGCCGGTTACCAGGTCCCGCGATGATCTGCACGGCCCTGGAAGCCGGCGTCAGCCCGGTCGCCGACGCGTTGAGCGTGACCTCTCCCGCAACCTGGCCCAGGAAGAAGAAGGATGCACTGCCCACGTTCGTGGCCAGGTTCACGCTCGTGATGGACGTCGTGCACGCAGCATCCGAGAAGTAGGTCACACCTCCGCTCTGGGTCTGCAGGCTCACGGCGACGGGCGCGGTGACCTGGGCGTCGGAGCCTCTCTCGTCCTTCACCTTGACCGTGGCACTCGTGCAGGTGCCGGCTGTCACGGTACCGGCCTGCAGCTCCAGCGCGAGCGCTGTCGGCGGGCCAATGCACGCGGTGGCCAGGCAGCCAGAGGCCTCGCACCCCTTCTTGCCGTCGCAGTTGAGGTCCGTCTGGAGCGTGCACTGCTCCACCACGCCCGGGTTCTCCGCCAATGCCCCGTCGTTGCAGTCCGTTCCTCCTGCACCCTCGTCGACGAACTGATCACCGTCCCCATCCTGGCCCGGACTGAGCCGCAGCTCATTGGCCTGGGTGACCTGGTTCGTGATGAAGGAGGCAGTGACCGTCTCGAACTCACCGTTCGGCCGCCCCGGCTGGCTCTCCTGACAACTCCCGTCCCGGTACGGGCGCGCGGCGAGCTCCACGGTCTCCGGCAGTGAGCCCCGGAAGACCGCGATCTTCAGATCCTCATCAACGCGAGGCAGCCAGCGGTGCTCGAGGCGTTGCTTGGAGACCGGATCCCGGACCTCGAAGAGAACGCACGTTGCGACGACCTGGGAGGTCAGCAACACTTTCGCGTGAATGGCCTCGCCCTCGATCTCGCCCTTGCAGGCCGAGAGAGTGACGAGCAGCGTCAAGAGGCTGATCTTCTTCACGTCGCATACCTCGAATGCAGGGGGGTATGCGACACATGCTATCACGCAGGAGCGCGCCCTCGTCGCTGGCGTCACGTCGCTTGGACGCCTGCCCCGGGCTAGGGCCCCCCACCCCCCAA
>NZ_DASPHO010000810.1:0-3944 GCF_035629615.1 Hyalangium sp. | reverse complement strand
CGTTCTCGCGCTTCGCCTGCTTCCGGTCGCGCCGCTGCGCCTTCACGAACTGCGTCTTCGCGTGTTGATCCTGGTGCAGCACGCGGCCTGCGGCGGTCAGAAGCGCGATTCGATCCGGCGCTGGCAGCCTTGCCAGCAGGGAGCGGTCTTCAACCATCGCCTCGAGGAAGACCGTACACCGGCGCACCTCGTCCAGCGACAAGGTGGTCGGCGGCGCTGCGTCCGGTGGCATCGGGGCTCTCTCGGTGTTCTTCATCCCTCCGGTGCATACCTGCGTGAGTGGCGCGAGGAAAGGGCCTCAAGCGCCTATCAGGCAGGTTGCCGCGGGGGCTGCCTGGCAGCACGGGGACTGAGGGGGCGCACACAGCGTGTCCTGGAGCACGCGAAGTGCCCGCTCAGAGGGCCCCGCCGGACCGGAGGTTGATCCCGGGGACTTGAAAGTCATCTGCCCTCTTGGGTGGAGCGCGTCGCTCGTTCCAGCTAGCATCTTCACGCGCTCGAATGAGTGGGGGGCCTCACATGAAGATCATCAACCACCGGCTGTGCACGGACGATGGAACACCCTATCCCTTCGTGGAGAGCCCCAACCACGGGGCGAAGCTCACCGCGGAGTTCCTGGTGATGCACTTCACCGCAGCCAGCAGCGCAAAGTCGGCGATCGACTGGCTGAAGAACCCGGCAGCGCAGGCTTCGGCCCACCTCGTCATCGGGCGGGATGGGAACATCACCCAGCTCGTGCCCTTTGACACGGTGGCTTGGCATGCAGGCAAGAGCTTCTGGGACGGGCGCCAGGGGCTGAACGGCTTCTCGCTTGGCATTGAGCTGGACAACGCGGGAAAGCTCACCCGGCAGGGCACGAAGTGGGTCACCTGGTTCGGGAAGCAGATCCCGGACGAGGAGGTGATGGAGGCGACCCACAAGAACGAGACCACGCCCGCCGGGTGGCACACCTATACCGAGGAGCAGATCCAGGCGTCGCTGGAGGTGAGCCTCCTGCTCGTCCGGACGTACCAGCTGAAGGACTTCATTGGCCACGATGACGTCGCCCCGGGGAGGAAGACCGATCCGGGGCCGGCCTTCCCGATGGCGAACTTCCGGGGCCGGCTGATGGGGCGCGCGGAGGAGCAGCCCGTGGTCCATGAGGTGACGGCCACGCTGAACGTGCGCAGCGGCCCTGGGACGAGCAATCCGACGCTCCCAGGAAGCCCGCTGCCACCCGGGACGAAGGTGGAGATCCTCTCCAAGCAGGGCGAGTGGCGGAGGGTGGATGTGCTGCATCCGGTGAACGGGCAGATGGACATCCAGGGCTGGGTGCACCAGCGCTACCTCAAGCGGATCGGCTGAGCCGGCCCCCGCAGTACCGAGCTCCGGCGCGGCGGCTACTGCGCTGTCTGCTGGAAGCGGACCCGCCAGCGCTGCACCGTCTCGGAGTCCTCGGGCGCCTCCATGGCCCTGAGCTGCTGGAGCGCCTCGCTGGCGATCTCCCGGCAGTCGCGCAGCTGGCCCAGCGCGTGGAAGGCCTCCCAGCAGAAGTCATCCACGAGCAGGGAAATAACCGGGATGCGCGCGACATCCGGGCGCTGGCGGAGCGTCTTGGCGAGGTTGAGCACTCCCTGGGGGTTGCTCTTCTCCCGCATCCAGTAGAGGCCGAGCTGCACGGTCTTGTGGAACGGGCCGGCGGCCTCGCCCTTGACGCACAGGTCGAGCGTCCGGCCCATGGCGGTGACCATGTTCTCCAGCTTGCCCAGCCGTCCGTGGGCATCGGTCTGCGTGTACATGTAGTCGATGAAGGCAGTCAGGTCCTCGGTCTGCAGTCCCTTGGGAGGGTCGCGCAGGGCCTCGAGCGCCTCCGCGGGGCGCCCGAGCGCCATCAGGCTCTTGGCCTTGCAGGTCTGCGTGAGGAGGGAGAGCTCCTTCAGATCCATGCTGTTGCCCAGGCTGGGCGCGACCTCGACCAGCACACCGTCGAAGGCTGGGACGGCCTGGGCATGGTGCCCGGCCTGCTGGAGCTCGATGGCTTGCCCGAACCGGGCCTTGAGCCGGGGCGGTAGCCGCTGGAAGAGGGGCATCTCTGAACCCTCCATCGGCGCGTCCTCCTCTTCCGCTGGCTCCGCGGGCGGTGGCGCGCTCTCACCGATCTTCCACGCCTGGGTGCCCGCATCCGTCAGGTCAATCTTCAGGTTGACGTGGCGCGTCTGGCCGCTCTCCACGGCGAGGGCCCGCGGCATCGGCCAGGTCGAGAAGCGCTGGGAGGGATCCACCTCCATGTGCGTCCCGTCGATGACGACAGGCATCAGCGCGGTGAAGAGCTGGTAGTGGCCCGCGGGGAGCTTCAGCTCGAACTCGAGCGACTGCGGAGGGCAGGTGACGAGGCGCTTCTTCTCGCGAAGCTTCTCGGGGGGCTCTCCTTTGAAGGGGGGAGGAGCCCCCTCATCGACGGGGAAGGCCTCCACGAGGACGAGGTAGTCCACGCTGGCACGTCGGTTGAGCAGGGTCACCCGCCCCTTGAGTTCGCCCGTGCCACCCAGGAGCTTCTTCAGAAGGCTCATGGGGAACAGAGTCTATCTCTTCCGTGCCCCTAGCAACATCCTCCATTGAGGGCGGGCTCAGCCCTTCAGCCGCAGCAGGTAGGCCTCCAGGAACACGACGGAGAGATCCAGATCTCCCTCGGGGGTCCGCACGTAGCCGCGGCCCATGTACATGCGCGCCACGCCTTGGACGCCCCGGCGCACATGCAACCCGATGGCATCCACTTCCCACTGGCGCGCGAGGGACTCCGCGGCGTCCAGCAGCGGTCGTGACAGGCCCGTGCCGTGGTAGCGGACTCCCGTGGCCAGGTGGCGCAGGTCCGCGGTGTTCGGCGTCCACGCCTCCGAGCCTGGCGCTCCTGGCGGGAAGAGGGCGACGGTGCCCGCCACCTCGCCGTCCACCTCCGCCACCAACACCGTGGAGATGGCGCGCTTGTTCGCCACATCCCGCAGGGCGCGCTTGCGATCCTCGGTGTAGACCACCTCGGGCATCTTCTTCGCGTACTGGGTGATGTACGCATCCACGAGCAGCTCGCCGATGGCCGCATCGTCCTCAGGCCGTGCCTCTCGAAGGAGGGCTCGCTCCACCACGCTCCTGTCACTCATGGGCCGCCCTCTATCACAGCTCACCTGCCCCTCAGCAGCCGAAGGCCTGGGCGGAGAGGCAGCGGGGAGATCGCCTCTCAGCCCCGATCCCGGCGGACGGGGACCTTCTTGCCCCGAAGGGTGGCCTGGCGCAGCGCGGTGATGATGCGTTCGGCGGCGGGCTCGGGCACCTCCACCAGCGAGAAGGCATCCGCGATCTGGATGGCCCCGATCTGCGAGGCCTCCAGGCCCGCCTCGCCAGCGATGGCGCCCACCAGATCCGCGGGGCGCATGCCCGCGTTCCTGCCGGCCCCGATGTAGAGCCGCGTGATGTCCCAGTCCGGGCGCTCCGCTCGGCGTTTTGGGCCCCGCTCCTCACGCGCAGCCCCCCCACCCGGCGCCGTGCCCTTCCCGGGGCGCCCGGGCGGCCCACTCCCCTCAGGCCGCTCGAAGCGGGGACGTTTCTCAGTCGGCGGGGCAACGGCGGGGATCTCCTCCCCCTCCCCCGTACGCGCCTCGTCGCGGCTCTCCTGGATGAACTTCACCGCCGCAGCGGCCACGTCCATCACGTCGAACTCGGCCGCCAGTCCCTCCACCACGCTCCGGAAGGGATCGAGCCCGCCCGCCACCAGCACCTCTCGCAGGGAGGCTCGGGTGAGTTCCAGGTGCCGGGCGCGCAAGTCCGCCACGGTGGGCACAGCCGCCACCTCGATGCGCTGGCCCGTGAGCTTCTCCAGGTTCCGCAGCAGCCGGTGCTCCTTGGGCTCCACGAGTGTAATGGCCACGCCCTCGCGTCCGGCCCGGCCCGTGCGCCCGATGCGGTGCACGTAC
>NZ_DASPHO010000809.1:0-37429 GCF_035629615.1 Hyalangium sp. | reverse complement strand
TCCTCGAGGGCACGATTTTCATCGCTGACGAGGGCCAGGACCTGGTGGTCACTGCCCTCACCACGCCTCCGAGTGTGGAGTCCGGCCAGGCCTTCCCTGTCACTGCCACCGTGTGCAACCAGGGCACTCAGCCGAGCCCCGGCGCCACCCTCACGCTCCGCTACTCGGCGGATGCGCTCCTCACGCCGTACGATCTCCTCGCGGGCAGCGCGAGCGTCGGCCCGCTGCCCGTCGGCGAGTGCTTCTCGGTGAGCCTGCAACCTTCCGCTCCACCGAGCGGGCTGTGGAGGCCGGGCGCCTTCGTCTCAGCCCAGGGAAGCGGAGAGCTGCGCGAGGACAACAACACCTTCGTGGGAGCCCCCCTCGCGGTCGGACATGCTCCGGACCTGACGGTCACGGAGCTCCGTGTGCCAGAGACGGTCTCCCGCTTCACCCAGGTCCCGGTGGACCTCACCGTGTGCAACCAGGGCACCGCACCCAGCGACAGCACCTCCGTCGAGCTGCTCTTCTCCACGGACACTGTCCTCGGCGTGGCGGACGTGGCTGCAGGCTCCGCGGCGCTGCCCGCCTTGCCCGCCGGCGAGTGCACCACCTTCCGCATGAAGGCCAGCGTCCACGCCGACAACGGCCCCTGGTACTTCGGTGCCCAGCTCGTGCAGAGCGGCTTCGAGCCGCGCCTGGACAACAACGGCCGTGTCGTGGAGACAGTTGTCGGTGAGGGGAAGGATCTGGTCGTCTCCTCCGTGAGCGCGTTCATGGATCCATGGTGGGGCGTGAGCGCCACTGTCACGGTGTGCAACCAGGGCTCGCAGCCGAGCAGTGGTGGCAACGTCGATGTCTTCTACTCGGATCCCAACCTCGTCCCCAGCAGCTACCCACTGGCTGCCGCGGGGCTGCCGGACCTGGCTCCCGGTGAGTGCACCACCCAGTCCATGCCCGGTGAGTTCCCCCCATCCATGGATCCCTACATGGACCCGTTTGTGCTCGGCGCCCGTGTCTCCGGAACCTGCTGTGGCCCGGAGGTGCGCGAGGACAATGACACCCGAATGGATGGACACCAGCGATTCAGCAGCTACGGCTCGGACCTGGTGATCACGGGCATCCAGGCTCCGGTGAGTGTCCTGCCGGGCGAGCCCCTCACCGCGGAGGTGACCGTGTGCAGCGTCTTCCCCACCTACTCCCCGATGGGGAGTGACGTGACCCTGGAGCTCTTCCTCTCACAGGATGGAGTCCTGGATGCCGGGGACCTCCCAGCCTCCAGCACGGTGCTGAGCCTCGACCAATCCAACCACTGCCATACCGCGAGCATGTCCCTCAACGCTCCCCAGGGCGTGTGGACATTGCTGGGCCGCGTGACCTCCAGCTACGACCTCGATGACCTGTACGGGGGCAACAACGTCACGGCCGGCAAGCGCCTGGCCATTGGCAACGCGGCGGATCTCACCGTCACCCAGGTCTCTACCCGCGCCGCGGTCCTGGCAGGCAGTCCCTTCGCGGTGACGACCACCGTGTGCAACCAGGGTACGGCCGCGAGCGTGCCCGTGGCGCTGGGGTTCTTCCTGTCCTTCGACGAGCATGCGACCCAGGGCGAGCTCTCCGCTGGGACGGCGCAGGTGCCTGCCCTGACGCCGGGCAACTGCACCGAGGTGGTCGGCTCGGCCTCCGCTCCCTCCGCCTCGACGCTCCCGTATCGGCGGCTGGTGGCGCTGGTGGACCCGAGCCGCTCCCTGCCCGAGCTGCGCGAGGACAACAACGACATGGGAGGGGACTGGCTGGGGGTGGGCTCCGGGCCAGAGCTGGTCATCACCACTGTGACCGGGCCAGCCGCCGTCCTCCCGGAGGGCCCCTTCCAGGTGCTCGTCACTGTCTGCAACGAAGGCTCGCAGGCCGTCAGTGGCGTCGAGCTCGCCGTCGTCTTCTCCGCGGACACCACCATCACCGCGTCCGACACGCGGGTGGGTGCGAGCACGCTCAGCGTGGGCCCAGGCGCGTGCACCACCGTCGAAGTGCCCGCCGTCTCGGAGCGCTTCGAGATCCGCTGGACGCTCGGCGCCATCATTGATCCCGCAGACTCGGTTTCGGAGCTCATCGAGCTCAACAACACGCGGGCTGGAAGTTCCCTGGCGGTGGGCTATCAGCCTGACTTCGCCATCTCCCACGTCACCGCCCCGGCCCAGGTGTCCTCGGGAGCCAGCTTCACCGCGGACGTGGAGGTCTGCAATCAGGGCACGGTGTGGTCCAACTCAGAGGTGACGATTGTCTTCTCCACGGACGACACCTTCACGCTGGACGATGTGGTGGCGGGCAGCGAGTCCTACTTCGAGCTCGAGCCGGGGCAGTGTGTCACGGTGAGCGTGCCGGGGGTGGCGTATCCGGGGGCGGGGACCTACCAACTCGGAGCCATCGTCGACGGGAACCTGAACCAGCCGGAGTTCAGCAAGGCGAACAACACCGGCTCGGGTGGCAGCGTGGACATCCTGTGATGCAACGCACCCGGATGGCCTCGGCACGCAAGGGGCCGTCCTGAGGGCAGGGCTCTCCCGGGCTCCATGCTCATCGGCGGGGAGTGGAAGAGGACGTGGAGGAGGAGGCCCGCGTCTGCATATGGCTGATGATTTCCAGCAGCGCCTGCTTCAGGCTGCTGGCGTCATCGGCCGTGTAGTAGAGGCCGCCGCCCACTTCTGCGGTGTGCCTCAGGAGGTTGCTGTTGATGCCGAAGCCCACTGTGTACGTGGTGAGGTTCTGCTGACCGGCGGTGTTGAAGTCCCCGACGAGGGGCGGCGTGTGGCGCTGCAGATCCTGCTCGTACAGGAGCTTGGCCACGTCATCGAGCATGTACTGGGGGTTGTCGTCCGTATAGATGGCGGGGTTGGAGCCCTTGTCACGGCCAGCCGTGGTGCCGCTGCCGCATGGCAAGGCGTCTGGGCAGTACACCGGGCCCTGGAGCTGCCGCAGCTGGGTGACCACCGTGCTGTTCAGGTTGTCGCCGGAGGGCTCACCGTCCGTGATGATGATGACGGAGGACACCTGGCAGCCCCAGCACACGCTGCGGTGCTCCGAGGTGAGCGTCTGGTTCTTGAATGCGTTCGGGTAGGTGTAGCCGACTCCGAAGCTGAACACGTCCCTGTACACCGTGTCATCCGAGGTGAAGTAGTAGCCCACGTTCAGCAGCGAGCGTGCCAGTGGCGTGCCCGTGGCGAAGGTCAGGCCGTTGACGGCGCTGATGTAGCTCTCGCGGTAGCCGTCGAAGGCGCTGGCGTCACCGGTGATCTCCTGGCACGACGGGCTCTGCGGCTTGAGCATCGCAGTGTTGGGCGAGCTGCCCGTGAAGTAGCTGATGCCCACGCGCACGTGCTGCAGGTCCTTGATGACGGACTTGAGCACCGCCTTGGCGGTGACGTACTTGGGTGGGTTGAAGTTGAGGAAGCGCCCCCAGAGCATGAAATCCGCGACATTGTACGGCGCGTTGTCACGGCCCTGGGCGCCATTCACCTTGAAGAAGCCCTTGGTGCTCAAGCACGTCAGGCAGCGGGAGTACTCGGCCGCGCCGACGCCGGTGTAATCAACGATCCCGGACTGGCAGGCCTGCTCCTGAGTGTCCCACTGAGGCGTCGGGTTGCTGAGATCGCCCCAGTACATGTAGCCGTAGAACTTGCTGTCCTGGAACAGGTTGGGGAGGCCGGTGTCCGAGCCTATGCCCGTGCCTGGGTCCGGGATCGGGTACTCGGTGGTCGGGTTCCAGCCGCGGCTGGCCTGGAAGGCATCCAGGCGCGGGTTGTCGCAGCCGTTGGTGGTGAGAGCCAAGAAGGTACTGTGCTCGCCGTTGTGCACCTGCGGCAGCTCACGCATGGAGCCTGAGGTATCGACGAGGAAGTGGACCTGTGTGCTCTCGGTGACGGAGGGAGGTGCGTTGGGTGGTAGGCATCCGTCAGCGCTGCCTGCGTCGGGAACTCCTGAGTCAGGAATGCCTGCGTCAGCAACTCCAGAGTCAGCAACTCCAGAGTCTTGAGATGGCTCGGTCTCTGATTCCCATCCGCAGCGAGTGGGGTGAGCCTGGCAGAACGCCTCACCCTCTTGGTCGAAGTCGGCGCAGCCGGAGAGCGCGAACAGCAGGGGAGCAAGAGCCCTCCAGCGGAGGCTCCTCTTCAGAGTTCCTGAGCTCATGGCCACCTCCCGTCCCCTCACTGCGTTGGCGAGTGAGCACGGTAGGACAGGCTTTCTTGACGCGTCTGTACCACCAAGGACGTACCGAAGAGGCTCAGCGGCTTGCCTCATCCTCAGGAGCAAGCGCCAGGGCGGCCTTGACCAGCGGCTGTGGCGCCTCGCCGCGGCGGAAGGCCGCGTGATGGGGAAGCGCGAGCGAGAGAAGGGCGGACGGCTGATTCCCAGCCAGCCGGTGAATTCTGGAGCGGCTTGGGAGCGTGTGTTCAAGTGCGTGTGATGGACACGGAGTTCAGGCCTGAGATCGAACGCGCGCTCCGGTTCATCACGGAGCATCTGGAAAGTCCCTTGACGGTGGCCCAGGTCGCGCGCGCGGCGCACCTCAGCGAGTTCCACTTCCACAGGGTCTTCCATGCCGTGGTGGGCGAGCCCGTAGGGCGCTTCATCACGCGACGCAGGCTCGAGCTTGCGGCGCTGCGCCTCGCGTACGAGCCGGACCGGAGTGTCACGGACATCGCGCTCTCGTCGGGGTACTCGTCGACCTCGAACTTCTCCAAAGCGTTCAGCGCGCATTTCGGGTGCAGTCCGACGCGGGTGCGGCAACCGGAGCTGGGCTTGCCCGCGGCGATCGGCAGGCTGACCGCGGTGTACGGCAAGGGCTTCCAACCGTCGGACCTCTACGTTCTGCCGCCGGAGGTCGACCACGAGGAGCGTCGGCGTCGGGCGGCCGCGTGGGATGCTCGGGTTCAGTTCGTGACCACGGAGGGACTCGACCTTGCGTGCCTCGCAAGCCCTGGCGGCTACGACCTGGCGACACTCGAGCGGACGTGGTCGGAGCTCATCGGGCGCGCGCGCCAGCTGGGGCTGTGCGAGGAAGCGGTGGACGCCTGGGGAATCGCGCACGACAGCCCGCAGCTCACCGCGCCGGAGTGGTGCCGGTACCATGCGTGCGTACCTTGTCCCCCCGACCGGCCGCTGCCGCCCCCGCTGTTCCGTGGCCGGCTGAGCGAAGGGCGCTATGCCGTGTTCCGGTACTCCGGCGAGGTGGACGGCGTAGAGGCAGCGTATCGCACCATCTACTCGTGTTGGTTCCCCGAGAGCATCCTCGCGCCCGACGACTTCACGCCGTTCGATCACTACGTCTCCGATGGGCCGAAGGACGGTCGCATCGACATGGAGATGTGGTTCAAGGTCCGGCCGCGCCGGTGAAGACAGCAAGGTAGGAGAAGCGGTCCGCAGCCCAGGAGACGCCTTCGCGCCCATGGCCGCTGTACGGTCCTTGATGACCGGATGCACCGGTCTGATGGCACCGAGGTCTTTATGGGCACACTCTCCTCTTCGAAACGGATCCTGGTCACTGGCGCATCACGAGGCATCGGCCGGGCCGCGGCGCTAGCGCTCGCGCGGCAGGGACATGGGGTGGTGGTCGCCGCGCGCGACGAGGCGCTGCTCCAGCAGCTCGCACAGGAGATTGCCACCGCGGGCGGGCGCGCCGAGGTCCTGGTGATGGACGTGACCGACGATGCGAGCGTTGACGCTGGGATCGACAGGCTTCTGCAAGGCGGGCCTTGCCACATCGTGATCAACAACGCCGGCTCGTGCGATCAGGCCGAGTTCCTGGCGCAGGAGGTAGCGACCCGGCGCGCGGAGATGGAGCTCAACTACTGGGGAGCGCAGCGCGTAACCCGGGCGCTGCTCCCCTCCATGATGCAGCGCGGTTCTGGCACGATCGTGAACGTCTCCTCGCTGCTCGGGAGCATCGCGTCCCCCACCACGGCGAACTACTCGGCAACCAAGGCGGCGCTGAATGCGTGGTCACACGCGCTGCGAGGCGAGGTCTCGCGCTTCGGGATCAAGGTCGTCGTCTTTGTTGCTCCGCATACGGACACGGCGATGGGGCGTCGAGTCAGGTTTGAAGGCGTCGTGAGCCTGCCCGTCGACTACACGGTGAAGGAGCTGCTCCGGGCGGTCGACCGTGCGCCGCGCCAGTATGCTGCGAGCCCTGTGTACCGTCTCCTCCTTCGCCTCGCTGGGCTGTTCCCGGCGTTCATGGAAGGACGCGTGGCCGCATCGGCGCGGCCGCAACTCGGCCGCGCCGTATTCCACGCATGACGAGCTGGCGCCGGACGGCGAGCTCTCGGGGAGCGCCACCACGGGCTGACCTGACCTGTTCAGGGCAAACCCCATGTCTGTCTCGGCGTAGACGAAGGAATCGAAGCCGAGAGAGGTGGTGTCGATAAAACCGAAGCGGTTATCCACCGGAGTCCAGGCCGTGCCGTTCCACTTCCGGAGGAAGCGTCCGGGGGAGTCCCCGCGCTGTCGATCTGGAGCAGCGGAGCGCCTACCTTGTCCAGGGGGCCGGACCAGCCCTTCGGTCCGGTGGTGGAGATGCTGACCCAGGCGCCGTTCTGCTCGCGCACCACGTCCACGGTTTCGTCTTTGAGATAGGCCACCCACCAGCACCACGGTGATCACGGGCCGGCCCTGAGCGTCGAAGGTAGAAGCCACCGAGTGGGCCACATAATGCGTTCTCCGAGCCCCGCGAGGGCTCCAACGGCGCGGCACCTCCATGGTGCCCGCTCGTGTGAACACACGTGCGACTTCGCTCCGGCACTCACCCGGTAGCCCAGAATTACAGGTCCGCTCTTCTATGACTCTCAGTCATGATTCGGCTCGTGGGAGGAGGTCCTGTCTATCTGTCCCCTGATCAGAGGGATTCAGGGCGTATACAGCTCCGCCCCCGTGAGGATGCCTTGACTGTTGTCGCCTCCCCCCGAGACGAGCACTTTGCCGTTGAGCAGCAGTGTTGCCGTGTGGAAATAGCGAGGAGAGGCCAGGGCGCCAGTAGTACTCCAGGTGCCCGAGGACGGATCGTACACCTCCGCCGTCGCGAGGAAGCCGCCACTCTCGTCTCCTCCCCCTGAGATGAGCACCTTGCCGCCGGGCAGCAGCGTCGCCGTGTGGAAGTAGCGAGGCAAGGCCAGAGAGTCGGTAACGCTCCAGGTGCCCGAGGCCGAGTCGTACACCTCTGCCGTCGCGAGGAAGCCGCTACCATTGTCGTAACCCCCCACGACGAGCACCTTGCTGTCAGACAGCAGCGTCGCCGAGTGGACGTAGCGAGGCGAGGCGAGGGCGCCGGTAGCACTCCAAGTGCCCAAAGCCGAGTCGTACACCTCCGCCGCTGCGAGGTCTCCGCCGTCGCTGACTCCCCCCGCGATGAGCACCTTGCCATCGGGCAACAGCGTCGCCGTGTGGTAGTAGCGAGGCGAGGCCAGGGCGCCGGTAGCGCTCCAGGTGCCCGAGGCCGGGTCGTACACCTCCGTCGTTGCGAGGGCTCCGTCGTTGTTGACGCCTCCCGCGACGAGCACCTTGCCGTCGGGCAACAGCGTCGCCGTGTGGTAGTAGCGAGGCGAGGCCAGAGCGCCGGTAACGCTCCAGGTGCCCAAGGCCGGGTCGTACACCTCCGCCGCTGCGAGGTCTTCGTCGTCGTTGCCTCCCCCTGCAACGAGCACCTGGCCGTCGGCCAGCAGCGTCGCCGTGTGGAAGTAGCGAGGCCAGGCCAGGGCGCCGGTGGTGCTCCAGGTACCCGAGGCGGGGTCGTACACCTCCATCGTTGCGAGGTCTTCGTCGTTGTTGACGCCCCCCGCCACGAGCACCTGGCCGTCAGGCAGCAGCGTCGCCGTGTGAGCGGAGCGAGGCGAGGCCAGTGAGCCCGTTGAGGCCCAGGTCCTGGAGGGGGTGTACACCTCGGCGGAGGACTGATCGCCGTTGCTGAAGCCACCGGCGACGAGGACCCGTCCGCCCGTCAGGAGTGTTGCGGTGTGAAGGTAGCGGCCGGTGGCCAAGGGCCCCGCAGCGCGCCAGGCACCGAGGGAGGGCTCGTACACCTCGGCCTGGGTGAGGATCCCCGTGTACTCGTGAAAGCCTCCAGTCACGAGCACCAGGCCCGAGGGAAGCAGCGTCGCAGAGTGGTAGCGGCGCGGTCTGGCCATCCCGGTGGTCATCGCCCAGGTGCCCGTGGCCGGATCGAAGAGCTCCGCGGAGGTGCTGCCATTCCAGTCGGAGCCGCCACCGCCCACGATGAGAACCTGGCCGTCCGGCAGCAGGGTGGCCGAGTGGTAGGCGCGCGCCACGGCCATGCTGCCCGCGGGGCTCCAGGTGCCGGTGGCCGCGTCATAGAGCTCAGCCCGGCTTTGGAGCAGGCCGCTGGCCTGGGTGCCGCCCGTCACCAGCACCTTGCCGTTGCTCAGCAGGGTGGCGGTGTGGTCGCGGCGGGCCTCGGCCATGGGACCTGTGGGAGTCCAGGTGCCGGTGGCGGGATCATAAAGCTCGGCCGTGGACAGCACGGCACCTGCGTACTCGCGGTCCGCGCCACCCGTCACGAGGACGCGGCCGTCCGGCAGCAGGGTGGCCGTATGGGAGAGGCGCGGTGTCCCCAGGTCGCCAGTCGCCGCCCAGGTGCCGCTCTCGGCGTCATAGAGTTCCGAGGAGATGCCGCTGTTCCACTCGGCCCCGCCCAGGCCAGCGATGAGCACCTGGCCGTTGGGCAGCAGCGTAGCCGTGGCCGCGCGGTGAGTGTTGAGGGCGTCCGCAGTGCGGCTCCAGGTGCCGGTGACAGGGTTGTAAATCTCCGCGGAGCGGTTGTAGCCGCCCGTGACGAGGACCCGGCCATTGGCCAGGAGCGTCGCGGTGTGCAGAAGCCGGCCACTGGCCATGCCTCCTGTCGGACTCCACTCACCCTCCAAGGTGGAAGACAGCGAGGCGGAGCGGTCCGAGACGCTCTGCTCCATGTCATCAGCGGGAGGCTTGCCGCACCCGACCCAGACAAGCCCCAGGAGCAGGCAGAGCGCACGCCAAGATGGCTTCCATAGCCTCGGTCGCTGCTCGAGAGTGCTCATGTTCTCCCCTGCGATGGCACGTTCTTCATCGGGCGTTCATCCTCAGCTCAGCAGCTTCCTGAAGGGGCTCTGGCTCTCTATCGGCGCAGGAGTGGGGTGCTCCTGCTTCTGCATGAGCAGGCCATAGCGCCGGATCTTGCTATAGAAGGTCCCCTTGGCCACCCCCAGCGCCTTGGCCGCCTTGGCGACGTTGCCAGCACAGTGCCGGAGGGCATGCGCGAAGGCGCGGCGCTCGACCTCCTCGATGGAAGGCACCCGATCCTTCTCCAGGAAGACCTCGGAAGGGTCCGCTGGAGCCCGCTGGGAATCTCGGCGCTGGAGCGCCTGCTCGATGGGCAGAGGCGTCCGGACGATCGTGTCCTGATCGCCGGGCAGAAGGCTGGCCGCGCCCTCCAGCAGGTTCGCCAGCTCCCGGACGTTGCCGGGCCAGTCATACGCCACGAGGGCGGCCATGACTTCAGGAGCCACCTGGAGGGGGCGGCGCTGGAGGCGCGAGGCATAGCGTTGCAGGTGGTAGGCCACCAGATGGGGAATGTCGCCTCGCCGCTCCCGCAGGGCAGGCAGGCGCAGGTGGACCACCCGCAGGCGGTGGAAGAGATCCAGCCGGAAGCTGCCTTCCTCCACCGCGCGATCCAGATCCCGATGGGTGGTGGCCACCACCCGCGCCAGGACGGGAAGATCGCGCGAGCTCCCCAGCCGCTGAAACACGCGCTCCTGCAGCACGCGCAGCAGCTTGACCTGCATCTCCAGCGGCAGGTCGCCGATCTCATCGAGCAGCAACGTCCCCCGATCCGCCAGCTCGAACTTCCCGGGGTTGCCTCCGGCCCGCGCTCCCGTGAAGGCTCCGCGCTCGTAGCCGAACAGCTCGCTCTCCAGCAGCTCTCGGGGGAAGGCTGCGACGTTGATGCCCATGAAGGCAAACGCGGCGTTGGGCGAGGCCTGGTGGATGGCCTGGGCGAGCATCTCCTTGCCCGTGCCACTCTCTCCGGTGATGAGGATGGGCACATCCGAGCGGGCCGCCAGGCGCGCATCCTCCAGGCACGCGAGGAAGGCGGGATCCTCCCCGATGAGATCCTCGAAGGTGAAGCGCGCCTGGGCGCTGACGACCTTCTGAGCCAGCCGCTGCGCGCTGGCGAGCTCCTGGAGGGTGACGACGACTCCCGCCTCGTACATCTGGGAGCGCACGACCAGCTCTCCATGGGGGAGCACGACGATCTCTCCCACGAGCGACTTCCCCGTCCCCAGCACCTCCGCCAGGGGCGCGAGCGCCGCCAGCTCCGAGAGGCGGCGGCCCATCACCTGCTCCTGCTGGACCCGGAGCATGCGCGCGGCACCCTGGTTGAGGGTGTGAACGACGCCGTCCCGGCTCAAGGTGAGGAGACCGTCACGGATGGCCGCCAGCGTCGCGGCATCACGCGCCGCCGCCCGGCAGAGCGCGATGCTGGAGATGGCTCGGGAGAGGGCTGCCCCGCAGAGGGAGCCGAAGAGGGTGAGCTGCTCGAGATCCTGCTCGGAGAGCGAGGCCTGCCCCGCGGCCAGCTCGATCACCAGGCCGATGCGCCGCTCCTGGCAGGGAAGGGGAATGACGGCGCACCTGCTCTGGGCCAGGTGCTCGAAGGAGCGCGGGAAGGACATCCCACGGGCCTTGTCCGCGATGAGCTGGGGAGCGTTCTGCTGAAGCGCGGACACCACCGTCTCGCGCAGGCGCTCGGGCGGCACCTCCGGGGTGACGACTCCCTTCTGGAGCCACTGCCATCCTCCCGTGCCGTCCACCTCCACGAGCCCGGCGACCGCGGCAGGGAAGAGCCCCATGGCCAGCCGGGAGATCGCCGCCAGGAGCTCCTCCAGTGCCTCGATGCCGAAGAGCTGCTGGCTGACCACCACCAGCAGGCCCAGGCGCTCCCGGTCGAGCAGGGTGTGCTCCAACGTCCCGATGAGCGCATCCTCCGCGAGCTGGACCGACTCCAATGACTCGTCAGCGACCTTCACGAGCGGCAGCGGGACGGGAGTCATCCGGGCCGTGGTGGCGCGGGCATCGCGCTGAGCCGACAGGGTGTCCCGCAGCCGGGCCCGGCTTTCACGCAGCTGCTCAATCACCGAGAAGACATCCGAGTCGCCCCTCCACTGGCTCTTGGAAGGGCTGAGCTCTCGGAAGGCATGACGAAGCTGCCGCAGATCCGCTGCGGTGCCGACCTTGAGCAGCAAGGGCTGGGCTTGTACCAGCCAATGCGTGGGCACGTCGGTCTGGTCCGCCGCCACGGCGTGGGCGTAGACGATATAGGCCAGGGCTCGCTGCCTGGGAGCACCCAGCCTCTCGAGCCGCTCAATGGCTCGATTCAGGATGCCGCGGAGCACCTCCGGACGGGGGCTCCCCCGGGCCAGCCCCACCCGGGCTTGCAGCACCTCCGCGCGCGCTGCGAGCAGCCCGGTGCACCCCTGCATTCGCACGGCCCGATCGAGAAACGCCAGGGCCTCTTCGCTCTGCTCCGAGGCCAGGAGACACTCCGCGGCCACCAGGTGTGCATGAACCGCCAGCGGCGTCCCGTCCGCCTCGAGGGGGAGCTCCTCGAGCGCCTCCTGGGCCGCGCGCACGGCCGGGAGCCCCTCGCCCTCCAACAGCAAGACCTGGGCATGGAGGACCAGCGAGAGCGCCCGGATCTCGGGCTGCTCCTGGGTGTCGGGTTCGACCTCGGCACGCTCCAGAGCCCCCTCGGCGCGTGAGGGGTAGCCGGCCTCGATCAGCACCAGGGCCGAGGCCAGCTCGACCCACTCCAATGAAGCCAGGGAGCGGCTTCGCAGGAGGAAGGACTCCGCCTCGGCCCGCTCTCCCATGAGGGAGGCCAGGAGCGCCACCTCCAGCGCGGCCATGGACTGACTGGCTCCCTTGCCCCTCTCGAAGCGCATGCGCGCCTCGTCCAGCCGCAGCTCGAAGGGAATCTCCCCAGCCATGGGAGCCAGGAACAAAGAAAGAGCTCGATTGTGGGGGCTCCGTGCCATGCGTACCTCGTCCTCTCGAAGGGAGTGAGCCGGCGAGGTGGAAAATGATGCAATCTCTCTGCGGGGTGCGGACCAGTCGTACGGGCAGTGCGGTCTGAGTGCACGGAAACGCGGAGCGTCAGCCCGACAAGCCCTGTGTCCGCTGATTACGACAGAAGGCAGGAAAACGGGAGTGCTCGAAAGGACAGATTCTGTCCATCCCGGTTCAAGCCTTGAACAGCCATTGAGCCCTTGTTTTCACTGGGACTTGGAGGGCGGCCCCTGGCCGTCCGCCCTGAGTGGGCCGTCTGAGAATTGAACTGAGCCCCCGTGCTTCGTGGCGCTCTGTCCAGGCACCGGGGGTTGGCTCGGATGTTGCCTGGGAGCAACGCCGAATCCCCAAACTCAATTCAAGAGGATGAAGTCATGCAAAGAGCGTGTCTCTGGTTGCTTCAAACCGTGTTCATTGTCTCCCTCGCGGTCCCGCTGGGCGGCTGTGGTACCCATGCCAATGCCAATGAGGAAGAGCAGGTGGCCGACGTGCGCCTCGCGGTCGCCCTTCCCCTGGAAGGAGCCTCCATCGGGGAACGCAGCTCCAGCAGCCTGCGCAGCGCCCAGTCAGACCGCACGGCCAGCGCCGCCATCACCGACGTGGCGAGGATCCTGGTCGACATCACCAACGTCACGGCCAACCCCAACCGAGTGATCTTCCGCAACACCGAGCTCGTCCGCGGCAACGACGGCATCTGGAGCGCAACGCTGCCCTTCCTGCCGCGCGCGGTGATGCTCGAGTTCCGCAGCACTGCGTTCAACACGGGCGGCACCGCGCTGTTCACCGGGGTGCAGCAGCAGACGCTCACCAGCGTCAACACCACGGTGACCATCGGGCTCAATCCCGTGGACAACAACAGCACCCTGGTCATCCCGCGCATCTCGCGAATCAGTGTTCCCACCGAGCTGTCATCAGGCGGCAGCGGCAGCATCACCGTGGGCGTCGAGGGAGCCTCCGGCGAGGTCATCCGCTTCTCGGCAACGGCGGGCCCCAACGGCGGTGAGATCTTCCCGCAGACGGGCCAGATCACCCTGGCCGGTACCTCGGGCTCGCTCGTTTTCCAGTACACCGCCCCGGTGCTCAGCACCGAGCAGGTCTTCGAGCACACGATCCAGATCGAGAACCCGCGCGGCACTCGCATCCAGTCGAACTTCTCCACCCGGGTGCTGCAAGTGGGCCAGACGCCCAGCACCAGCGGCACCCAGCTGCGCGTCCAGTTCAGCCCCATCATCAACAACCTCGTCGCCCGCCGCATCCCCAACACCTCGAGCATCGAGTGGAGCGCCGAGGTCAGCGACGACCGGCCGACGGATCAGAACCTGCTCACCTACAGCTGGGCGTTCCTTCCGGCTGCGACCTACACCCCCGAGCTGAGCTTCACGAACAGCACCACCCGGTCCAGCGTCCTGTTGAACTACGACACGCCGGTCTCGGGCACCATCCGGCTGGTCGTGACGGATGCCGACAACGGCACCACCACGCTCAACTGGACGTTGCCGGTCAACCAGTTCCTCGCCCAGTCCGACCTCATCGTCGACGTCACCAACGTCGGCGGCCTGGCCAGCGTGGTGGCGGGCGGCACGCACAGCTGCGCGCGCCTCACCACCGGCGGCATGCGCTGCTGGGGCCGCGGCAATGAGGGCCAGCTCGGGTATGGCAACACCACGACCTACGGCAGCACGGCCGACAAGCTGCCCTACACCGCGGGCACCATCCCGAGCCTCGAGCGCGCCCTCCAGATGGACACGGGCACGCAGCACACCTGCGCGCTCTTCGACAATGGCCAGGTGGCCTGCTGGGGCCGCAACCTCGAGGGGCAGCTGGGCTACAACACCACCGCGGCCGTGGGCGACAATGAGTCGGTGGCCAGCTACGGCTACGTCAACGTGGGCGGAAACTCCAGCCGGATCGCGGTGGGCGGCAAGCACACCTGCGCGGTCCTCGACACCGGGAATGTGCGGTGCTGGGGCCAGAACAGCCGGGGCCAGCTGGGCTACGGCAGCTTCACCATCACCAACCCCTTCATTGGTGACAACGAGGCGCCCTACACGGTGGGTGACGTGATCCTCGGCGGCGCGCTGGTGGCAGACGTCGTCGCCGGTGACGAGCACACCTGTGTCCTTCTTCGGGATGGCAACGTGCGGTGCTGGGGCCGCAACCTCGAGGGCCAGCTGGGCTACGGCCGCAGCGACGACATCGGCGATAACGAGATCCCGCTGACGACCAACCTCAACTTCAACGGCGCCACCGTCCGCCAGCTCGCCGCCGGCGCCAACCACACCTGTGCGCTGCTCACCAACGGTGCGGTGCGCTGCTGGGGCCAGAACAACTACGGCCAGCTCGGTATCCCTGAGCTCTACACCACCGCGGTTTCGTTCAATAACTGGGGTGACATCGCCAGCGAGACGCCTTACAGCCTCCAGACCACGTACGGCGACGTGAACCTCGGCGCGGGCCGCGTCGCACTGCAGATCTCGACTGGCGCCAACCACACCTGTGCCACGCTCGACACTGGGGCGGTGGTCTGCTGGGGTGACAACCGCAACGGCGAGCTCGGCTTGGGCGATGCCGTCCTGCGGGATGCGCCGCCTACCGTCCCCAACACCACCCCGCCCGTCCTCGCCACCGTGCAGCTGGGCGCCTCGGTGGTTCGCCTGGCCTCGGGCGCCAACCACAACTGCGCGCTCCTGACCACGGGCGGGGTGCGCTGCTGGGGCAGGGGTGCCGACGGTCAGCTCGGCTACGGCAACACCCAGAACATCGGTGACACCGAGCAGGCCGACGCGGCCGGTCCGGTCTCCCTCCTCGCTCCGTAACAGCCTGGATCACGCTCAGGCGGGGCGCGGCTTGTTACCGCGCCCCGCCTGGTGCACCGCTTCGAAGGGGGGACGAGTGAGGCAGGCTCTCACGTGGATGACGGTCGCCATCATCTGCTGCGCGGCGGAAGCGGCGGCCGGAGCGGAGGGACTCGACACCCTGTTGCTGGAAGTGCAAGCGGCCTATGACAAGGCGGTAGAGCTCTATCACGCGGGCCAGTACGACGCCGCGGTGACGCAAGGCGAGCAGGCGTTGGCGCTAGCGGAAGCGGTGCTGGACAGCAGCGTCGATCCAGCAGTTGCCAATTCGCTGGATCTGCTGGGCATTCTTCACGGCGTTCAAGGGGAGCTTGCCCAGGCGGAGCTGCTGCATCGGCGAGCACTCGCGATCCGGGAAGAGGCCCTGGGGCAGAACGACCCCGACGTCGCCGCCTCGCTCACCAACCTCGCCAACGTCTATTACTCCCAGGCGTCGTACGCTCGGGCCGAGCCGCTCTACCTGCGCGCACTTGCGATTCGGGAAGAGCTCCTCGGCCAGAGCCATCCCGACGTGGCCGCCTCGCTCAACAACCTTGCCAACCTCTATTACGCCCAGAGAATGCCTGATCGGGCGGAGCGGCTGCATCAGCGTGCGCTCGCGATCTGGGAAGCGGCCCTGGGCAAGAACGATTCCCACGTCGCCCAGTCGCTCAACAACCTCGCCAACCTCTACTACTCGCAAGGGTTATATCGCCGGGCCGAGCCGCTCTACGTCCGCGCGCTCGCGATCCGGGAAGCGGCCCTGGGCAAGTCTCACCCCGACGTCGCCGCCTCGCTCAACAACCTCGCCAGTCTCTATGATGCCCAGGGTTTCTATGCTCGGGCCGAGCCGCTGCTTCAGCGCGCGCGCGCGATTCGGGAAGCGGCCTTCAGCAAGGACCATCCCAGCATGGTTCCCACGCTCAACCACCTCGCCCAGTTCTACCTGGCCCAGCATCGTCTCCCAGACGCCGTGTCGCTCTTCACCCAGGCTTTCTCCATCTCCGAGCGGCGGCTGCGTCAGGAGGCGCTCTCCTTCTCCGAACTCCGCCTGACCCGCTTCCTGGAGCAGCTGCGGACCGACGAGGAGCTCCTCTATTCCCTCCTGCGCGCCTACCCGGAGAACGAGGACGTGCGGCGGCTGGTCCTGAGCGTCGTGTTCCTGCTCAAAGGCCGCTCTGTCGGGGAGCTGGCGAACACCTCCCATGCCGTCTACCGCAGCCTGGGGCGCCTGGATCGTGACATCTTCAAGCAGCTGCGGGAGCTGCGCGGCCAGCTTGCCACGCTGGTACTCCAAGGCCCCGGCACGCAGACGCTGGCTGAGTACCAACAGCGCGTCGATGCGCTCGCCACCCGAGACGAGGCTCTCGAGGCCGATCTCGCTCAGCGCTCTGCTCCCTTGCGTGCGCTCGCTGCGCTCCCTGCGCTCTCCAGGATTGTCAACCACGTTGCCATGGCCCTCCCCAAGGATGCCGCCCTCGTTGAGTTCATTGCCTATACGGAGCGCTCGCTCCTCGTGAAGCCTGGGACGCCCGTGTCAGAGGTCCCGCGTGAGCAGCGCTACCTGGCGATGGTGCTCTTTCCCAATGGTCACATCCGGGCGCTCGACCTGGGACCTGCCGATCCCATTGACCGTGCCGCTTCGGGACTGAGGGATGCACTGGCCCGCCGCGACGCCGCCTTCCAGGCCTCCGCGCTGGCCCTCTACCAGCTGGCCTTCCAGCCTCTGCTGCCGCTCCCCGGCGGCACTCACCGGCTCTTCCTCTCGCCCGATGGCCAGCTCGGCCTCGTTCCCTTCGCCGCCCTGCATGATGGCGAGCAATTCCTCGTCGACTCTTACGACTTCATCTATCTCACCTCAGGCAAGGACCTCTTGCCGCGTCCCCATGCGGAGGCCTCCCACGGCTCGGTGGTCGTCCTGGCGGATCCGGATTTCAGCACCCCCGTTCCAACACCCCCCTCCTCTTCCGGAGGCGCTGAGCTGTCGGCAGCACGCTCCGCTTCCGTGGAGCATGTCTTCTCCCCGCTGCGCGCCGAGCTCGCTGAGCGCCCCTGGGCACCACTGCCGGGTACCCGCCAGGAGGCTGAGGCCATTCAGCGCCTCCTGCCCAAGGCCCAGGTCTTTCTCGGCCCCGAGGCAACCAAGGAGCGACTGCTGCACCTGCCCACCCCCGCTGTCCTCCACATCGCCACCCACGGCTTCTTCCTCGAGGATGTCCCTGCACCCGAGGACTCCCGCACAGTCGGCCACTTCGGTGCCCTGGAGGAGGGGGCTCCTGCCCATCGCCCTCCCGATCCGCTTCTTCGCTCTGGGCTCATCCTCGTGGGTGGGCGGGCCCAGAAACCCCACGCCGCTGGCGCAGGCTCACCCCCACGCGACAGCGCTCTGGTGACGGCCCTGGAGCTGGCAGGGTTGGATCTGTGGGGTACACAGCTGGTCGTCCTCTCCGCCTGTGACACGGGCCGAGGCGACGTCAAGCTCGGCCAGGGTGTGTACGGGCTGCGCCGGGCCTTCGTCGTGGCGGGAGCGGAGACAGTCGTGATGAGCCTCTGGAAGGTGAACGACGAGACGACCCGCGCGCTGATGGAGGCCTACTACAGCAACCTGTTGGCGGGGCAGGGCCGTGCCACCGCCCTGCGCGAGGCGATGCGCGAGCTGCGGCGGACCCAACCTCACCCCCACTACTGGGCGCCCTTCATCGCCATGGGCCGAGATTCACCCCTGCGCTTGCGCGCGTCCAGCTCCCCGGAGACACATCACCGCTAGCCCGCTCTCCGCAAAGGGGTGCTTCGATCGGAGGCGGCGGGAATCGAACTCGCAGCAAGGCGGAAGCACAAGGTGAGGTGGAGCGGCTGCTGAGGGTGGTAGGCCACCGGGTGCTGCGGCTGTTGGAGAAAGAGGGGCCCTGCTCCTTCACCGTCTCCTGCTTTTCGGGGGGAGCGTCCTATGACGACAGCGGCCCTGGTGCCGCCCCGGCTGTCGCTGGGCTCCACCATGGTGTTCCATGGGTTGAGCAAGCTGAGCAAAGCGGGCACCGCACAGCCGAGGGACCCACGCTTCCGTGGAGCCCTCCGTACTGCTGACGCGCCGAGGCTCAGTTCGCGTAGAGCTGGCCCGCGAACCACGTGCCCGAGCCGACCCAACCGTTGTCGTTGCCGTACCAACCCTGGTTGACGTAGAAGTTCCGCTGGGTCTCGGTCTTGTTCCAGCAGACGAAGAGGACGCACTTCCTCACCGTGCGGCTGCGCCACCGGTAGCCGTAGGCCAGCGGGTAGTGCGTCAGCCAGCCGGTGCCGATGATGGCCGGCACCTTGCGATCCTTGATGGAGCTACTCGCCTTGTTGCGCAGCCGAGTCTCGTGGATGCCCAGGATGTTGTAGTGGGTGGACACAGTCGCGCCCGAGCGGTTCGTCAGGTAGCCGTTGGCATTGCTCATGTTCCACGGAGCGGTGGCTCCCTGCCCGTTGAAGCAGAAGGTGTTGACACGGTTACGCACCTCCCAGGTCATGTTGCGCACGCCGGTGTCCTGGTTCACGGGCGCCGTCGCATTGCTGCCGTAGCCGCCGTTCACCCGGTACATGCCCCAGCGCTTGGGCCAGGGCGCGTTGCCCAGCGCCGCCTGTTTGTCACCCCAGCCGAACAGCATCGCCCAGGCCGTGGCGCCGCAGCCGCTGGCGCACGAGGAGCTGTTCGGCGAAGTGCCGGCGGAGATCTGCCCGTAAAGGCGCTGTTGGTCGTGGGTGCCGGCGAAGTACTGGGTCCAAGGGCTCCAGGCCCCCAGCTGCCCCATCTCCGTCCAGTGCACACCCTCCGAGGCAGCGGACTTCGAGCCATCCGCCTCAGGCTCCTGCGTCGTCCCCACATCCTCGCGCGCCAGCACCACGAAGCGATGCGTCTCGACGACGCCATTGCCGTAGCTCAGCGTCACCATCAGCGGCGTCTCCGTGCCAGGCGTGGCATCGAACGCCGTCAGCACCAGCAGCTGGCTGCCGGAGGGGGTGGTCACCAGCTCGGGCCTCACCACTTGAGCGCCCTCTCCGCTCAGCTGGAACCTGGCCTGGGGATACAGCAGCGCCAGCTCGAGGGGGCTGCCGACCACGAGCCCCTCGCCCGGCTCTTGCGCCAGCCTCTCCGTCTCCCACTCCTCCGCGGCCTGGCGCCTCAGCGACTCAGCCATGGTGCCGTAGGACTCACGGTAGTACGTCTTGAGCTCCTTCCACGAGCTCCAGCCGGTCAGCTTGATGGACTCGGTGGGAATCCTCGGGCCGCTGACCTCCTCGCGAACCACGCCGCTCGTCGCCGCGCTGTCATCGGCGACCCCTACCGTCGGTACCCACTGGACATCTGTCGGCGTGAAGGTGCGGTCGAGCCAGGAGGGATCCTGCCCGATGATGCGGTTGGGCAGGCCGCCGATGTTCGCCAGCATCTCGCCCCCGGGGCTCTCGGCCACATAGGAGAGGGAGTCCACCTTGTAGAAGGTGGTGGCCGTGCTGCCGGCCTTCTGGAGCAGGGTCTCGGTGGGCGAGAGCCCCTGGAAGTTCCAGTGAGCGATGGGGAAGTCATGGTCTCCCGCGGAGACGATGATGAAGCCCATGGGCTGCTGGCGGACGAGCACACGGAACTCGTAGTAGGCCACGCTCGTCATGTCCGGCCGGTACAGCGGCTGGACAGAGGGAGACAGGATGGCGGTCTCCCAGGTGGGTGCGCTCTCGGAGCCACGCACGTCCTCGAGGAGCTGCGCCGCCCGGCGGTGGAACTCCCGCGGCACTTCCTCGAGCGGGATGGCCAGCTTGCTCACCATCTGCTGATCGATGCTCTGCGGCGCCTTGGCCAGGGTGTCCGGCTGGGAATCCCCCACCCCGCAGCCTGCGAGGGAGAGTGCGAAAGCAGCGATCCAGGGCCTCTTGTTCCTCATCATATGTCGTTCCTCCGCGTGCCTTTCCGGCGCGCTCAGGGCTACTCGCTACCCGCTTGAAGGGGCATGCACCCAGGGAACGAGGCCGGGCGAGGATCTTCCCGCGGCGATTTTTCCGATCTTCTTCGGGCTCTTTTTGTGGGTCCGCGCTGTCATGAAAGGTCTTCCTAACGCGCTTCGAGCCCGGCGCCGCGGGCTGAGCCCCCCGGAGGGCGCGCCTCCGCTTCTTGGAGCTGGACTTGCAGCAGCACGGTCTCGTCAAGCTGCGCCGCGGGCAGGAGCTCGCCCTTGGGGCCCCTCCTGCGGAGCTGGCTGTTGGCGATGTACACGAAGGTGTCGCCCGCCACCGTGCCCGTCGTGGGCATGTTGAACAGCGGGTTGCCTGATTCGAGGATCTCCGCGCGCTCCACACGGGTGGGATCCGCGCCGAAATGGAAGCGGACGACGCGCCCGCGTCCAGGGCCGTTCTGCACGCCGAGCAGGCTCCCTTGGTAGAGGGTGAGCCCATCGAAGCCCGCCAGCAGCGTGCCCGAGGGTGCCTGCACAGGGGTGTGCTGCCCTGTCGAGAGATCCACCGAGGCGATGCCGCGGGAGTGTGCCACGTAGAGCCGAGCCCCATCCTCCGTGAGAGCAATGCCATTGGGGTAGGGCAGCGTCCCCTCGGGCACGAGCGGCACGAGCGCCTCTGCTCCCGCGCGCAGGACGCTCACCCCTCCTCTCTCGCTGTTGGTCACGAAGACATCTCCCGACGCGCTCAGCGCCATGTCGTTGAGCAGGTTCGGACGAGGCTTGTTGTCCAGGGTGATCTTGCGGAGCAATGCGCCGGAGCGCAGCTCGTACTGGAAGAGCCCGGTGCGTCCGCGCTCCTCCGGCCTCGCGTTCTCCATGCTCCTGCTGGTGCAGCTGGCCACCCAGAGTTGACGGCGCGCGACGTCCACCTTCATGCCGACCACGCCCCAGAGGCCGTCCTGCCCCGAGGCCGTGAAGTCACGTACCTGGCCATCCCGGGCCACTGCGACGACCTTTCGCTTGCGGAGGCTGCTCACGAAGAAGGTGTCGGTGCTCGGATCGTAGGTGATGCCCTCGGGGATGAGATCCCTCTGTGCGAGGGTGAAGAGGGGACGGCTGCGGGCCACCTCGGGGTGGAAGGCGGCGATCCGGGCTGCGACTGCGCGGTACTCCGGCGTCTGGGCGAGCGCTCCGAAGTCCGCGTCTTCGAGCGCGAAGCTCCAGCGCAGCTCCGCGAGCCGCTCGATCCACCGCAGGGACGCGTCCTTCTCCCCCAGCACGGCGTAGCGAGCGGCCAGGTCGTACATGGCCATGACATCGCCAGGCTCCGCCCGGAGCAGCTGAAGCAGCTCCTCGACCTGGGGATCCGGTGGCGGAGGGGTTGGCGAAGTCGTCCGACAGCCGGCGAGGAGGGCCAGGAGCAACGCGTGGCGGAGGAAGGAGACGGGCATGGACGGGAAGTGAACCACGATGTCAGTGCCCACCACCCAGATATCCCGTGGGGCGACGGCGGCGATGTCCTCGAGGGGCCTACAGGCCGAGACCCATACGTATAGGCGGCACAGACCGCATGTTGAGCCCGGAGGACCGCTGAGCGGGGGCGGAGGAGGCGAGCGTGGCGGACGCGGGTTCGGAATGGAACCGCTACAAGTCCATGCAGAACTGCCACTGGACTCAGCCGTGATGGCGGGGGCCGATATCGCCTTGGGTGGTTGAACTACTGGTCGGCCGCCGCCGCACAGGTCCTCGGCTTCCCGGATCCTGTGCGCGACGCGGCCTTGCTCTCACGCAGAAAGCGCCGTCCACGCAGGTGATGCAGTCTGGATCCGAGCTGCATGCCAAGTTCCAGGTTCCGTTGGCTGAGCAATCAGGCGCAGTGGGACAGTAGGTCGCGGTGCCGTTGCACGTCAGCCTGCCACTGTCGGTGCCACTGGCCGAGCACCTGCCCAACAGGCAGCGCCTTGGAGGGTGTAGTACCGTTCACGCCTTCGCTGCTCATCCCGAAGGCCCGCAACCTCCATGTCCGAGAAGCCGCTCGTAGAGGTCTCCACGATCGACAGGGACGCACCCGTCCATGGGCTGGCGTCCGCGCGGCCCGTGCTGGCCCTGACCATCGTCTCTCATCCGATGGCCCGCCGCGCGGGCGAGCGGGTGCTGCTCGAGGAGCTGGAGGTGGGCCAGGAGGCCTCCGTGTCGCGCAGTTCCCCGGACTTCGGCCGTCCCGGCCAGGCGATGGGACGGCCCCTGGCGGATCCCTTCCTCAGCCGCAAGCCGTTGTGGCTCCAGCCCATGCCGGGCGGAGGCGTGCGGCTGAGAGCCAGTGAGAGCGGGCTGCGTGTCGTGGTGGCGGGAGAGCCCCTGCTGACGGAGCGGGAGCTGCCGCTGGAGGCGCTGGAGCGAGGCGTACCCCTGGAACTCTCCGAGCGCGTGGTAGTGCTCTTGCACCGGACCCCTGGCGAGACTGCTCCGGGAGAGGATCTGGGCATGGTGGGCCAGAGCGGCGGCATGCGTCGGGTGCGCGAGGACATCGCTCGCGTAGCGGACCTGGACATGCCTGTGCTCATCCGGGGCGAGACAGGCGCAGGCAAGGAGCTGGTGGCCCGGGCCCTCCACCAGCGCAGCCCACGCCACCGGGGCCGCTTTGTCAGCGTCAACATGGGCGCCCTTCCCAAGGAGCTGGCCGCTGCGGAGCTCTTCGGCGCGCGCCGGGGGGCCTACACGGGCGCCAACCAGGACCGCGAGGGCTTCTTCCAGGCAGCCCACGGCGGCACTCTCTTCCTCGACGAGGTGGGCGAGGCCTCTCCCGAGGTCCAAGTCCTCCTGCTCCGGGTCTTGGAGACGCGGGAAGTCTACCCCGTGGGCGGCCACGCGCCGGTGCCAGTAGACGTGCGGCTGGTGGCCGCCACGGATGCCAACCTGGAGGAGCAGATCCAGGAGGGGCTCTTCAAGGCGCCTCTGCTGCACCGGCTCGCGGGCTACGAGATCCACGTCCCGCCGCTGCGCGAGCGCCGCGAGGACATTGGTCCGCTCTTCCTCTCCTTCGCCCGCCAGGAGCTGGAGGTGACGGGGGAGGCGTGGCGGCTAGAGCAGGAGAATCCTCAGGCAGCACCCTGGCTGCCGGCCTCCCTGGCAGCGCGGCTGGTGCGCTACGCTTGGCCCGGCAACATCCGCCAGCTCCGCAACCTGGCGCGGCAGCTCGTCGTCCGCAGCCGGGGCCAGCCCTGCCTGCAGGCCGATCCCCGGCTGGAGCAGGAACTGGAGGGGGGAGCTGTCCCCATGTCCAGCCAGGCCCTGGCCCCAGCTCTGCCCGAAGCACGAGCTGCCCCCGGTACTCCCCGGCGCAAGGCTTCAGAGGTCGGGGGGCAGGAGTTGCTGTCCGCGCTGCGCGAGAGCGGCTGGGATCTCAAGGCCGCGGCCAGCCGGCTGGGCATCTCCCGGGCCTCGCTTTATGACCTGATTGAGCGGAGCCCCCACGTCCGCACCTCCAAGGACTTGAGCCCGGAAGAAGTGACCCGTTGCTTCCACGAGTGCCAGGGAGACCTTGAGTCCATGGTGCAGCGCCTGGAGGTCTCCAAGCGGGGGCTGCTGCGCCGCGTGCGCGAGCTGGGCCTTGACGCATCCCTTCCCTGACCGGGGTGGGGAATGCTCCATGGAGCCGCTTCGTGCCGGTGGCTGTGCCGGCCGGCACGCTCCGGCACACCCGCTCGTGCTGTCGGCACACCCATGCGGCACGATGGGCGTGCCCTCAGAGCAGGCTCCATGTTGGCCTGCTGCTTGCTGAAGCCCTGCACGGGGCGCTCAAGCCGAAGTCCGGGAGCCCCAAAACAAGCGCATACCCGTGAACGGGTACGCCTTCACGAGCGCCGATCCCCGGCGCTCTGAGCACCGGACGATGAGGAGAGAAATGATGTCTTGGAACAAGAAGAATTCGCGCGTCTTCAACGCTGCAGTGGGGCTCTGGTGTGGGGCGGTGGTCCTTACTGCGTGCGGTGCCTCCCAGGAGGACCGCCGCTACGGCTCTCTCGACGAGCAACCCGGCGAGTCGCAGCTGCTTCAGCAGGAGGCCTCGCTCGTCGGCGGCGAGCAGCCCTACACCGCGCAGAGTCAGAATTACGACGCCCTGCTCGCGCACAGGACGGGGTTCGCCCTCGACGCCAACGTCGTCGGCGCCGGCGCGGAGGCCCTGGTGTACGTCGTCAACAAGACCTCTGACGACGGCTCGCCCGGCACGCTGCGCCACGCGCTCGAGTCGGCGCAGCCGTACTGGATCCGCTTCGACCCGGCGCTCGCCGGCGAGTCGATCACGGTGAAATCCTCGATCCTCGTCAAGAGCCGCAAGACCCTCGACGGGCGCGTGAGCGGCGCGCCTCCGGTCCGGATCAAGACGAACTCCAGCTCGACGCATCGAGTCCAGGCGCTCGTCTTCGACGGGAAGACCCAGCTCATCGTCATGAACGTCAACTTCGACGATGGCAACGAGCTCTGGAGGGAGGACGCCGAGGGGAGCGAGGCGATCCACATCTCAAACTCGACCCACATCTGGCTGCACCAGAACCGGTTCGCGCGGTTCCGTGATGTGGCCGTCGAGATGGACGCGCCGATCAACGACTTCGTCACGATGAGCTACAACCTGTTCGAGCGCCAGTACCAGGCGGTCATCCTGAACGCCCAGCGGGCGGACTTCCACCACAACCGCTGCCTCAACTCCGGGGCGCGCTGCCCCAAGGTGGAGGGGCCCGCCACCGGCGGCGCGAACCTCTACGTCTACAACAACCTGATCGAGTTCTGGAATGATGACTCGATCCACCGCATCAGTGCTCCCGGCCAGTACCTGGCGGTCGCGAACGTCTACAACCCGCGGACCGACGCGCTTCGCCAGAGCGGCGCCTGCGGCGGGAACTCGGACGTGTGGAAAAAGCTCGACAACCTGGAGGTCGGCACGACGGTGACGGGCGCCTGCCTCGAGAACCGGCAGCCCCACGTCCAGGGCACAGCCGTCGTGAATTTTTTCTCGCCGTGTGTCGCCAGCCCTCCCATCCCTGCCAGCGTCAACCTCGAGCCGGCGAGCGACACCCTGGCGGACTCCCTCCGCAACAACGCCCGGCCGCAGGCCTACGTCGTTGACAACGCCTGCCGGTAGCCTCATGCGTACGCGGCCCGGACATGGTTCGTGCAAACACGGAGAAGAAATGGCAAACATCGTTATCCATCTCAGTCAAAATCCGCCCACCTTTACACCCGGGATGTACAGCGTCCGTGTCGGAGAAACCTTCGAGATTGAGGTGCACAGGAGCACAGCTCTGTCCACGCCAGAGTTCCGTGAACTTCCTGAAGGGGTGAGTGAAATAAATCGGATTGTTGTCAACCCCAACGTGACCACCATCACGATGAAGGTCACCTCTGACGCACGCTCTGGAGCTCTGACGATCCTGGCAAAAAGGACAGGGCCTCAGCCGCAGCTCGTTGACGAGAAAACGAGCTCTGGATGGATCGAAGTGATGCCAGCGATGGGTTAAGGGCCTGCGTTGAGCTGGCTCGCCTGAGTCAGCAGACCGCTCCACTGCTTCTCGAGGTTTGGGTTGCTCGCGAGCGCCTGGGCCAGCTCCTCCAGAGCCTCGCGCCGCCAGGTGCGTTGCTCCTCAGGGCTGGCGATCCCGGCCAGGCCCAGGCGCAGGCCGGCCCTCACCGCGTGGGCTTCGGGCCAGCCGGGCCGCTGCTTCAGGGCTCGCTCGACATGCTCGAGCCCGCGCTGGAGCAGCGGCCCAGGCTCCCGGCCTGATCGCTTTGCTCCTTCAGCCCAGACATGGCTGAACTGGCCGAATGCCAGGAGGTACTCGGGCTCGCGGGGTGACAACTCGATGGCCTTCTCGAAGGACTTCGCCGCCTCCTCGAAGTCCTCGGTCCTCCCCAGCCCGCGCCGCTCCCGGGAGCGAGCCCGGAGCCCCTGGGTGTTGCCGAGCTGCAGCCACGTCTCCGCATCCTGGGTGTTCTTCTCCAACGCCAGGCGGAGCTCCTCCGTGGCGCGCGCGAGCGCGGCCCTGGGGTCGCCGCCATGGTCCAACTCGAACCCTGCCCGCAGCGCGTACACCGTCCCCATCAGCCCCCGGAGCCATGAAGCGCCCGGCATCCGCTCGAGGGCTTGCTGCAGGGCGGCTTCGGCCTCACGCAGGCTCGGGCGGAGATCCATCCCGCGCTTGCTCAGGTAGCGGCCCTGCCTTGCGAACAGGGAGCCGAGGTTCGCATAGGCATAGCCCTGCCCTGGAGCAGCGGCGATGGCCTGCTCGAAGGAGGTCCGGGCCCGGGCGAGCAGCGCAAGGGGATCGTCTCCCCGCTGCCAGGCATCCTCCGCCTGCAGCATCAACGCCACCCCCGTGCCGTTGTGCAGGTGAGGCAGCTGGGGATTGATGGCGAGCCCCTGCTGGTACTGCTCCAGGGCGTCCGCAAGATCCGGCCGGGGATCCGAGCCACGATCTCTCTTCCGCCTGGCCAGTTGCTCGTGGACCTGGCCCGCGTAGAAGTACGGCACCACGTGCTGGGGGTTGAGGATCCGCGCCTTATGGAATGCCGCCGCGGCCTGCTCCAGATCGCGCTCTGCCTCCGCGTTGGGGGGAAGGGAGGCCTGGAGCAGGAGGGCGATCCCGAGGTTGATCCACACCTCCGGCACGCGGTCATCCAGAGCGAGGGCCGCCTGGAAGGCAGAGATGGCCTTGCCTCGGCTCGCAAACGAGTCCGCGCCCATCTGCTCCTCATGGTCCGCCCACGTCTTGAAGACCAGGCCGTAATCGGCGTGGTAGGCGTGGTCCCGGTGCTCTGGAGGGAGGCTCTCGAGGTACCCGGCGGCCTTGCTGAGCAGCTCGCGAGGATCCTCCCCACGGACGGAGCGGTACCGAGCCATGAGCCAGGTGCTCCGTGCCAGGTTGAGCAGGGCCTCGGGCTGCGTTGGATCCACCGACCGGGCCCGCTCCGCCGCCTCGACTGCCTTGGCGGCTGGCTCCATGACTTCACCTCCTTGATTGAGCCTGTACTCGGCCAGGCGGTGGTGCAGGCGCGCGATCCGGCTCAGGCACGTGTAGTCCTCTGGCGCGGCGGTGACGCAATGAGCAAACGTCTCCAGGGCCCGGTGGTAGGGTGGCATCACATCGCCCCGGCTGTAGAGCTCCATCGTCATCGCGCCGCTCTCGAGCCGTAAGAGGGACCGGTACACGGCAGGCTCGCTCTCAGCAGTGGCGGCCGCGGCGGCGAACCCCTTCCGGCTGGCCTCGAAGTCCGTGCGCGCTCCCTCGAGGTCCCCCTCGTTCCAGCGCTTGAGGGCCCGGCTCTGGAGGATCTCCCCGCGCAGCATGGGCGCCTCGTAGAACCAGGCCAACGAGGTGCCGATGGCATCCAGCCGAACGAGAGCTTCATCGAGCCGGCCCTCGTAGAAGGCCAGCAGCGCCGAGACATAGTCTTGCGAGGGCACCACGGCCCCCTTGCTCAGCTGGAGGTACGAGAGCGCCGGGTCACGGTAGCGCCGCTCGGCGTCGCGAAGCAGCGCCTCTCGCTGCCCGGCGTTGCGCAGCCTCTGCGCCTCCAGGTACTGCTGCTGGTAGGCCTCCCCCATCACCCGCGCGAGTGCGTACGCCGCCCGCGGCTCCCGGAACCCCTGCTCCCACGCGGCCTCGAGGTGCTCGCGGGCCTTCTGCTCTTCTCCCAGGGCAAGGTAGCCACGCCCCAGCGCATAGTGGCCGAGGCCCTCGGCCTGCTCTGCGCCCTGGGGGATCTCCGCTTCCAGCCCAGCCATCAGCGCCCGAAGGGTCTTGCGGTCCTCTCGCGTGTCATGCAACCGCGAGAGCGCGGAGTAGCGGGCCAGCGCTTCGAGGTGCTCCACGCGCTCGGTGAGGCTGCGGGCGAGGCGCGCGCGCTCGGCGGCCTGGCGCTTTGTCAGGTGAACCCAGCCCGCAGCCACTCCCAGGGTGAGCAGCGCGATGGCGCCCGCGGAGGCCAGGAGCCAGTGCTTGCGCAGCCGCTTGCGCAGCCAGTACCAAGGGCCAGGGCGCGCCTGCACCGGCTCGCCGTTGAGGAAGCGCTCCAGATCCCCGGCCAGCGCGCGCGCCGAGTCGTAGCGGGCCGAGCGCTCCTTCTCCAGGCACTTGAGGACGATGGCTTCCAGATCCTCCGGCACATTCTTGTCGAGCGCCCGGGGTGGGGTGGGTTGCTCGGACTGGACGCGGCGGAGCACCTCCTGCTCGTCGCTGCCGGAGAAGGGAGGGTGTCCAGTGAGGAGGAAATAGAGGGTGGCGCCCAGCGAGTGGATGTCCGAGCGCCGATCCAGGTGGCTCACCTCACCCCGGGCCTGCTCCGGCGCCATGTAGCAGGGCGTGCCCTGCACTGCACCGGGGACGAGCGGTTGCTCCCGGAAGTCGCGTGCCAGACCGAAGTCCATGACGAAGGGCAGCAGCCGCCCATCCTCGGTGCGCTCCACGAGGATGTTGGAGGGCTTGAGATCGCGATGGATGAGGCCGGCCCGGTGGGCGGCATGCACGCCCTCTGCGGCCTCGCGCACCAAGAGAACCTTCTGCTCGAGTGTGACGTCGGGTGCGAGCTGACCCGCGTGAGGCCCCTCCACGTACTGCATGGCGATATAGGAGATCCCTTTGATCTCGCCCACCTCATAGACCTGGCACACGCGCTCGTGTTTCACGCGGGCCTGGGCTCGCGCCTCGGAGATGAAGCGGCGCGCCAGGTCAGGGGTTGCCTCGCGCATGAACTTGAGGGCTACGTTGCGGCGCAGCTGAACGTCATAGGCGAGGAAGACCCGGCCCATGCCGCCCTGGCCGAGGAAGCGCACCGGCTGGTAGCGCTCCCAGATGGGCTCTGGGAAGGACGGCTTTTGCGCAGCAGAGGAATGCGTGGCATTGGGGAGCAGGGTGTCGGCCTCTTGAGGCTGCCCACCTGCTCGGTTGCTTGTGTCCAGCATCTTCGCGGGTTCGGGCGAGGCGCGGTCCCTTTCGGTCTCTGCCTGGATGAGAGAGTGCTTCCCTTGTGCCATGGCTTTGCTGCGCTCCTCGGTCTGGGCTTGCGCCAGTGTAGCTCATGGACTGCGGTTCCTCTGCCGATCGCCACAGAGCACACATCGAAAGAATGGCATCACGTCCATGGCTGGGGCGCAGGCGTCTGCCATTGCTCTTCGTATCCTGCGCTCGGAGTGGCACGAGGACCTGAAGGACTCCCATGGGCTTGCGCGATGCCCGTTGTAGGGCTGCTGTGCAATTTAAGCCTGACAGGATTCCCCGGGATGGAAGTACCAAGCAGCAGGTAGATCTGCTTCAGTCTGTCTTCCATGCTGGACCTCCCAGGCTACAGAGTTGTGGGCACGATTCGAGGGACAGGCTCGAACATGCTCTTCCAGGCGGTGCGTGAGGCAGACGGCCTGCCGGTCATCATCAAGACCCCCCTGGCGCCAGCGCCCACCTTCAGCGAGAGCGAGCGCTACCGGCGGGAGTTCGCAATCCTGCAGCGGCTTCGGGACGTGCGGGGCGTGGCCCGGCCCTATTCCTACGAGCGGATCCGCGAGCGGCCCGTGCTGCTGCTGGAGAAGGTACAGGGCGAGTCCCTGTCCACGCTCGTCGGCCAGCCGCTGGAGCTCTCCCGGTTCCTGACCCTGGCCATCTCCCTGGCCTCGACCCTGGCAGAGGTCCACAGCCGTAACGTCATCCACAAGGACATCAAGCCCTCCAACATCATCCTCGAGCCGTCCGGAGAGGGGCGCCTCATCGACTTCGGAGTGGCCACGCTCCAGAAGGTGGAGCACCTGGACGCCTCACCCTCGCACCTCGTCGAAGGGACGCTGGCGTATATGTCGCCCGAGCAGACGGGGCGGATGAACCGGGCGGTGGACTACCGCACGGACTTCTACTCCCTGGGCGTGACGCTCTACGAGCTGCTGACGGGGAGGCGTCCCTTCCAGGGGCGAGATGCCCTGGAGTGGTTCCACGCTCACATGGCCCAGAAGCCCATGCCGCCGCAGGAGCTCAACGCGCAGGTGCCGGCGGCGGTGTCGGCCATCGTGCTCAAGCTGTTGGCGAAGGTGGCCGAGGAGCGCTACCAGAGCGCCGAGGGGCTCAAGGCGGACCTGGAGCGGTGCCGTGAGGGGTCAGGCCAGAGCGCGCCGGGTGGGTTCGCACTGGGCGAGCATGACGTGCCCAACCGGTTCCAGCTGCCCCAGCGGCTCTACGGACGCGACACCCAGGTGGCCACCCTGCTCCAGGGCTTCGAGCGGATGATGGCCAGTGGGAAGCCGGAGCTCTTCCTGGTGAGCGGCTACTCCGGCATTGGCAAGTCCTCGGTGGTGCACGAGATGCACAAGCCGGTGGTGCACCGGCGAGGGTTCTTCCTGAGCGGGAAGTTCGACCAGTTCCAGCGGGACGTTCCCTACACCACGCTGGTGCAAGCCATCCGCGGGCTGGTGCAGCACCTGCTGGCGGGAACCGACGAGGAGCTGGCGCAGTGGCGCGAGCGGCTGAACCGGGTGTGGGAGGGACAGGGGCAGGCGTTGGTGGACCTGGTGCCGCAGCTGGAGGTGGTGGTGGGCCGGCAGCCGCCGCTCCCGCAGCTGTCCCCCGGCGAGGTGCAGCACCGCCTCCATCAGGTAATCCGCCAGTTCCTGGGGGTGTTCGCCACCGCCGAGCACCCGCTCGTGGTGTTCCTGGATGACCTGCAGTGGGCGGACCTGGCCAGCCTGCGGCTCATCCAGCAGCTGCTGTCCCAGGCGGGGACGCCCCCGGTGCTGTGGATCGGTGCCTACCGGGACAACGAGGTGAGCGCCGTGCACCCGCTGGTGGCGGTGTTGGAGGAGGTGCGCAAGGCCGGAGTGAAGAGGACCGACCTCCGGCTGGAGCCCCTGAGCCTGGAGCAGACCGAGCAGCTGGTGGCCGACACGCTCCCAGGCGCGCGTGAGGAGGTGGTCGCCCCGCTGTCGGCGCTGGTGCACGAGAAGACAGCAGGCAACCCCTTCTTCCTGCTTCAGTTCATGGTGACGCTGAGCCAGGACGGCCTGCTGGTACACACCCCAGGGGGAGGGTGGCGGTGGGAGGCCGAGGATGTCCGGGCCCGGGGCTACTCGGACAACGTGGTCGACTTCATGGTGGGCAAGCTGCGCCAGTTGCCCCCCGGCACACAGCATCTGCTGAGGCTGGCGGCGTGCGTGGGCAACGTCTTCTCACTTCCACTGCTGGGCATCCTCGCTGACATGAAGGAGGTAGGGGAGGTGGAGCAGGGAATCGAGCCCGCGCTCCAGGAAGGCCTGCTGGCGCGCTCAGGGCCGGAGCAGGCTCGCTTCCTCCACGACCGTATCCAGCAGGCAGCTCACGCTCTCATCTCCGAGGCGGAGCGAAAGGCCATCCACCTGCGCATCGGCCGGCTCCTGCTGGGGAGCTTGTCCCAGGAGCAGCTGCGCGAGGCGATCTTCGACGTGGTGAGCCAGCTCAACGCCGGGGTGGATCTGATCGAGGATCCCGCTGAGCGCCACCACGTTGCCCGCCTGAACGCCGAGGCTGGCGCGAAGGCAGAGGCCGCGGTGGCGCTCCGTCCCGCCACCGCCTACTTCACGGCGGCTCTTGCCCTCATTCCAGGCAACCCCTGGGAGACGGACTACGCGCTGGCCTTCAAGGTGAGCCTCGGCCAGGCGAGGTGCGAGTTCCTGAGCGGCAACCTCGCCGCGGCGCTGCAGCGGGCGGAGGAGGCCCGCTCCCGGGCGCGCAGTCGCGCGGACACCACGGCCGCCTACTGCCTGCAGAGTGACATCTGTCTCTCCTCGGGAGATGTCCAGGCGTCCATCACGAGCATGCTCGACTGCCTGGCGCTGCTGGGCATGCCCGTGTCAGCGCACCCCACCTGGGAAGAGGCGAGCGCCGCCCATGAGGGCGTGTGGGCGCTGCTAGGAAATCGCCCGATCGAGAGCCTCATCCACCTGCCGCGCGCGACCGACCCGGACATGCAGGTGGCCATGGGCGCTCTCGCCGCGCTCTTCGCGAAGGCCTGGGTCACCGACCACCACCTGCTCATCATCAACCTGAGCCGGATGGTCTCGCTCACGCTCCAGCATGGCTTCACGGATGCGGCCGTGGTGGGGCTCGGCTGGTTCGGACTGGTGACGGGCATGCACTTCAAGCGCTACCGGGAAGGTCATGCCTGGAGCATGCTCGCCCGCGCGTTCGTCGAGCGCGACAACCTCTCGGCCTTCCGGTCCAGCTCGCTCTTCAGCCTGCAGTGCTGCAGCTATTGGGTCCAGCCCCTGGCCACCGTGCACGAGCTCATCCTCAGCGGCTTCCATCACGGGCTCCAGTCGGGGGACTTCTATACCGCCAGCTACTGCGCCAGCACCAGCCTCGCGAACCGCATCGTCCTGGGGCACGACCTGGAGGACGTCTATCAGGAGTCGGTGGCGCGCCTGGAGTTCGCGCGCAAGGTCGGGATCGTGGATCCGAAGGACCTGATCCTCATCTTTCAGGCCTTCGTGCAGCAGCTGCGCGGGCAGTCGCACTCGTTCGGCACGCTGAGCTGGGACGGCTTCGATGAGCAGGCCTTCGAGGCCGGTCTGACGTCCGAGCGCATGAGCAGCATGCGGGCCATGTACTGGTCCACCAAGCTCCAGTCGCAGTTCCTGTGCGGCTCCTATCAAGAGGCGCTCAAGACGGCGGAGAAGGCGGCCGAGCTCGCCTGGTCCATGCAAGGGAGCCTCTCCCTGAGGGACTTGCACTTCTACCGGCCCCTCATCCTGGCTGCGTGCTTCGAGGAGGCCGCGCCAGAGGAGCAGCGCCAATACCTCGAGGCCATCCAGCGTCACCACCAGCACCTCGCCGAGTGGGCAGAGAACTGCCCCGAGAACTTCCGCGCGCTCGAGCGGATGGTCTCCGGAGAGCTGGCCCGCGTCCAGGGACGGCCGGATGAGGCGACATGCGCGTACGAGGAGGCCATCCGCTGGGCTCGGGAGACGGGTGCCCCTCATCTCGTGGGAGTCGCCAGCGAGCTGGCGGCGAACCTCTGGCGAACGCGCCAGGCGACGATCGTCGCTCATGCCTTCGCGCGCGAGTCCCGGGCGGCGTACCGGCGCTGGGGAGCCCTGGGCAAGGTTCAGCACCTGGAGGCCCAGTGGCCGCACCTCGTGTCCGAGGCGGCCACCCCGGGCGCTGAGACCAGCAGCAGCACGGACTCGACGCGGATCGACGCGCTCACGGTGGTCAAGAGCCAGCAGGCCATCTCTGGCGAGATTGAGCTGGAGCGGCTGGTGACGACGCTGATGCAGGCGGCCATCGAGAATGCCGGCGCCCAGCGCGGCGCCCTGCTGCTGCCGAGCGGAGACACGCTCTCGGTGGTGGCCACCTCCAGCGTCTCTTCGGGCAGCGGGGCCGCACTGGCGGGCGAGGGCGCGATCCAAGAGCTGCCGTGGACCATCCTCTCCTCTGTCCGGCGCACCCGGGAGGCCGTGCTCATCGGCGACGCCTCCAAGCCCCACCCCTTCTCGTCCGACGAGTACCTGGCGCGCAGCGGTGCGCGGTCGGTGCTGTGTCTGCCGCTGCTGCGCCAGGAGCAGTTCTCCGGGGCGCTGTACCTGGAGAACAACCTGGCCACCAACGCCTTCAGCCCCGCGCGGTTGGCGCTGCTGGGGCACATCGCCTCCCAGGCGGCCATCTCCATCGAGAACGCGCGGCTCTACGCGGACGTGCAGCGCGCCAAAGCGGAGCTGCGCCGGAGCAACGACGAGCTCGAGCAGCGAGTGGAGGAGCGCACGCGCGAGCTGAAGGAGGCGCAGGCCCGACTGGTGGACACCGCGCGCTCCGTGGGCATGGCGGAGGTAGCCTCCAACGTGCTGCACAACGTGGGCAATGTGCTCACCAGCGCCGTCATCAACCTGGAGATGATGCAGCGGGCGGTGGGCTCCTCGCGCGTGGGCCGGCTGAAGCAGGCCACGGCGCTGCTGCTGGAGCACCGCGCGAAGCTGGCGAGCTTCCTGGCACCGAACGCGCGTGGCAGGAACCTGCCGGAGTACCTGGCCGCGCTGGCCGAGGAACTGCTGACACAGCAGATGAGCCTCCTGGAAGACCTGGACACAATGGGACGACACATCGAGCACATCCGCGCCATCGTCCAGGTGCAGCAGACGTACGCCAGGACTTCGCTGATGGCGGAGGAGTGCGACATGGCCCAGCTCGTCGACGACGCCCTGCGCATCCAGATGGTAGCGCTCCAGCGCCACGGCGTGTCCGTTCGCCGCGAGCTGTCGGCAGTGCCGAGGATGAAGGTGGACAAGCACAAGGTGCTGCAGATCCTCATCAACCTCATCAGCAACGCCAAGTACGCGCTGGACGCGCTGCCCGAGGGAGAGCGCCGCCTGCGCGTGCAGTTGGCCGCGGACCAGGAGCGGGTGCGCATCGTAGTGGAGGACAACGGGGTGGGGATCGCGAATGAGGCGCGAGAGAGGCTCTTCGCGCATGGCTACACCACGCGCAAGGACGGCCACGGCTTCGGCCTGCACTCCAGCGCGCTGGCGGCACAGATGATGGGGGGGCGCCTCACGCTGGAGAGCGAGGGGCTGGGCAAGGGTGCAGTGGCCACGTTGGAGCTGCCGCTCACTTGATTGCGTGTGAAACGTCTGTGAAAACGGGTCCGTGACTGTCCCTCGAGTCGCCCCGGCCAGTAGATTACGGCCGATGTCCACCCTCCTGCTCATCGACGACGACCCGGCGCTGCTCGAGGTGGTGTCCCTCGCGCTCGAGGACGCCGGGCACCAGGTGCTGTGCGCGAAGGATGGGCTCGAAGCGCTCCGCATGCACGAGCAGTCCCGGCCTGGCCTCATCGTCAGTGACGTGAACATGCCGCGCCTCGACGGGTTCGCGCTCTGCCGCAAGCTTCGTCAGGCGGGGGACTTCACGCCGCTCATCCTGCTCACCTCGCGCGACAACGAGGTGGACGAGGCGCTGGGGCTCGAGCTGGGTGCTGACGACTACATCAGCAAGCCGTTCAGCACGCGCATCCTCGTTGCGCGCATCACCGCGCTGCTCCGCCGCGACGAGCTCCGGCGCGGAGGACAGGCCCGGCAGAGCCGCTTCGTCCAGGGCGCGCTCGAGCTCGACCCGGAGCGGCTCGAGTGCCGGTACGGGGGCTTGCTCGTCCAGGTCACCGTCACCGAGTTCCGGCTCATCGAGGCGCTCGCGCGGCGCCCCGGGGTGCTCTTCACCCGCGACCAGCTGCTGCGCCAGATCCGCGATGATGACTGCATTGTGGTCGACCGCATCATCGATACGTACGTGCGGAGACTCCGACGCAAGCTCGAGGCCGTCAGCCCCTCGTTCAGCGAGATCGAGACCGTCATTGGCATGGGGTATCGATGGCGCGATGGCTGAAGCGCCCGCACCGGCGCTCACTGCGGAGGCACGCGTTCGGCATCGCGCTGGCTGTCGTGGTGTCCCCCCTCGTCCTGGTGTTGGGCACCAACTGGTTCGAGACGCTCTTCGGCCAGCGTGCGCTCGAGTCGCTGCACCAGACGCGCGACACGATCTTCACGCTCTACGAGCAGGGGGCCTCCGACGAAGAGGTGCGGACCCGGATCGAGGAGCTCGCGCGCTCCCGGACTCAGTACGTGCGAGTGCTCGATGAGAGCGGCACTCCTCGGCTCTCGGTAGACGCCTGGATTGGAGAGAGCTGGTACGACCCTATCGGAGACCTCTTCTATGGCCCGGACCGGAAGGAGGCTCAGCGGGCCTGGGAGCTCGAGCGTGGACCCGTCGAGCGGCGGCTCGAAGCACAGGACGCGAAGAACCTGGGCAGCGCGGATGGGTGCTACTTCTCCACCCCGGGCAACCTGTACATCTGCGCCGCGGGCGCCTGGATCGAGAGGCCCGATGGCCTGAAGCGGCTCATCCACGTGCAGGGGAGCACGCGACGGGCGCTGCAGGCGCTCTACGAATCCCGGCGGCAGCTGCTCAAGCTGGGGCTCTTCACACTCGCGCTCGCACTGATGCTCGCATGGTGGACGCTGGCGCGCATGGTGAGACCGGTCGAGCACCTTCGGGAGGAGGTGCTTCGCCGAGCCACCGAGGCGGTGCCCCGCGCCGGCATCGACATCGGCCGGAGAGACGAGCTCGGAGATCTGGCGGATGCCTTCAACACCGTGCTCCTGGCCCTGGGAGAGCGCAACCGCACCAACGAGGCCTTCCTCGCGGACCTCGCTCACGAGCTCAAGAACCCGGTCGCGGCGGTGAGAGCCTGTGCGGAGCGGCTTCCGGCAACGAGGCCCGATGACCCGGCGCGCCTGCAGCGCCTCGCGGACGTGCTGCACCAGAGCGCGGGCAGGCTCGATGCCCTCGTGACGCAGTTGCTCGAGCTCGCCCGCGCGGAGGCGGGGTTGCACAACGAGCAGCGGGACCGGATCGAGCTCCTCGAGCTCCTGCGGGCGCTCTGTCACACCACCCAGGAGGACCCTCGCTATCAGGAGGTCCGCGTCGAGCTCGTGGCTCCTGCCCAGCCCATTGAGCTGATGGGCGTGGCCGACCGCATCGAGTCGGCGCTGCGGAACCTCCTCGACAACGCGGCGTCCTTCGCCGGGCCCGGAGGGTGGGTGCGTGTGGAGGTTGATGCGGATGCTCACCGCATCGTCATCCGGGTGAAGGACAGCGGCTCGGGCATTGCCCCGGAAGATCTCCCCCGCGTCTTTGATCGATTCTTCACCACTCGAAGGGACAGCCGAGGCACCGGCCTCGGCCTGTCACTCGCCCGCGCCGTGGTGGAGGCCCACGGCGGACGCATCGAGGTCGAGTCACTCCCGGGGCAGGGCGCTGAGTTCTCGGTGCTGCTGCCGCGTGTGCCCTTGGTGGCGCTGGGCGCCTGAGGCGTTTACGCCGCGCTGCGGAGCCCGTCCACATCTTGGTGATAGGAGAGCGCAGTCCTCGCTGCCTCCGCCCGCTGCCCTCGCCGGAGCCAGGGGTGCAACAGCGCTCCCAGTCCATCCACCGCGGTGATGGCACCGACGAGGCCGACACAGGCGGCGAAGCGGAGGCCGCGTACCTTCGGCAGGTCCTGGTGATTGATCGCCCTTGCGCTGTACCCGAAGCGCGCGCCGAGCGTGGCGGCGCCGGAGAGCCCGCCCAGGCGGCCCAGCCAGCGCAACCGCTCCGGCAGGTAGGTGCCCGCCAGGTGGGGTGCGAGCTCCACCGCGTCCGCGCCGCGCAGGAGCCGTAACGTGAAGAGCTCTCGCAGGGTGTCCGGGAGCCGGTGCGTGGTGTGCGCCTCGGGAGCGAAGAGCACGGGCACCCCCATGGCCTGGAGCCTCAGCCCGAGCGTCTGGCAGTTGCCGCGGTAGAAGCCCTCCCCATCGGAGTACCGCGTGCCCTCGAATACGTCGCGGCGGAAGGCGATGTTGTTGGCGTAGAAGTTGCGAGTGCACCCTGAGCTGAGCGGGCTCGGGAAGTACATGAAGTCGATGGAGCTCGCGGCCGTTCCGAACAGGCTGGGCCGGTACGTCGTGCGGCCAGCCACCACTTGGACGGAGGTGTCCCCCTCGAAGGGAGCCAGCAGCGCCTCGAGCCACTTGGAAGCGGGCCAGCAGTC
>NZ_DASPHO010000808.1:0-2171 GCF_035629615.1 Hyalangium sp. | reverse complement strand
GTCTGCGTCGAGCGCGCGCATGTCGATGGAGATCTCCGTGCGGCCCGGCACCGCGGTGACGAAGTTCGGCTCGACCTTCACCACGCCGCAGGTCGCGACCACGCGCGTGCGCGGCGTCTTGCCGGAGAGCTTCGTCGCGAGCTCCTGCAAGGCGAGCGCGAATCGGGCGCCTGCGAGGAACGCGTCCTGGCGGAGGTGCAGCGGCGCGGCGCCGGAGTGCGCGGCCTGCCCGATGAACTTCAGATGGTGGCGCTCGACGCCCATCGTCCCGAGGACCACGCCGACCGGGCGCTTCATCTCCTGCAGCACCGGACCCTGCTCGATGTGCAGCTCGAGGTAGGCCTCGGCCTGCAGGTCATCGAAGTACTTCCGCGCGCTCTTCATTCCGTCGAGGGTGATGCCGTTCTCCTTCAGCGCGTCGGGGAGCTTCACGCCAGCGCGGTCTACGAGGTGCGCGAGTTCCTTGTGCGGATCGAGCGAGCCTGCGGACGCGGCGGACCCGGTGAGGCTACGGCCGAAGCGCGCGCCCTCTTCGTCGGCCCAATCGACGATGTGGATTGTGACCGGCGGGCGTTCGCCCTTCGCGATGTAGAGGCGGAGGACCTCGAGACCTGCGAGCACGCCGAGGCAGCCGTCGAGCCAGCCGCCACCGGGGACCGAGTCGAGGTGGCTGCCGATGACGATGCTCCGCTCGGAGTCGCCATGGAGCGTGGCCCAAAGGTTACCGGCGCCGTCCTGGCGCATGGGGAGGGTGAGCTCGTTCTTCAGCTTGCCCGCGAACCACTCGCGCGCCTTGCGCCAGACGGGACCCCATGCGACGCGCTGGGCGCCGCGCTCGTCGGAGGTGAGCCTCTCGAGTTCCTTGAGATCGGAGATCACTCGCTTCGAAGAAGGGTTCATGGCCCACTTCATAGCGCGGGGGCGAGGGTGGATAGGAGCCACCTGGCTCATGGGCTGGGCTGGCACACGCCTGCCCAGAGCGCACCCGCGCGAACCCGTGCGCCAGCCCTCGTGAGCGCATGAGCAGGCTCACCTCCGGCGGAAGTGAGAGCCGAGCGAGCACCTCCAGCACGGGATGCACCAGCTCCTCACACCCAGGTAGGCACAACTCCTACTCTTGACAAATCCCCGCCCGCTCCCCGTCTTTTCAATGACTTATAAGGAGCCTCCCCACATTCTCGGATTATGTGGGGAAAAATGATCTGGATACGCAACTTGTAGGACTCAGGTTTCGAGAATCCTCACAAATCTTCCCGCACCGCTCTCGGAGCCGCCCCCATGAACATCAAGATCAAGTCTGGCGACACCCTCTCGCAGCTGGCTCGCACCCACAAGACGTCGGTCAGCGAGCTGATGAAGGCGAATCCGGAGATCAAGGACGCCAACAAGATCTACGCAGGCCGCTCGCTGAACATCCCCGGGTCGCGCGATGAGTACGTGGGCGGCACGGGCGGCACGGGTGGCGCGGGCGGCACGGGTGGCGCGGCGGCTCCTACCGGTGGGGCCACGGGCCCGTCGGCTCCCTCCGCGGGCACGCGCGGCCCCGGTGGCAGCCCGTTCGACATCGCCCAGTCGCACCTGGGCAAGAACGCCGGCTCGCTGAAGATGGAAGGCAGCGGCGTGGGCGCGGACATGGAGGACTGGGTCCCGAACAACGTCAACTGCGCCAACTTCGTCTCCGCGGCGCTCGAGCAGGCGGGCCAGATCACCAACAGCCAGCACCACAACGCGGTGGTGGGCCTGGCGGCCAACCTGGACAAGGATCCGAACTTCAAGCGCGTCTCGCTGGCCGAGGCCAAGCCGGGTGACGTGGTGAGCATGAAGACGCCGGGCGGCCACCACGTGGTGATGTACGCGGGCATGAAGGATGGCAAGCCCCAGTTCATCGGCTCCAACAACGTGAACTCGGATGGCTCGCAGAAGATCAGCATGACGTCGATGAACTACCCCATCCTGTCGATCCACCAGTACCGCGGCTGAGACCTCCAGTCATAACGGCTGGAGCCTTCATCCCCCACTTCAGCCGGCCATCACGGGGCTCCCGTCTCATCCCAGCGGGCGCCTCGTGTCATTTTCAGCGCCAGGCCCCCGGCGCTGCCCTCAGGGCAGCCCAGGGGCCTCTGTCTTTTTACCCCGCCACGAGCGTCAGCTCGGTGATCTCCGGCGCGGGG
>NZ_DASPHO010000807.1:0-13260 GCF_035629615.1 Hyalangium sp. | reverse complement strand
CAAGGGCCTGAAGGTCGAGAACATCCTCGCGGTCTACGAGGAGAACGGGCACAAGGACTGGACGCACGAGCTTACGGGGGCGCCGGTGCTCAAGGCCCAGCACCCCGAGTTCGAGCTGTGGAACCAGGGCCTCCACGCACGCTCGGGAGTGATGTGCGCGGACTGCCACATGCCCTACCAGCGCGTGGGCGCGCTGAAGATCAGCGACCACCACGTGCGCAGCCCGCTGCTGAACATCAACCGGGCCTGCCAGCCGTGCCACCACTTCCCCGAGGCCGAGCTGCTCGCGCGGGCGGAGGCCATCCAGGAGCGCACCTTCAACCTCCGCAACCAGGCGATGGACGCGCTGGTGGGGCTCATCCAGGACCTGAAGGCGGCGCGCGATGCGGGCAGGCCCCAGGAGGAGCTGGCGCCGGTGCAGGCGCTGCAGCGGCGCGCGCAGTTCATGCTGGACTTCATCGAGGCGGAGAACTCCATGGGGTTCCACGCGCCGCAGGAGGCCGTGCGCATCCTCGCCGAGTCCGCGAACCTGTCCCGCCAGGGGCAGATCCTCCTGAGGGATCCGAAGTTCCAGCCGCAGATCCCCTGACCTGCTCCCCTCCAGCTCGGCGGCGGTCCGCAGGGGCGTGGCCTCGAAGGACAAGTGTGCCAGCGTCCGCCTGTGGAACGGGGGGCCTGCTGTCGGCGGCGCCGGGAACGAACCTGTATGACAAGCATACAGGTTCGTACAAGCTGCGCCCGCTGGCTCTGTGCAGGAGCGTGTCGCCGCCGGAGCTGGCGGCCCTCTTCGTTCCCGTGGGTGATCCACCGAGGCCGCCAGTGTTGGAGGGTGTCTGCCCTCTGCGCATGCCGAGCTGACACTTCCCTCGTGCCAGAGTGATCTGTCTCTGCAGGGGAGCCCTGCATATCTCTCTGCCCCTTCCGGTGGGTTGCTTCACCCGGAGTGAGTGAGCCGAAGAGAACACAGACAACACCTGGAGTCGCATCGCAGCCACCTCTCATCACTGCAGAGCAAGGAGAAGCCATGTCTGCTGTCAACGCAGCTCGCAGCTATATCGCCAGTTACAATCCTCAGATGAGCTCGACGCAGCGGGCGTATCTTGCGGAGCTGCCACCGGAGCAGAAAAAAGTGGAGGAGCTCAAGATGAAGCTGGAGCAGGAACAGCAGCTGGTCTCCTTCATCTCCAACATGATGAGGAAGTTGCATGACATGAACATGGCCGTGATCAACAACATGCGCTGAGTTCAGAAAAGAGCCAGGTCAGGAATCCTGGCTGTACACTGGGTCCATGATCTGGACTCCATTGCATCGATCGAGCGCCCTGAGGACATGGGTGCTCGTGTGCCTCTTCGCGGGGCTATTCAGTGCCTGGGCTCAGAAGAAGGAGCAAGGCTCACCCCGCGCGAAGTACCACGCCGCGCTCAAGAAGCTGCAGACCGGGAGCAAGGGCGAAGTCGAGCCCGTGTTCCGCCTCGGGCTCATCGCGGCGCAGCAACTCCAGGAGGAGATCTCGCAGCACGACGTGGCCGTCGCGGCGGGCAAGAAGGTAGTGCCCTTGGACACGAAGCTCGAGGGCTTCTCCGTCAGCACCGAGGAGGTCCTCTATGCCGTGCCCAAGCCCGGCTTCTTCCTGGAGCTGGCCCGGAAGAAGGGCACTCCGGTCGACGTGGCCTTCTTCGAGAACCTCCAGCGCACCTTCGCCCAGCATGACGCCTGGCCGGTGGTCATCCAGCAGCAGACGGACTACAGTGGCTGCACGCTCTACCAGGCGCCGGAGCTCCTCGCGATCTACAAGGGCTGGACGGAGTTCGCGGCGAAGCACCCCAAGGCCTACGCCTCAGAGGTAGCGAAGGAGCTCTTGCGCATCGAGCAGGCGATGACCCAGGACGGCTGCGCTTGTGGCAAGTCAGCAGAGGTCATCGCCGGCTTCGAGGCCTTCCTCCGCACCTTCCCGAGAGTCTCCATCGCGAGCCAGGTGAAGTCGCGGCTGGAGGCCCTCAAGGCCGGGAAGGGGGACATGCGCTTCGAGTGTCAGAGCGGCTGAGCGACTATTGGCAGACCCCTCCTTGGCACGTTAGCCCGCGAGCACAATCGTCGTTGCCACGGCATCCAACGTCCATTGGGCAGTCCTTGCCGGAGCCTCCGGACATCCCCGTGACCTCGAGGGGTCTCGCCACATCATGGATGATGAGCTGATTCCCGAATGCGCCAGGATCATTGTGTATGAGATTCACGGAGGCACTGTTCCGGGTCGCTTTGATGTTCAGGTTGAAGCGTCCTGGATGATTGATGGCCCACTCAATTGCTGCGGCTATTTGCTCTGCAGAGAGAGGAGGATTACCGGTGATGTAGATGGGTATGTGGGGGGCAGTGACGCCGCCCCACTTCTCGAACTCAAAAACGATGGGGAGGTTGATTCCATCACTGAGGGAGAAGCTTTCTGTGTCATTAATAGCGGACGCTGACGGCACGGTGATGAGCCCGGTGGCCTTGGTGAACTGGGACTGTGAGCAGGTGGCGTTGCACCGGCCACACGCCTGGTTGTTTCCGTCGTCGCATACTTCGCGGTCCCGTTCGACGGTGCCATTGCCGCAGTAGTTGCGCTTGCACGTGCTGAGGCATCCGCCCGTGCCGTTGCGGTCACCGTCATCGCATTCCTCTCCTGCGGCCTCATTGGTGACTCCGTCACCGCATCGAGAGATCTGGCATTCACGGGTACAGGCTGGCGTGGCAGCGTCCCGAGGACCCGGGTCGCATTGCTCCCCGGCTCGCATGTTCACGATGCCGTCGCCACACCGGGGTCGAGTGCAGTCATGGTCGCAGTTCGGCGACTCACCCCTATCATCGCACTCCTCTGCGGGTTCCAGGGTCTTTGTGATCCCATCTCCACATCGGGCCATCAGGCACTTCCCGTCGGCATAGCGACACGCGTCATCGTCCTTGTCGTTTCCGTCGTCACACTGCTCCCCTGGGCCGTGAAGGCCGTCGCCACATCCCTCGCCCGAGCGGCAGTCCGGACCGCAGCCATCTCCCTCGACGTCGGGACCTTTGTCGCAGATCTCACCGGCGTCGTAGTCGACGATGTGGTTGCCACACTCCTCGAGGGAGCTGCAGTCCGCACTACAGCCATCTCCGCCAACGGTGTCGCCTTCGTCGCAGACCTCACCCACGTCGGAGTCGATGATGCGGTTGCCGCACTCCTCGAGGGAGCTGCATTTCTCGTTGCAACCGTCACCGCTGAAGGTGTTGCCGTCATCGCAAATCTCGTGCTTGTCCTCCACGCCATTGCCGCACTTCTCGTTTGACTCGCAGTTCGCGCTACAGCCGTCACCGTCTTCGACATTGCCGTCGTCACACGTCTCTCCCATGGAGGCCTGCTCGATGTCGTCGCCACACGAAGGCGACTCCTCGATACAGATGTCCTGGTTGGCGGCGCAGATCATCCCGGTGGGGCACGTCAGACCGGATGGGCAGGCCGTGCTCTCCAGTTTGAGGCAGGAGAAGAGCGGAAGGGACACGAAGACCCACAGGAGCGTGGAACCACGCCCTGGACTCACAGCAGAAAAATTTCTCATGGGGACCTCAGAAGGGGAACGACATCACGACACCGCGCGCTCCACTGCCCAGCAGAGGAGCAATCACTACGGTCTGCTCGGAGCTCTCGGCCTGAGAGCGGTAGGGCTCTGGGCGATTGAGGAGCACCAGCGCCGTGCCCGTCACCAGCGCGGCTCCTCCCACAGCCCACGTCCCGAATGCCAGCTTGTGCTGCCTCTCTCCCTGGCTGCGGAAGCGCGAGGTCCAAGGAGGCGGAAGACAGCCGCCACACTTCAGGATTTCAGCGTCGAAGGTGCGGTAGTTCTCCTGCGCTTTCCGGTAGAACAACCCGCCCCCCACTGCGAGCGCGACTCCCGTGCTCACCACCGCCCAGGGCTTCCAGGCTGACCACTTCCGCTGGTACTCGATCTGATCGATCTTCATCGTGACGGGGAGCTCGCTCTGTTGTCCCGGAGAGAGCGCAGGCCGCAGAGTGGTCGTGAGGTAGCCCTCCTTGGTGGCGATGAGGGTGTGAGGCCCCGGGCGAACGAAGTCCTCATATTTCCCAGGACCTATGAAGAGGAACTCCCCATCCATCGAGACAGAAGCGCCTGGCTCATCACAGACGATCCTGACGCGGGCGAGCTGTTTCTCGATGAGCGCCAGCGTGGTCTTGGCGTACTCGAACTTCACCGGATCCAGCGGGGCCGCGTCATAGCGGATGGCTGAGGCGAGGTGCTTGCGGATCTCAAGTGGCCTGTCCAAGGCCGTCAGTGCCAGAGCCAGGTTGTAGTGAATGGCAGGATGGTCCCAGGATTTGAGTGCCTCGCGGTACTTCCTCGCGGCCGCAGCGTGGGCAGACTCCTCGAACTGCTCATTGCCTGCGTGGAAGAGGGCCTCGGCCTTCTGCTGCTCCTGCTTCGGGACGCCCTGAGTCCAGGGACCGATCTCTTCAATCAGGGTCGCGAGCCGTGGCTCGGTGGCTGCCGCCGCGGACGCCCACAGCAGGGTGATGGCCGTGACGAGGGCAGCCGGGATTTTTCGCGTTCTCATCGGTGGGCTCCCTTCTTCAGCTCCTTCATCAGCGGTGTGATCCCTATCTGCTCGAGCCGCTTCTTCTCCTTGTCGAGGAGTTGCTGGATCTCCTGAGTCTTGCGGTTCGCCAGCTCCTCGTTGTGTCTGGCCCTCTTCATGGCGACCCGGGCGGCCCCCCGCGCGTACTTCTCCTTGCGCAGCGAGCGTTTCAGCTCCTGGTTCTTCTCCTCGGCCTGGCGAGTGGCCTCCTCGGCCTTCCGCTGTGCCACCAGGCGCTGCCGCTCCTTGTCCTGGACCTCCTTCAGGTGCCGCTTTGTCTCCGCCTCGGCTTGACGCGCCGCCTCCGCGGAGTTGCGCGCCACCTCTTCGGACTCCCGCGCCCGCCGCTCCGCCTGCTGCGCCTCCACCGCTCGCACCTCGGCCTCGCGCTGGGCCTTGCGAATCACCACCAGCGCCACCGCCGAGGCGGCCACCAGCAGGCTCAGGGACACCATCGCGCCGACAACGAGGCCCCGCTTGCGGCGGTGGGTCCGCAGCTCCTGCGCGAAGATCGCCGCCAGGAAGTCCTGCTGCACCTGGGGTAGCTCGCCCGAGTGGCGGCGCTGGAACCTCCGCGCCTCCTCCACCATCTCGCCGCGCCACAGCAGGCCGCTGTCCCGGCCCTTGGCCTGCCACTGGCGCGCCGCATTGCGCAGCTGCTCCAGGAAGGCCGAGTCCTCCTGGCTCTCGTCCAGCCAGCGCCGCAGCGTGGGCCAGCCGTGGATGAGGGACTCGTGGACGAGCTCCACGGTGCCTCCGGTGGCGCCTCCTCCCGTCTGCACCAACAACAGCCGTGCCTGCACGAGCTGGTCCGTGACCTGTTGCAACTCCCCCCTGTCCCGGGACTGCTCGCCCAGCTCCTCCAGGGACACGATGGCGCGCGTGCGCTCCGGCGTCACCAGGCGCAAGAGGATGGCGCGTGCCAGCGCGTGCCCCTGGGGAGACAGCCCGCTCAGCACGCTGTCGGCGTGGCTGGCCAAGGCCCCGGCAATGCCTCCCATGGCTTCGTAGCTCTGCTGTGTGAGCAGCTTGCGCGCCGGATCCCGCTGCTCCCAGAGCTGGGTGGCGGCGAACTGGAGCAGCGGCAGCGCGCCCGGGGTGGACTCCAGGTGCCGCAGCATGTCCTCCACCAGGGCAGGCGTCTCGAAGTGGTAGCCGGCCATCTCCGCGGGCTGCACCAGCGCGTCCCTCAGGCCCTCGCGGCCAGGCGTGGTGAGGAAGAACAGGCCCTGGCTTAGCTCGGCCATGAAGCGCTCGTCCTCCGGCACCCGGTCCAGGAAGTCCGAGCGCAGCGAGAGCACCACCCGCGTAGGAGAGGTGGCGTCATCGGCGATTCCAGACAGGCAGGCGGTGAAGGCCCTGCGCTCCTGGGCGTCGGGCACCAGCGTGTACAGCTCTTCGAACTGGTCCACGAGCAGGAGGATCCGCTGGCGGTGGCGGCGGGCCCGGCTGCGCAGCACGGAGCCTACGAGACCCGGCTCCGTGCGCAGGCGCTCGACGAGCTTCTGGTGCTCCTGGAGATCCTCGGCCAGAGAGGTGGACGAGCTCACCAGCGGCGCGATGGTGTGGGCCAGCGCAGCCAGGGGGTGGCGGCCGGGGCGGACGATGAGGGTCTCCCACGCCTCCCCGGAGCGCTTGAGCGCCGGAACCAGGCCCGCGCGCACGAACGAAGACTTGCCCGTGCCCGAGGGCCCCACCACCGCCAGCAGCGGCCTGTCCCTCAGCCGGCCCACCAGCGCCGCGATCTCTCGCGAGCGGCCGAAGAAGCGGCTCGCATCCGACTCCTGGAAGGAGCTGAGGCCCGCGTAGGGACTCTCGTCGAGCTGCAGCTCGCGCGTGTAGCGGCCGGGGAGGAAGGGCTCCAGGGCGCGCAGCAGGGAGAGCGCGTCCTGCCAGCGCTGATCCTTGGCCTTGAGCAGGCAGCGGTCCACCACGTTCGCGAGCTCCGCCGGCACGTCCGGCGCCACCTCTCTCAGGCGGGGCATGGGCTCGCTGAGCTCCGCGGTGATCACGAGCTGGGGGCCGCGCAGGGGATCCAGCGGGTGCCGGCCCGCGAGCAGGCGGAACAGCATGATGCCCACCGCCCAGAGATCGGTGCGGTGGTCCACCTGCTCTCCACCGCGCCACTGCTCCGGGGACATATAGGGCAGCGTGCCCACCACCATGCCGGTGCGGGTGATGTTGGAGAGCTCTCCCTCCTCCAGGCCAGAAGCCGGCGGGAGTCCTCCGTGAGCGGGCTCGGACGAGCGCCCGGGGCCCTGGAGCACCTTGGCGATGCCGAAGTCCAGCACCTTGAGGGTGCCTGTATCGGTGACGAGGATGTTCTCCGGCTTCAGGTCGCGGTGGACGATGCCCTCCGCGTGGGCGGACGCCAGGGCCTTCACCACGGGCACCATCAGCTCCACGGCGCGCTGGGGCGGCAGGCGCTGGCTCCCCACCGCCTTGTGCAGCGGCTGGCCCTGCAGGTACTCCAGCACCATGAAGGGGCTGCCCTGGAACTCGCCGGCCTCGTAGATGACGACGATGTTCTCGTGGCTGCAGCGCGCCGTGGTGTGGGCCTCGAGGATGAAGCGCCGGGTGATCTGTGGATCCTGCGTGTGCAGGAACTTGATGGCCACGCGGCGGCCCAGCCGGGTATCACGGGCCAGGAAGACGGTGCCCATGCCACCCGCGCCGAGCTGGCGGATCAGCTCATATTGATGGATGCGCGTGCCCGGCGTGAGCACGAGGCTCTCCACCGGAAGGCTCGGGTTGAGGGGAGGCGGTGACGGCGTATCGCTGACGGTGGGGCGTGTGCCCCCTCTCGATGCCATGGCTCCGCCTCCCGCCTTGCTGGCGGCGAGGGGCCGGAGCACGGCACCCACTTCACTCTGATTCATTGGCGGTTCCCCCCACTGCTTCCAGGCCCACCGCGCTCGACCGCCAACCCCATCGTCTCGGCCAAAGCCGGGACAGGCAGCATTCCTAGATAAGAGCGAATTCCTGCGAGGGAAGTGGGACTGCCCTCTCGGGCAGGTATGTGTCGGCTGGAGGCTGGGACAGAGGGGGAGGGAGACTCAGGCCGGCCGCTCCGTGCGGCCATCGGCGTGGCGTGCGAAGCGCCCCGCTTCACGCGGGTGGGTGGGATCATCGCTCGGCCACGGCCAGCCGCCGAAGCGGGTCTGCTGGAAGTCCGCGTACGCCTGTCGGATCTCCTCACGCGAGTTCATCACGAAGGGGCCGTATTGCACGATTGGCTCGTTGATCGGGCGTCCCTGCAGGAGCAGCAGGTCCGTCTCGTCGGGCCCGCCCTCGAGCAACACCTCGGCCTCGGGACGAAGCTGGATCTCGTGAGAGGGAGAAATGGCGCGGCCGGCGACGCGCAGCCCTGAGCCGCGGAAGAAGTACAGGGACCGATTCGAGCCGCGCATGGCCGCCGGCAGCGTCCACCGGGCGCCGGGGCTCAGCGTGATCGTCCAGATGGCGACATCCGTGTCGGGACGTGACGCCCAGGACTTGGGCGGCGGTGCCGGCACCTTCTGCTCTCCCAGCCGGCCGGCGATGACGGTGACTTGAGTCGTCCGCCCGGCCTCATCCCGCATGACGAGCCGGGGGATGCTGTCCCGCCACAGCATGGAGAAGTGGGGCGGCGCGAACTTGTCCTCGAGCGGCAGGTTGAGCCAGATCTGGAAGAGCTCCAGCGGATTGGGGCTCTCGCGCTTGAGCATGGGGAACATCTCCGCGTGGAGGATGCCCCCACCCGCGGTGAGCCACTGCACGTCGCCGTCGCCGAAGCGGCCGGTGGCTCCGAGCGAGTCGAAGTGATCGAGCAGGCCGCGGCGCACGACGGTGATCGTCTCGAAGCCACGGTGAGGATGGGAGGGGAACCCAGGGATCGTCATCCCGTGATACATGCGCCAGCCGTCCTTCCCCTCGAAGTCCTGGCCCAGGTTGCGTCCGGCCAGGGAGGCGGCCGGCTCCATCCGTTCGTTGCCTGCGGGATAGGAGTCGTCGTGGTGAGCGCAGAAGAGGAAGGGGTTCGGCGGGCGCCAGGGGAAGCCGAGAGCGTTGACGCCGAGGATGGCGTCCGGAGCCTGGGCCGCCTTCTGGCTGACGACTGCCTCCTCACGCTTCTCCGAGACTCGCGTGCAGCCCGTGGTGGCGGACGCGCCCGCGGCGGCGATCACCTTCAGGGCATCTCTTCGGCTCACATCACTCAAGGTCCACCTCCGCCATCAGGTCCGCTGGGTGCAAGTCTACGCAGGAGCACTTTCCCTCTCAATGGGCGTTCGGCAGGGTCTCGAAGGGCCAGGGGCGTGTGGCCGGCGCGGATCCACCGTCGGCCGCTCGTCTGCCGAGCCAGAGGTCCGCGAGCTGCTGAGCGACCCGCCACGGCTCTCCGCCCGCTCGGTTCGTCAAGACGATGACCGTGAGGCGCTGCGCGGGATACTTCACGATGGCGTGGGTGAAGCCCGAGGTCTCGCCATGGTGCGTAAGGCGCACCCGCCCCTCGTCATCATCGACGAACCACCCGAACCCATAGCGTGCGGACGTCCCATCCGGCAACGAGGCCGGCGTCCACGCCAGCCGCTGAGTGTCCTCGCGGACGAGCGCATGCGCATCCAGGGCCTTGTTCCACGCCAGCAACTCCGTCACGGATGAGTAGATCCCACCATCCCCGAGCACAGCGCTGGTGGGGCTCTGATCCCGAGGGCTGAAGCCCCCCGAGCTGGAGACGTAGCCGTACGCACGGTGTGGCACCGTCGAGATGCCGGCCTCGTGGGCCACGGTTGAGCGCATGCCGCTCGGGGCAAAGACGCGGTCATGGAGGAACGTGGCGAAGGACACACCACTCACCTGCTCGACGATGAGGGCGAGCACGGCATACGCGGAGTTGCTGTAGCGCACCGCTGTCCCGGGAGGGAAGTACGTGCGGTCCGTGCGCGAGAGGAGGGCCAGGACATCGCGATCCTTGACCTGCACAGTCTGAGTGCTCGGGACGAAGTCCTCGTAGTCCCAGATCCCCGAGGTATGGGTGAGCAGGTGGCGGATGCGGACTTCGCGGAGGTATGCCGGGAAGCCAGGGAGCACGTCCCCCACAGGGTCCTCGTAGCGGAGCTTTCCCTGCTCAGCCAGGAGCATGATCGCCATGGCCGTGAACTGCTTGGAGAGAGAGGCCAGGCGGTAGTGGGTGTCCGGCGTGGCCCGCGTGCGCGTCTCGAGCTCGGCCAGGCCATAGGCGCGGCTGAGCGCGACGTGCCCGTCCTGGATCACGACGACACTGGCACCAGGACTCTCCGGGCGCTCATAAGCGGTGAAGAGCGAGTCCACGGCGCTCGTCTCTGGGGGCTGGGGCATTCGGACACCCGAGGAGGTTGAGGCACAACCGGCGAGCAGGGTGCAGGCAGAAAAGAGGACGGCGGCGGTGCGGGGATGATCGGTCATGGGGTGGACATCGATTCGAGGTGGCTCGGGCATACCTGACAGCAGGTGTCAGCTATACCCGTGTACCCTCGGCTCATGAAACAATCACTGCAGGGCAAGGTGGCACTGGTCGCAGGCGCCACGCGCGGCGCAGGTCGAGGGATCGCGGTCGAGCTGGGCGCGGCGGGCGCCACGGTCTATGTCACGGGCCGCACCACGCGCGAGCAGCGCTCGGAGCTGAACCGCCCCGAGACGATCGAGGAGACTGCCGAGCTCGTGACTCGAGCCGGCGGCCGGGGCATTGCGGTCCAGGTCGATCACCTGGAGCCTGCGCAGGTGCGGGAGCTGGTGGCACGCATCGAGCGGGAGCAAGGCCGGCTCGACGTGTTAGTCAATGACATCTGGGGCGCGGAGTCCCTCTTTGCGTGGAACAAGCCGGTGTGGGAGCAACCCCTGGAGCAGGGGCTGCGGCTCCTGCGGCTGGCGATCGACACCCACATCATCACGAGCCACTTCGCGCTGCCGTTGCTGATCAGACGCCCAGGTGGGTTGGTCGTCGAGGTGACAGACGGCACGGCCGAGTACAACGCCACGAACTATCGCCTGTCGCTCTTCTACGATCTGGCCAAGACGTCGGTCATTCGCATGGGGTGGGCCCAGGCCCAGGAGCTGCGACCCCACGGCGGCACCGCCGTTGCGCTGACGCCGGGCTGGCTGCGCTCCGAGCTCATGCTGGAGATCTACGGAGTGACCGAGGCGAACTGGCGAGACGCAACCCAGAAACAGCCACACTTCATCATCTCGGAGACGCCGAGCTACGTGGGGCGCGCGGTCGCAGCGCTCGCGGCGGATGCGGAGGTGGCGCGCTGGAGCGGCCAGTCGCTCTCGAGCGGTCAGCTCGCGAAGATCTACGGCTTCACGGATCTCGACGGCTCCCAGCCGGATGCCTGGCGCTACGTCCGCGAGGTCCAGGACGCGGGCAAGCCCGCCGACGCCACCGGCTATCGGTGAGCTCGTGGCCCGGTGGCGCCCACGGGGCCTCCTACCGGCGCGGCTGGCCGCTGCGCCGCACCTGGACGAGCTCCGCGATGATGGAGACGGCGATCTCTTCGGGGGTCAGCGCGCCAATCGCCAGCCCCATGGGGGAGCGGATGCGATCCAGCGCCGCTTCCTCAGCGCCCCCGGCCTTGAGACGCATGCGGAAGCGCTCCGCCTTGCGCCGGCTGCCAATGACTCCTAGGTAGGCCGAGGGCTTGTTCAGCAGCGCCTCCACCACCGCCTGGTCCAGCGGATGATCGTGCGTGGTGACGCAGAAGTAGTCCTGAGGACCACTGGCCACTGTGCGCGCGTGATCCGCCGGATCCTTGAGCAGCACCTCGCAGCCAGGGAAGCGCTCGGCGCTGGCCCACTCGGGCCGGGCATCCACCACGGTGACGCGGAAGCCCACCTTGGACGCGAGCGCGGCCAGCTCCTTGGCCACGTGCCCGGCGCCGAACACGGTGAGCCGTACGGGCGCCCCGTGCTTCTCCAGGAACACCTTCATCCGCCCGCCGCAGCACATCCCCAGCTCGTGGGTGAGGTGCGTCTCGATGACGCGCGTCTGCTCCGGGGCCTCGAGCAGCGCGAGCGCGGCCTCGAGGATCTGGTGCTCGATGGCGCCGCCCCCCACCGTGCCGCGCAAGGAACCGTCGCCCAGCACCACCATCTTCGAGCCCGGCTTCTGCGGCGTGCTGCCCGCGCTCTCGATGACGGTGGCGAGGACGAAAGGCCGACCCTCGGTGATGAGGGCCGCGATCTCCGCGTAGAGGTCCATCGCTGATGGCGAGCCTAGCGCGCCCGCCTAGCCGAAGAACACCTCCGCCACCTTGAAGAACTCTTCGGGCACTCGCTTGAGCTCCTTGGTGGCCAGTGACAGATCCACGCTGACGATCTCGTTGCCGCGCAGCGACGCCATCTTCCCGAACTCGCCCCGAGCCACCATGTCGCACGCGTGGACGCCGTAGCGCGTGGCCAGCACCCGATCGTGCGCCGTGGGGACGCCGCCCCGCTGGATGTGGCCCAGCACCGACACGCGCGTCTCGAAGCCCGTGCGCCGCTCGATCTCATGCGCCACGATGCCGCCCACACCGCCCAGGCGCGGCCGGCCCGCCTCGTCCAGCGCCCCCGAGGTGATGAGCTGCTCGCCCTTGTCCTCGGACACCTTCACCCGCGTGCCCTCGGCCACCACCACGATGGAGAACGAGCGCCCCGAGGCATGCCGGCGCTGGATGTGCTCGGCCACCGACGCCAGATCGGCCGGGATCTCCGGCACGAGGATGACGTCCGCACCTCCCGCGATTCCCGCGTACGTGGCGATCCACCCCACGTGCCGGCCCATCACCTCGCAGACGATGACGCGCTTGTGGGACTCGGCGGTGGAGTGCAGCCGATCGATGGCGTCCGTGGCGATCATCACCGCCGTGTCGAAGCCGAAGGTGAAGTCCGTGCCGTTCAAGTCATTGTCGATCGTCTTCGGCACACCGACGATGCGCAGGCCCTCCTGGGACATGCGCGTGGCCGCCGAGAGCGTGCCCTCGCCCCCAATGGCCAGGATGGCGTGGATGCCGTTGCGCTCCACGGCGCGCTTCACCTTCTCCAGGCCTCCCTCGACCTTGAAGGGGTTGACGCGCGAGGTGCCCAGGATGGTGCCACCGCGGTGGAGGATGCCGGAGGTAGTCTCCCGCGTGAGGCGGAAGTGGTTGTCTTCCAGCAGACCCTTCCACCCATCTCTCAGGCCCATCATCTCGAAGCCATGCTCGCTGGCACGGCGGACGACGGCTCGGATGACTGCATTGAGGCCGGGGCAATCTCCCCCGCCGGTGAGGACAGCGACTTTCATAAGGGGTGGTTTCTACCAGGAGTCATCCAAACAGGGGGGGACGCTTATTGGCCCAGGGCCGGGCGCTCTCCAGCTGAGCGGCCAGCCGGAAGAGGGTGGCCTCGTCCCCGAAGCGGCCGATGAACTGGACCCCCACCGGCAGGCCGTCCGCGCTCCAGTGGAGGGGCAGGGACATGGCCGGGTTGCCGGTGATGTTGGCCAGCGGGCAGAAGGGCGTGAAGGCGGCGGCGCGGAAGAGGGGCATCAGGGGCTCGTCCGGCGGGGCGTCGAAGGTGCCGAGCGGCACGGGAGGCTCGGCGAGGGTGAGGAGCAGCCAGGCGTCCACATCCACGAACTTCTGGGCGAAGGCTCGGGCGTAGCGCTGCATCGC
>NZ_DASPHO010000806.1:0-3269 GCF_035629615.1 Hyalangium sp. | reverse complement strand
AGCGCACGCACTACCCTCTCAGTCACCCTGGAGGGTACGGCGTCCGCCTCCGCTGAAATGCGTGCTTGCTCCCCCCAGCGAATACGGAGCCCTCGCACGCTGACGCCAGCTCCTCCCCGCGCAAGGACGGTGCCAACAGCTCCCTGGGTCAGGGAGACCTCTCGCGTTGTCTCAAGGAGCAGCGATTCTCAGCGCCTGAGAGAACCGGGTTCTGGAGCAGAGCGCCCCTCCCCTTCATGGCCCGGCCTGCGTGTAACGGGTGATGAACTCGACGCGGCGGTTGGCCGCGCGCCCCTCCTCGGTGGCGTTGGATTGCACGGGGCGATCCTCGCCGAAGCCTCGGGCCTCCATGCGCTCGGGGGCCACCGTCTTCTGGGCGAGGTAGTCGCGCACTGCCTCCGCGCGTCGCTGGGACAGGGAGCGGTTGTACTCGGCCGAGCCCTGATCATCCGTGTGGCCCTCGATCGTTACTGAGAGGATCTCCGGGTGCTCGAGGAGGATGCGGGCCACCTGATCCAGCAGCGGGAAGGAGCGAGCCTGGATGACGGCCTTGTCGAAGTCGAAGTGGACCGTGTCCTTGATCTGGATGCGGTCCTTCTGGATGGCCACCAGTTGCTTCTCCTCGACGGGGCAGCCCTGATTGCCGGGCGGGCCCACCACCTCCGGGCAGTTGTCCAGGTGGTCCTGCACCGTGTCCTTGTCGGTGTCGCGGGCGGGGCAGCCATGCATCTCCGGGATGCCCGGCTCCATGGGGCAGGCATCCACCTCATCCAGGATGGCATCGCCATCCGAGTCCTTTGCCGGGCAGCCTTGCCGCTCCGCCGGCCCGGGCTCGCTCGGGCATCGATCCACCTCATCCGCCAGACCATCACCGTCCTGATCCGGGCAGCCCTGGAGTTCCGGCAGGCCCACCACGGAGGGGCACTGATCCACTCCGTCCACGAGGCCATCACCGTCCGTGTCCTTCGGCTCGGGAGTGGGCTCAGGCCTGGCCACCTCGGCCGGGACGGGCCGCGTGCGCCCATAGGCCACCCCGAGCAGCAGACGGAAATCGGGGGTGCCCGGCGCACTGCCAAAGCCGAGGCCCGCGAGCCCGTACGCCTCGAGCGAGTCACTCACGGGCCAGCGCGCACCGGTCAGGGTCTCGATGGCGGAGCCCTCGCGGCGCAAGGGCACCGAGACGAGGACGGCCAGCTCTCCGCGCAGTCGCTCGCCGAGGGTGGCCAGCGTCCCTCCCAGGCGCAGCGCATGACCGAGCTCGTCCTGGATGTTCCCATCATCGCTCAAGATGGTGCGGGGCCTTAAGAGGATGCCCGCGTCGAGCGCGGCGCGCAGGCGACTGAAGCGGCGGCCTACCATGAGGCTGGGGATGGCACGCGGCTCCCGAGCGAGCGCCGCGCCGCTGCCCACCGTGGGGCCCGCATGAACTCCCAGCGAGAGATCCACCGGATCCTCTTCACGCTGGGCGAGCAGCTTGAGCCGCAGGGTGAGCAGGGGCGTGCCGGGCGAGAGTCCTCCTTCGGGTTTGCCGATGCCCTGGCCCGTCAGGTCATCCCCGCGCTGGAGGAGCAGCACGGGCACCTGGGCTCCGAGCTCCAACCAGCCCCACAAGCCATAAGAGGCGGCCAGATGCGCCGTGGCCCGGTGCCGCACGACCACACCCACTTCCGTGCCGTTCTGGAAGAGGACGAGGGGGTCGTTCTCATAATGGGTGGTGAGGGAGAAGCGATAGTCACCAGCTGACGGCAGCTCGCCGGTTCCGAGCAACAGGGAGCCCGTCCCGCTGGGGTTGAGCCTCAGGAGCTCCAGCTCGAACGTGGGTACGCCCTGAGGCTGGGCGAAGGCCCTGGCGCCGACGAGCAGGACGACCAGGGCCGACAGACCTGCGTCCGTGCGCTTCCTGGCCCACAGGACCGCGAGCACGCCCAGCCCCACCATCGCCAGTGAAGAAGGACTGTCACCCGTTGAAGAGCAGCCGGCACCTCCCAACAGGGCGCGGTCCAGCTCCGCGACGGGAGGAGGCACGACCATCCAGGTGGCGAAGGCAGGGGTCGGGTCCACATTGCCCGAGCTGTCTCTCGCGCGCACCCGCAGGGTGTGTTCACCCTCGGCGAGCGCGTTGAGGGTAGTGGTAACCGAGCACTCGCTGAAGTCGGAGCCATCCAGGCTGCACTCGTACGTCACGTTCGGCTTGGTGGCGCGGAACTCGAACGTCGCCCCCGTGTCCTCGGTCTCCTCAGGAGGGTGGGAGACGATCAGCGTGTCCGGCAGAGCGGCAGTCACCTTCACAGTGACTGTCGAGGTGCAGGTCGCGGTGTTCCCCGCATCGTCTGTCGCCGTGTACGTCACCGTTGTGGTGCCCACCAGGAAGAGCGTCTCCGGAGGACTGTCGATCCTCACTGTGGGATCGCACTCGTCCTCGGCAGCGGCCTCCGCAAGGGTGACAGTGCTCCCCTGCTCCCCTTCCTCGATCGTGACGACGAGAGGGTCGGGGCATGCGATCACAGGTGGCCGATGGTCGACCACGTTCACCCTACGGCTGACCGGAAGCGCTCGATTCCCCGCCGAATCCGCCACGTCGTAAGTGAGCTCGTAACTGGCTGGAACACCTGTATCCACGGTGCCCGTCCGAGTGATGCTGCTGGACACATCCCCCAAGCACAGGTCGCTGGCCGTCGCACCCGGATCGTTGAAGGGCGCAGGGCATTCAAGCGTCATGGGGTCGGGATCGTTGAGCACGATCGTAGGCGGGGAACTGTCGTTCATCGTCACCGTACGGGTGACCGGCGAGACCGCGGTGTTACCGGATGGATCCACCACGCGGTATGTGAGGGTGAAGCGGGCCGGAACATTCGGGTCTTGCGTCGGGGTGGCTACGATGGCGGACGTCAGGTTGCCCGCGCAGCTGTCGGCCGCCGTCGCCCCCGGATCGAGGTACTCGCCCGAACCGCACTCGTACGAATCGCTGAGAGGGCCGAGCACGGTGATGGACGGCTGCTGCGTGTCACGCACCTCCACCGTGCGGCTGACGGAGGGCGCGCTGTTCCCCGCCCCGTCCGTCACGTTGTACACGAGCGGGTAGTCGTTCGGCGCACCGGTGTTGACGGTGCCGTTGCGGGTGATGCTGCCCGTCAGATCCCCGAAGCACGCATCGTTGGCGGTGGCCCCCGGATCGTTGAATGGCGTGGCGCACTCGAGCCGCTGCGTCGCTTGGCCCAGCAGGGTCAGCGTGGGCGGCGCGTCGTCGTCCACCGTCACCGTGCGCGTCA
>NZ_DASPHO010000805.1:0-3180 GCF_035629615.1 Hyalangium sp. | reverse complement strand
CCTGGTTCACGTCCGCGACCGCGGGCGTCATCATCACCTGGTTGAACTCGGGGAGGATGGAGCTGCCCGTCCATGCCCACTGCAGCTCCGGCTGGAAGTGAGGCGTGTAGGGAGGCCGGACTTCGCACACGTCGTCGAGGTTCCGTGTGTTCCGGGCGCGCTCCGCATCCTCCGAGCCCGTCGTGTCGCACGCGCCTGCCAGCGCCAGCGCTACCAGTGCTGCAAAGATCCGCTTCCGCCGAGAATCCGCACCGTCTGTACGCTCGTGAATGCCGCGTCCGTACCCCATGTTGCATCTCCTCCGCTCGGGCGTGAACCCGCCGACCGATTCCTCGAAGTGAATTGCGCCTGCCCGGTTTTTCGGGATCCCCGAGGGTGGCGTCGTCTGGAGAACGCGCTGTCTCCTGGGTGTGTCGCTGTGGCGACACGTGGGCCCAGGGATGTGCGGAAGCCCCGGGACTCCTCGCGCGCCGTGCATAGGGTCTGCGCCTCTCACAGGGAGGAGCGCACCTTATGCATCAGCGGTATCGACTCGGCATCGCCGCCACGGCGGCCGCCCTGCTGGCTGTGGGCAGTGTCACCTACGCACAGGCGACCAAGGATCCCAAGCCCGGCGGGCTCAAGACGCCCACACCCAAGGGCACGGGAGATCAGACGTACACGATCCCGATCGTGGCCGAGGAGAGCTTCAAGGCCGTCATGGATCGGGACATGCGGGAGAAGGCCGGCGTCATGCGCCGCCAGCAGTCGCTGCTCGAGTCCCGGTACGATCTTGGCAACCGTCCCTCCCAGGTGAAGATGTCGGGGGGACGCAGGGCGCTGCAGCAGGGCGTCCGCGTCAAGCTGCCGAGCGGGATGACCTGGGAGCGGCTGGCCGCCATGAGCCCGGATGAGATCCGGGAGAAGGGGCTGTTCCCCCAGGGCTTCCTGCCGTTGCCCCACGTGAAGCACGCGGCGGGTGGGCAGGTGTTCCCGCGCTTCGAGATCGACGAGATCCGGAAGCAGGAGGGACGCTCACTCGAGCGCTTCGACGTGGACTTCGATCTCCCGGAGCACTTCCTGCCCGAGTTCCCACCGCCGATCTTCCTCTCGCAGCGGCCCGATCTCGGGGACGTCTCCCAGGGCAAGGTGCTCACGATCCGCAACTTCTTCGAGCTCATGAATGGCAAGCTCACGCCCGTGCAGATGGATGGCCTGCGCCAGCTCCTCACGCCGTTCCCCCAGGCAGAGTTCAACGCCACCGACTCCCGGAAGGTGACTGAGGGCAGCCTGGGCGTCGCCTGCCTCGATTGCCACACCAACGGTCACACCAACGCGGCCTTCCACCTGAACCCGGACAACCGGCCTCAGGCCGCACGCTTCCGGATCGACACCGTCAGCCTCCGGGGGCTGTTCAACCAGCAGATCCACGGCTCGAAGCGCTCCCTGCGCTCGGTGGAGGACTTCACCGAGTTCGAGCAGCGCACGGCCTACTTCAACGGGGACATCGCGGATGCCGCCAAGAAGGGTGTGAACGAGCCCGATCGTCCCACCCAGGTGGCGAACATGGCGCAGATGCAGAACATGTTCGACTTCCCGCCGACGCCCAAGCTGCTGCCCACGGGCCGCCTCGATCCGGCGAAGGCCACGGAGCTGGAGAAGCTGGGCGAGCAGGTCTTCCTCGGGAAGGGGCAGTGCGCCAGCTGTCACCCGACGCCGTTCTTCCTCGACCACCTCATGCACGATCTGAAGGTCGAGCGCTTCTACAAGCCGCAGATGATCAACGACCAGCTCATCCATGCGGAGGGGCCCATCAAGACGTTCACGCTGCGCGGCATCAAGGACTCGCCGCCGTACCTGCATGACGGGCGCCTGCTGACGCTCGAGGACACGGTGGAGTTCTTCAACCTCGTCCTGGGCCTCAAGCTGGAGCCGCGCGAGAAGGAAGCGCTCGTCCACTACATGCTGGCGATCTGAGCGGAGCCGAGCCGCAGCCTTCCGAGCCGCTCGAGCGACTTCACTCCTTGCTCGAGCCCCTCGGAGGGCCCTCGCTGCCCAGCGGCGACAGCTTTCCGGAGAGGGCGCCGGCCTGCTCGTGCGGCATCTGGTCCCGCGGCGAGTGGTAGTACTGCATCGGCGAGTAGTGGAGGAAGTTCGACACGCGGCTCGTGTACAGGCACGCGTACTGCTCCACCTGGTACCCGAAGCGGCTGTTCTCGTTGCCCTCCTTGAACAGCAGCCCCCAGTACGGGTTGAAGCCTTCCTCCACGTCGTGCTCCAGCGTGTCAGCGATCCCCATCGCCTCCTTCAGCGCCCGGCGCACCAGATCCAGCTCCCCCTTGAGCCGCTTGCGCTCCTCCTCCTCGTGCGCTCGCTCCGCAGGGCCCAGCGTGTCCCGCTCCAGCCGCCGCTCCACCGCGTTCAGCGCCGCCTTGGTCGCGTTCACCTCGTCATCCAGCCGAGCCCGCGTCACCTCCACCTCGGACAGCCGCGAGATCTCCTCCCGCCGCGAGTCCGTGTACGCGATCTCGTCCTCCAGCTCCTGCACCACCATGCACGTGCGCCACAGCGAGGACTTCTTCGACTTGAGGATGTCCCCGTAGATGTGATCGCCCACGTAGAGGATGTTCTCGCCCCTGTGGCCGGTGAACTCCTCGAACTGCGGCAGGTTGCCGCCCGAGTACACCTTGCCGCGCTCCAGGCTCTTCGCCTGGCCCACCACGCGACCCTCCTCGGCGGTGGCGTCCAGCTCCAGGAACGGGCGCTGATCCGAGAAGAACCCCGGCTTGCCCGCCGCCGTCACCACGTAGTCGAAGTAGTTGCGCCAGCTCGGGTACTCCGGCTGCTGCCCGTCCAGCAGGTACCGCATCACCGCGTCCGTGTAGTCCCACGCCGAGTTCGTCAGCAGGAACAGCCGCTTTCCTCCCGAGCGCAGCTTGTGCAGCGCCGGCCCCAGCTCCGGATCCTGGAAGATGTACCGCGAGAGATCCTTGCGCACCTCGCGCTTGAGCGAGTTGTCCCGGTGCACCGTGTCGATCGCCTCGCGGATGTTGTCGTAGAGCTTGCCGTAGTCCACCCGCTCGCCCAGGGACTCCAGCAGCTCGATGATGCCCGCGTACAGGCACGTCTCCGGCAGCGCGAAGAGCGTGTCGTTCCACGCGAACCGCGGATCCTTCGGACGGACCAGCTTGTTGCGGTACA
>NZ_DASPHO010000804.1:0-12509 GCF_035629615.1 Hyalangium sp. | reverse complement strand
GGCGCCTGCATTCTCGATGGCGGCCTTCAGCAGCGTGGTCACCAGCCGCTCCAGCTCGATCTCTCCGGAGATGGCCTGCTGGGTCTTGACCACCGTGAGCGCGTCGATCTGCGACGAGTTCGTGCTGCTGGTCTCAGTGCTCTGGGCTGCCACCGTGGACACGAGGTGCGGCCATTGGGCCTCCAGGTGCTGGACCTTCCCCTTGGCGCCCCAGTGCGCATACGCCGCCCGGGCCTCGCGCGCGAAGGCGTGGGCAACGATCGGCGCCTGCCGCGTGCGCCAGAAGTTGGCCGCGAGCTCACTGGCCAGTCCCATGAACTGCGTGGCACCGCTCTCCCGAGCCGCGCGGATGGCCTCCTCGTAGGCGCGCGTCGCCTCGTCCGCCCGTCCCGCGAGGCGGGCCAGCTCCGCGGACACCAGCCGCTCGAGCGCGAGGAAGTTCTCGGGGCAGAGCGCTGCCCACTCCGCGAGCTGCTGCTGGTCGCGCTGGAGGGTCGCGAGGAACTGCTGCTGCTCTTCCGGTGTTGCCTCTTCGAAGCACGCGGCCAGGGTGAGGGCGCGAAAGATGCGGAGCTCCCTGACAGCCATGCTCCCATGCATGCTCCAGACGAGCTCGTCCGCCCTCCGCGCCGCCTCGAGGGCCTCCGGGTAGGCTCCACACATGAAGCGGGACTGGAGCTTGATGACCCAGTACCAGCCCCGCGTGCTGCTCATGCGCTCAGGGGTCAGCCTGGCCTCGAAGGCCTGCTCATCGAAGCCCTCCCCGCTCATCGTGTCGAACGAGAGCGAGTACCCGCGCAGCTGCTGCACGTAGCGCTGGAAGTAGGTGGTCGTGTCCTGTGGATCCAGGATCGCGGCCTTGCGCAGGAACTCGCCGCTGGCGACCGTCTCCTGGTAGACCTCATCCAGGTTGCGCCCCATGACAAGGCTGTTCTGGACGATCGAGGTGCTGCAGTAGGCGGCGCTATAGAAGTCCCCTGACTGGAGCCCGTGATGGAAGCCGCTGTGGGCCAGCTCCTGCACGACGGAGAAGGGCTGAATCCAGTAGGCGATGCACTGCAGGCTGAGGAGCGCGCTCGCGCGGTGGGCGGTCAGGTTGTACCGCTCGACGAACCCCCGAGCGAGCAGGGCCCAGGCATGGCCTTCCCGGTACCGCTTGAAGAAGGTGCCGGTCAGCACCCCGAACCAGCTGATCCCCAGCACCGCCGCATCCGTGAAGCCGTGCCGGAGGGTGAGGGAGACCGTCCGGCTCAGGTCGATGAGGAGCAGGTGGTTGTCAGTGACGTAGGCCTTCGCGAAGAGCGAGGCGAGGGCTCCCATCATCACCTTCATGTCCGGGTCGGTCATGGGAGGCAGGTCGATGAGGCTCTCGATGGAGCGCTCCCCCAGCAGCGCCCACACCTCCTCATGGGCGGCCACTGCCTCCTCCCAGGTGGGGTGAGCCGACAGGGGCATGCCCAGCAGCGCCAGGCCCTCCAGGATGAACGAGACGGCCCTTGTGATGTCCCCAGCGGCGAGACAGGCGTCACTCTTCAGACACCAGGCGGCCGCGATGTCCGCCCGGGTCCTCACCCGAGAGGAGAGCGCCTCTGCCAGGCGAAGCGCCTCGGCGATGTTACCGCTGATGAGCTCGCACCGGGCCTGCGCGAGCCGTACCTTGGAGACCAGCGCGTAGTCCGTCTCCCAGGGGTCTCCTGGAATGAGCGCGGAGGCTGCCGAGAAGTAGGTGATGGCAGGGCGGTGCGCCACCGCGGCCTCGGCCTTCGCGCCCGCCTCGGCGTCCAGCCGCGCGAGCTGGTAGCGCTCCGCGGGCTCCTGGATCAAGTCCACACCCGCGTTGAGCTGGCTCACCACGTCGAAGAGCCTCTCGCGCACCTCCTCCGGTGACAGGCTCTTCAGCAGCAGCCGGCCGATGGCCAGATGGGTGGCCTTGCGCTCCTCCTCGGAGATGAGCGAGCGGGCCGCCTGCTGGATGCGGTCATGGTGGAAGCGGTACTGCTCCGGGCCCACACGCGCCAGCATGCCGGCCTGGAGCGCGGGCTCGAGCCCCTGCTCGACTGCCCCCAACTCCTCCAGGCCCGCGAGGGAGCCCAGCATCTGGAGCGAGAAGACATTGCCCACGCACGCCGCCAGCTGGAGCAGGTGCTGAGTCCCGGAGGGGAACTGGCGCAGCTTGCCCACCATGAAGTCGACGACATTGTCCGAGTAGCCCCGGGCCCGGACAGCCTCGACCTCCCACCGCCACCCTGTCCCTGGCATGCGCACCAGCAGGCCATCCTGGTTCAGTGTCACCAGCAGCTGGAGAAGGAAGAAGGGGTTACCACCCGTCTTCTCGTGCACCAGCGCCGAGAGGGGGGTGACCACCTCCTCCCCCGCGCCAGGCAGCGTGTCGGCCACCAGCTGCTCCACCTGCGCCACGCTCAGCGGCTGCAGCCGGATGTCGGTTATCCGCGCGCCGGCCTTGCGCACCTCCTCCAACACGGGCACCAGCGGGTGGGAGGGGCTCACCTCGTTGTCTCGGTAGGCGCCGATCCACAGCACCGCTGGCGTCTCCACATCGGAGAGCAGCTGCTGGATGAGCCGGAGGCTGCCCAGGTCTGCCCACTGCAGATCATCCAAGACCATCACGAGCGGCTGCTCGGCGGTAGTGAACACCTCCAGGAACTGGCGGACCACCCGGTGGAAGCGGTGCTGCGCCTCGGCAGGGGACACCTGCGGGAGCGCGGGCTGCCGGCCCACCAGCACCTCCAGCTGAGGGACCATGTCTACGAGCGCCTGGCCCTGGCCCTCCCACAGCTGGTTCAGCCGCTCGCGCCACTTCGCGAGCGCCTCCTCGCTCCCCGCCAGCTGCTGCTGCACCAGCCCGCGGATGGCCTGCGCCAGCGTGGCATAGGGAATGTCCCGCTGGAACTGATCGAACTTGCCGCTCAGGAAGAAACCGCGCCTCTGCACCACCGGCTTGTGCAGCTCATTCACCACCGAGGACTTGCCGATGCCGGAGTAGCCGCTGATCAGGAAGAGCTCGGGCCTGCCGCTCTGGAGCACCCGCTCGAAGCCCTGGAGCAGGGTGGAGACCTGCTCGTCGCGTCCGTAGAGCCGCTGGGGCAGCTGGAACCGGTTGGGCGTGTCGTGGGCGCCGGGCGTGAACCCCTCCAGCGAAGGCAGGCCCGCCTGAGCCCGGCACTGCTCCAGGTCCGCCTTCAGCCCCTCGGCGCTCTGGTAGCGCTCCTCGGCGACCTTCGCCAGCAGCTTCATCACGATGGCCGACAGGACGGGCGGCACCAGAGGGTTGAGCTCGTGCGGCGGCACCGGCTGCTGCGCCATGTGGGCGTGGAACCACTCGAGCGCATCACGCCCGTGGAACGGCCGCTGTCCCGTCAGCAGCTCGTAGAGCGTCACGCCCAGCGAGTAGAAGTCCGTGCGGTAGTCCACCGCCCGGTTCATCCGCCCCGTCTGCTCGGGCGACATGTACGCCAGCGTCCCTTCGATGAGGTGCGAGGGCGCCGCGTCCAGGTGCTCGACCTTCTGGAGCGTGGCGACACCGAAGTCGATGAGGCGCCCCTCTCCGGACGGCTCGAGGATGATGTTGGAGGGCTTGATGTCCTTGTGGATGACGTTGCGGCTGTGGACCTCCGCCAGGGTCGAGGCCAGCGAGCTCGCCAGCGTCAGGAACCGGGAGAGCTCCAACGGCTGGCCCACCACTTCGGACAGGGACTCGCCCTGCACCTTCTCCAGCAGCAGCACGGGCCGCTCGTGGATCCGCTCGTAGGAATAGGGCCGGGCCACGCCCCGCACCTCCCGCAGCCGCTGCAGGATTGCGAACTCCCGCCGGTAGCGCTCGCTCTCGCTCGAGCCGGGCACGGGCACCAGGGGCGTCTTGATGATGAGCGGCAGGCCGTCTGCCTCACGCACCGCCTGGAAGAGGACGTTCGAGCCCGTCCCACGAATCGTGCCCAGAACCCTGTAGCCAGGGATGTCCAACATGGATGCGTTCCCCTGTGAGACCCGGCCCCGTGCCGGGGCCTCGGTCCTGTCTCAAGTACACCAAACTGACTCGTTCGCCTGCGGGCATGCTCCGGCGAGGAGCGTGCCCGCTTGTGAGACCCTGGCAGCAAAGTGGAGGCCACACGCCTGCCCACGGCACAACCCGGCGCCTCTCAGACAGGGAGGAGAGACAGGAGGCGCGGCAGAGAGGTGCTGGGGGATGAGGCGAGGCGGCTCAGGAGCCGGACTTCGCCTCCCCGGCGTAGATGGCGTCAGCGATGCGGTAGGCGCTGCCCTCGAGCCGCTGGAACGCCTCCTTCAGCGCCCCCGCGTCTCCGGAGTTGAGCACACCCTTGAGGTGCTCGAGGTCCACCTTGATCTCGTCCCGATCCTTCTCCGAGAGCAGGCTGCCGTACTCCTCCAGGCTCTTCTCGGTGGTGTAGATGAGCCCGTCGGCGTTGTTGCGCAGCTCGGCGAGCTCCTTCTTCTTCTTGTCGTCCACCGAGTGCGCCTGGGCGTCGGAGATCATCCCCTGGATCTCCGCCTCGGACAGGCCGGAGTTGCTCACCACGCGCACCTGCTGCACCTTGCCGGTGCCCAGGTCCTTGGCGCCCACGTGGACGATGCCGTTGGCGTCAATGTCGAAGGAGACCTCGATCTGCGGCACGCCGCGCGGGGCCGGGGGGATGCCCACCAGCTCGAAGCGCGCCAGCGTCTTGTTGTCCGCCGCCATCTCGCGCTCGCCCTGGAGCACGTGCACGCTCACCAGCGGCTGGTTGTCCACGGCCGTGGAGAACACCTGGCCCTTCTTGCAGGGGATGGTGGTGTTCTTGTCGATGATCTTCGTGAAGACGCCGCCGGCCGTCTCCACGCCCAGGCTCAGCGGCGTGACGTCCAGCAGGAGGACGTCCTTCACCTCGCCCTTGAGCACGCCACCCTGGATGGCGGCGCCCACGGCCACCACCTCGTCCGGGTTGATGCCCTTGTGCGGCTCCTTGCCGAAGAACTCCTTCACCTTCTGCTGCACCTTCGGCATGCGCGTCATGCCGCCCACCAGGAGCACCTGGTTGATCTGCGGGGCGGCGAGGCCCGCGTCCTTGAGCGCGATCTTGCACGGCTCGATGGAGCGCTCGATCAGGTCCGCGACCAGCTCCTCGAAGATGCTGCGCTCCACCGTCTCCGTGAGGTGCTTGGGCCCGGTGGCGTCCGCGGTGATGAAGGGGAGGTTGACCTCCGTCTCCGCCGCGCTGGACAGCTCGTGCTTGGCGCGCTCGGCGGCCTCCTTGAGCCGCTGCAGGGCCATGCGGTCCTTGCGCAGGTCGATGCCGTTGTTCTGCTCGGCGAACTTCTTGGCCAGGTAGTCCACCAGCCGCTGGTCGAAGTCCTCGCCGCCCAGGAACGTGTCGCCGTTGGTGCTCTTCACCTCGAAGACGCCGGCGTTCAGCTCCAGGATGGAGATATCGAACGTGCCGCCGCCCAGGTCATACACGGCGATGCGCTCGGTCTTGCTCTCCTTGACCTTGTCCAGGCCGTAGGCGAGCGCCGCGGCCGTGGGCTCGTTGATGATGCGCAGGACGTTGAGGCCGGCGATGCGGCCGGCGTCCTTGGTGGCCTGGCGCTGGCCGTCGTTGAAGTAGGCCGGGACGGTGATGACGGCCTCGGTGACGGGCTCGCCGAGGTAGTCCTCCGCCGTCTGCTTCATCTTCATCAGCACGATGGCGCTGATCTCGGGCGGACTGTAGCCCTTGCCGCGGATCTCCACCCACGCGTCCCCATTGGGGCTGGTGGCCACCTTGAACGAGCTCACGCTGATGGCCTTCTTGGCCTCGGGCGAGTCGAACTTGCGGCCGATGAGCCGCTTCACCGCGTAGACGGTGTTCTCCGGGTTGGTGATGGCCTGGCGCTTGGCGATCTGCCCTACCAGCCGCTCACCCGAGTCCGTGAAGCCCACCATGGACGGCGTCGTCCGGCTGCCTTCGCTATTGGGGATGACTACCGGCTCGCCGCCTTCCATCACGGCGACACAGGAGTTCGTCGTCCCCAGGTCGATTCCAATCACCTTACCCATGGCGTCTTACTGGCTCCCCCCGGAGGGTTGCTCGGGCACAGAGGATACGGCGGGCGAAGTGCCCGGGTCCGGCGCAGCGCTGGCGCCGGGTGGTTCTGAAGGCTGCGGGGCCGGAGCGCGCGCGACGACCACCATCGCGGGCCGCACCAGCCGCTCATTGAGGAGGTAGCCGCGCAGCACCTCGAAGGCGACATTGCCCACGGGCACCTCGGCGGTCTCCACCTGCTGCACGGCCTCGTGGAGGCGCGGATCAAAGGGCTGGCCCTTGGCGCTGAAGGGCTTCACGCCGTGGCGCGTCAGCGTGTCCTCGAAGGACTTGCGCGTCATGGCCACGCCCTTGTGGAAGCTGGCGAAGTCGGGCGACTTCACCGCGGCGTCCATGGCGCGATCCAGGTTGTCCATCACCGGCAGGAGGTCCTTGAGCAGCTTCTCGGAGCCGAACTTCTGGACCTCCTCCTTCTCCTTCTGGGCGCGCTTCTTGTAGTTCTCCAGGTCGGCCGCGGCGCGCAGGGAGCGCTCGTGGTCCTCCCGGAGGCGCTCCATCAGCTTGCGGCTCTCGCCCTGGCTGAACTCGAGCTGCGCGCGGAGGCTCTCCACCTCCTTGCGGGCGGCCTCGAGCTCGCCAGTCAGCGAGGCGATATCGACGGCCTCGACGGCCGGGGCAGACTCGGAGCCCTCGGCCGGATCGGACACGTCGATGGAGACCTCGGGCGACTCCACCTCCAAGGAGATGTTCACCTCGGACTCTGAGGGAGTGGTGCGACGCTCGACGCTCTTGAGCGCCGCGTCGATCACTTCCTGCGCGATCTCCGCGCTGAAGTTGCCCTTCTCGTTGGTGCCGGACACATGTGCACTATGTCACGGGTCTTGGACCGTTCCAACCCCGCGAACTGCCTGGAAGAACCCCGACCAGGCATCTTCTCTGGACCCGGATTGAAGATGTGCGATCGGGACAGAATGGGATCTCAGGACTTCGGCTTCTTGCGGCCGATGGACTTGGGGGCCGCCTTGGAAGTGGCCTTCTTGGCGGCAGGGGCCTTGGCGCCCGCGGCCTTCTTGGCACCCGGCTTCTTTCCGATCGTCTTGCCCGTCTTGCGAGCAGCCTTGGGGGCGGAGGCAGGCTCGGCGGAAGCCTTGGGGGCAGACGGGGCCTTGGCGGGCTCCTCCGGCTTGTTCGGATCAAAGGCGCCCTCCACCTTCTTGACCGCGGACTCCAACATCTCCCCCGCCTCCTTGGTCATCGCGGTGGCCTTGTCGCGCAGATCCTTGAGGGTCTCCTTGACCTTGGCCTGACGGGAGGGGTCTCGCACCTCGTCCATGAGGCGCTGGGCCTCGACCTTGATCTCCTCACCGGTGCGCTTGAGATCCTCACCGGTGCGCTTGATGAAGTCCATGAGCTGGGTCTCCCACTTCTTCTCCGCCATAGCTTCGATGCCTCCTAGAGTTCCAGACGCGGCCGGATCGGCGAGCGCTCGAGCCATCTGACTTCACGCCCGCCGTGAGCGCAAAGCTTTCCTGCGCGCTTCACTGGAGAGACGGACGAGGACCGTGCCGATTGCAACAGTGGCTGCTGGCTCACGCTGCCGCCACGGGAAGCAGTAGAGTGCGCTGCGTCCGGGCCCTCGGAGCCAGGGGCCCCATTTCCGGAGTACGGAGTACAAGGATATGTCTTTCGCCCGAGTGGCGAGGGTGCTCGTCGTCCTCACCGCGCTGTGTGCCTGCAGCAACCGAGGGGATGCGGACGGACCGCTCCTGCCCACCACCGATCTGCCTTCCACCACGGTGGGGCTTGACTACGAGGTCCGCCTCACCGCGACCGGGGGAGTGCCGCCGCTGAGCTACTCGGTGGGAGACGTTCCTCCGGGCTTCTCCTTCTACTCGGGCACGGCGCTGCTCACCGGGCCGTCGACGGCCGCGGGTGACTACACGCTCACCATCGGCGTCACGGACGCCCAGGGAGCGCAGGACTCGAGGACGTACGCGCTGCGGGTGTACGCGGCTCCGTCCATCACCAGCGCGACGGTGCCTTCGGCCACCTCGGGGCTGGCGTACGAGTTCGTGCTCGGCGCGACCGGCGGCCAGCCTCCGTTGCGGTGGACGCTCGCGGATGGGTCGCTGCCGCCGAGCGTGTCACTGTCGTCGAGCGGAAACCTCTCGGGAGTGCCGGGCGGACAGGGCAGCTACCCGTTCACGGTGCGTGTGCAGGACGCCAACGGCGCGCTGGCCACGCGGCAGCTCTCCCTGGAGGTGCGGGGCAACACCCCGGACGGGGGTACTCCGGATGCAGGGACTCCGTTCCCGCTCGGGGTGGGAAACTGGAACGTCGAGTGGTTCGGGAACACCAGCAACGGGCCTACCGACGAGCAGCTCCAGCTCAACAACGTGCGCGCGGTCGTCCAGGACGCCGGAGTGGACTTCTGGGCCATGGAGGAGATCGTCGACGTCAACCACTTCAACGCGCTCAAGCAGGGGCTGCCCGGCTATGACGGCTTCGTCGCGAACGATGCGCGGGTGACGAACGGCACCACCTATTATTCCAGCGGTGAGCAGAAGCTGGCGGTGCTCTACAAATCGAGCGTGGTGCAGGTGCTGGATGCCTCGGTCATCCTCGGTGCGACGAACGAATTCGATTTTGCCGGCCGCCCTCCCCTTCTGGTGAACCTCCGCGTCACGCGCAACGGGACCTCGTTGGACATGGTGGCCATCGTGCTGCACATGAAGGCCGAGTCGAGCCCGGGGACGGAGGACTACGACCGGCGCAAGGCGGCGGGAGTGGCCCTCAAGAACTACCTGGAGACCCAGCTGCCCGGCGCGCGCGTCATCGTCCTGGGAGACTGGAACGACGACGCGGACTTCTCCATCGTCCGAGATCCCAACAACACCAGCGTCTACCTGCCTTCGCCCTACCAGAACTACGTGGATGCGCCCACGGAGTACACCTTCCTCACCCTGCCGCTGTCGCAGGCGGGCGTGGGCAGCTCGGTGGGCTTCAACAACGTCATCGACCACCAGTTGGTGACCAACGAGCTGCACGCCAGCTACGTGAGCAACTCCGCCACGGTGCTGCGGCCGACGATCCCCAGCTACGGCTCGACGACCTCCGACCACTACCCCATCCTGAGCCGCTTCGATTTCGGACAGGTGGTGACGCCTCCAGGCCCGGCCTCGGCCGTGTTGATGAACGAGTTCCGGCCTCACCCCAACAACAACCCCAGCACGGGCCAGCCGGACTTCGATCAGCAGTTTGTCGAGCTCATCAATACGGGGGCCACCGCCGCGGACCTGGGCGGGTGGAAGATCCACGACGCGGAGTCCTATGTCGGTGCCGAGCCGACGCGCCACACCTTCCCCGCGGGGACGATGCTCGCGCCGGGCAAGGTGTACGTCGTCTACTCGGGCGCATCGGCAGTCCCTGCGGGAGTACCCAACGTGGACTACGCGAATGGGAATGACGGGTTGCGGATGAACCGGGGCGTCAACGTGGGGAGCAACGGCGACACCCTGTACCTGGTGAAGCCCGACAACAGCGTCGCGGACAGCCACCACTACGCCGACACGTACCAAGGCATCTCATACAACCGGAGCCCGGACGCGAGCGGGAGCGGCACGTGGGTCCGCCACGACTCCCTGCCTCCGGGGCTCAGCGCCTCTCCCGGCAAGCGAGTGGACGGAACAGACTTCTGATGGCGGCACGACGGCCTCGGTGACTGCTGCTCGTTTCCGAGGCCGCTTCCTTCGTGCGACAGTGCACTCCCGGGTGACAGGATCGACGGGCCTGCGGGCCCTCGCCCAGGAGCCTCCCTGTGGACAACACCGTGAACGAGCCCCTACCCCCACCGATCGAGGAGCTGCTGCGCGCACTGCTCGCCGCGCTGGAGGCCTCCCACCAGGGAGACTTCTCCCACCGCCTCCCGGTGTCTGGCACCCACCCACTCTTGGATCGGCTGGCAGAGCGCTTCAATCAGGGTGCCTCCTTCAACGCCGCCTTCACCCAGGAGGTGACCCGCGTCGCGAAGGAAGTGGGCATGGAAGGAAAGCTGGGCGACCAGGTCGACGTGCAGGGCCTGTCCGGCGCGTGGAGGGACCTCACCGATGCCGTGAACACCCTCGTGCACAGCCACACCGCGCTGGTGCGTGACATGACCCAGGTGGCCAGCACCGTCTCGGTGGGTGACCTCAGCCACAAGCTCACCGTGGACGTGCGCGGCGAGGCGCTCGAGCTGAAGAACATCGTCAACACGATGGTGGACCGGCTCGCCGAGTTCGCCGCGGAGGTGAACCGCGTCGCGAAGGAGGTGGGCACGGAAGAGAAGCTGGCCGGTAAGGCCAGCGTGCTGCAGGGGATGATGGGCGTCTGGAAGGATCTCAACGACAACGTGAACGTCACGGAGGTGTTGGCGATCGCTTCCAGGAACAAGAGCGAGATCCTCGCCAACATGAGCCACGAGCTGCGCACACCGCTCAACAGCCTGCTCATCCTCTCGGAGGTCCTCGCGGAGAACAAGGGGAACCGCCTGAGCCCGAAGGAAGTGGAGTACGCGAAGACCATCCACGCCTCGGGGACGGACCTGCTCAACCTCATCAACGACATCCTCGATCTGTCCAAGGTGGAGGCCGGCAAGATGCAGGTGGAGCCAGGCGACGTGCCTCTCACCGAGGTGAAGGAGTTCTGCGAGCGCACCTTCGCGCATGTGGCCGAGAAGAAGGGCGTGGGCTTCGCCGTGAGCCTCGGCATGGGGCTGCCGGTCAGCATCCGCACCGACCGGCAGCGGCTGCTTCAGGTGCTCAAGAACCTGCTCTCCAATGCCTTCAAGTTCACCCGCAGCGGCCGCGTGGAGCTGCGCGTCACCCCGGTGGACAGCCAGCGCATGCGCTTCGACAACGAGGTGCTCAAGCACGTGGGCCGCCTGCTCGCCTTCAGCGTGGTGGACAGCGGCATCGGAATCCCCAAGGAGAAGCAGCAGCTCATCTTCGAGGCCTTCCAGCAGGCGGATGACGCCACCAGCCGCAAGTACGGCGGAACCGGCCTGGGACTCTCCATCAGCCGTTCGCTGACGCACCTGCTGGGCGGAGAGCTTCAGTTGGAGAGCGTGCCGGGCCAGGGCAGTACCTTCACGCTCTACCTGCCCGAGAGGTACACCCCACCGGACGGTGGCGCGAGCGAGGCGCCCGAGCGCGGCGTCAGCCCTCATGAGCCCGAGCGCATCCGTGCGCCGAGCCAGAAGACCCAGGCACCCGAGCTGAATGCGGACGACCGCCAGCGCCGCCATCCGCTGCCGGCGGAGTCGGGTACCAGCCTTGCCGGGCGCAAGGTGCTCGTGGTGGATGACGGCATCCGCGACATCTTCGCGCTCATCAGCGCGATGGAGAGCCAGAAGTTGGAGGTGCTGTACGCGGAGAACGGCAAGGCGGGCCTGGAGCTTCTGCACGCCCACCCGGACGTAGACGCTGTCCTCATGGACATGATGATGCCGGTGATGGACGGCTATGAGACGATGCGCGCCATCCGCCAGGATCCGCGCTTCGCCACCTTGCCCATCATCGCTGTCACCGCCAACGCGATGAAGGACGACCGCGAGAAGTGCCTGGCCGCCGGCGCCAGCGACTACCTGGCCAAGCCGGTGGATCGCGACGAGCTCCTCGGGCTGCTGCGCCTCTGGTGCCGCTGATGCGTGCATCCATGTGAGCGAGCGTGTCGGCCATGGAAGCTCATGATGGCGGCGAGGAACGTCACGAAAATGCCCTCATCACGGGCGACCGGCCGTCCGGGAACCACCCTTCGCGCCCGAGTGCTTCGCGATCCAGTCCTCGACCTCCGCCACGAACTCGTCCTCCTGCACGCTCTTGAATGCGGCCACCGAGCTCCGGGCGGCGGCCAGCACCTCCTCGCGCTTGCGGCCCAGGGCCACCAACGCTCGCGCCTGGGCGTAGTAGGTATCCCCTCGGGTCCGCGGATCCGCCGACAGCGCCAGCACCCGCTCGAAGAGCGAGAGGGCGCGCTCAGCCTCCCCCAGTTGGAGGAGGCTCAGGCCCAGGCCGGCCGCCGAGTAGGTGACGGTGGCGTGATCCTTGCCCAGCGTCTTCTCCTTGAGCTCCAGCCCCTTCTGATAGGCCTCCCGCGCCTCCCGGTACTGGTCCCTCGCCAGGTAGATCTCCCCCAGCAGATCATAGGCGGTGCTCGTCTCGGAGTGCTCGGGGCCGAAGGCCGCGGTGTAGATGTCGAGCGAGCGCTTCGCGTGGAGCTCGGCCTTGTCCAGATCGTCCATGCGGGAGAAGGTCTGGGCGAGCGAGTAGTGGAGGATCCCCGTCAGCGGGTGGATCGGTCCAGTCACTCGCTCACGGATGGCGATCGCGTCCAGGATCACGCGGCTGGCCTCCTCGAACCGGCCATCTCGCCGGTAGACGTTGCCGATGCTGCCCAGGATGCTGGCGCGGCGGACGTGGTCCATCCCCAGTG
>NZ_DASPHO010000803.1:0-5755 GCF_035629615.1 Hyalangium sp. | reverse complement strand
CGCGTGTCCTCCGAGGCCCCCGAGGCAGCGGAGTGGATGGCCACCCTGCTCGCAGGCGCTGTCAGGTCTCGGGCCCGCGCCGCGCTGGAAGCGGCGAAGGCCATGGGTCAGCGGCCAGCCTCCGCCGCGGCAGGCCGAGCGCTCGCCAAGGCCCTCGAGCGTGAGGGCACACCCGAGGTGGCGGAGCGGCTCGATGCGGCTGGGCTGCCGGAGTTCGCAGCTCCCCTGCGCGAGGCGGCTGTCTGGGTGAAGAACACCCTGCTGAGCCACGTGGCTCCAGGGGAGAGTCCGCGGGTGTGGGCCGAACAGGCGAGACTGCGCAGCAGCTTGGGAATGCTGCTGGGTGAGCTGGGACGGCGGCAGGAGGCCTTGGTCCTCTTGAAGGAGGCGGTGGAGCACTACCGCAAGCTGGCGGAGGCCTCCCCAGAGGTCTTCCTCATGGACCTGGCGCTGGGGCTGGCGGATCTGGGCGTGGTTCAGGGCGAGCTGGGTCAGAGGGAGGAGGCCCTGGCGGCCATGCAGGAGGCGGTGGCCATCCGCCGCGGGCTGGCGAAGGAGGCTCCGAAGGAGTTCCTCCCGATCCTCGCCGTGAACCTGAATGGCCTGGCAGGGGCTCAGAGCGCGCTGGGCCGCAGGGAGGAGGCGCTGGCTTCCATGCAGGAGGCGGTGGGCCACTACCGCACGCTGGTGCAGAGGCGCCCGGAGGCGTTCCTGCCGGAGCTGGCCGCGAGTCTGAACAACCTGAGCTCCATGCTGGGAGGACTGGGCCGCAGAGCGGAGTCCCTGGCTCCCATCCAGGAGTCGGTGGAGCACTACCGCACGCTGGCGAAGAAGCACCCGGAGGCATTCCTCCCGGAGCTGGCGGGGAGTCTGACGAACCTTGGCACCGTGCAGGGCGCGCTGGGCCAGCGGGAGGAGGCCCTGGCTCCGGCGCAGGAGGCGGTGGGCCTCTATCGCCAGCTGATGGAGTCACGCCTGGAGGAGCACCTCCCGCAGCTCGCGGCGAGCCTGAGCAGCCTGGCGAGCGCCCAGAGCGCGGTGGGAAGCAGGGAGGAGGCTCTGGCGTCGATCCAGGAGTCCGTGGCGATCCGTCGCAAGCTGGCCGAAGAGCGCCCGCAGGCATTCCTTGCGGATCTGGCGATGAGCCTCGTCAACCTCAGCGCCTTCCAGAGTGAGCTGGGCCGGAGGGAGGAGTCCCTGGCCTCGGTGCGGGAGGCGGCGGAGCGCTACCGCAAGCTGGCGCAGGCGTACTCGGCGGCGTTCCTCCCGGCGCTGGCGATCTGTCTGAGCAACCTGGCCGTCGCTCAGAGCTCCTTGGGCCGCAACGCGGAAGCCCTGCCCTCGGCGCAGGAGGCCGTGGAGTACTGCCGCAGGCTGGCGAAGATGCTTCCAGCCATGTTCCTCCCGCAGCTCGCCGCGAGCCTGAGCACCCTGGGCAGCGTGCAGAGTGCGCTGGAGCTGTGGAAGGAGGCTCTGGCGTCCGTGCAGGAGGCAGTGGAGCTCCGCCGCAAGCTGGCAGAGGAGCAACCCAAGCAGGGCCTTCCAGACCTGGCGCTGAGCCTGAGCAACCTGGGGCCGCTGCTGAGCGCGGTGGGCCAGAAGGAGGAGGCGCTGGCCTCGCTGCGCGAGGCGGTGGACATCCGCCGCCGGCTGGCCGCGGAGCACCCGGAGTCCTTCAGCGCGGACCTGGCCATCAGCTTGAACAACCTGGGCATCATGCAGGGCATGCTGGGCCGTCCGGAGGAATCGCTGGCCTCGGTGCAGGAGGCGGTGGAGCTCCGCCGCCGGCTGGCGCGGGAGCGCCCCGAGGTGTTCCGCCCCGAGCTGGCGGTGAGCCTCACCAGCTTGAGCCATCTGCAGAAGATGTTGGGGCGGGAGAGGGAGGCGCTGGCCTCGCTGCGCGAGGCGCTGGACATTATCTGGCCCTTCTTCCTGAAGTCGCCCGCGGCCTTCACCGCCACTACCGGCCCCATCCTCGAGGCGGTGGCCGCCCAGCAGGAGAAGGCTGGCGGAGCGACGCCCGCCAGCTTGAAGGAGCGGCTGGAGACCTGGGACGCGATGATGGAGAAGTCCCAGGCGAAGGTGCACTGAGCGGTGGCTCAGCCGGCCTTGCGTGACGCGGGCGCATCCTCCACCACGATGTCCCCGCGCGTGGTGCCGACGATCTCGAACAGCTCCTTCTGCTCGGCCTCGGGCACCTTGAACTGGTCCAGCACCGCCTTGAAGTGGCCCGCGAACACGGTCCACTCGCTCGGGGTGATCTTCAGGTGGGTGTGCGAGTCCTTCATGGCCTTGCCCGTGTACCGCTGCGGGCCTCCCGTGGCCATGCACACCATCTCCGTGACCAGGTACTTGAACCCCGCCTTGGGCACGCGGTGGTGCGCCTCGTCCACCAGCGGGTTCGCGTTCAGGATCGGGCACACCATGATCCGGTCAATGAAGACATCCACCACGGAGGCAATGGCGTAGACGCCGCCGAGACGATCGTAGAGCGAGGCATTGGGATTGTTCATGCGCGGAGGATACGTCACGAAGCCACCGCTCCGCTCGCCTGTCTGGTAGCCCTCAACCGTGGGGTGTGATGACAGCCCTTCCCTTCAGGGTACCCCCGCGCATGCGCTGAAAGGCCTCGGGGAGCTGCTCCAGCGAGAAGTGCTCCACCGTCATGCGCAGGCGGCCGGCCTGGGCCAGCGCCAGGACCTCCATCAGCTCGGGCAGAGTGCCCCAGTAGGGCGCCACCACCTGGCACTCCAGGGGCACGCCGAAGAAGTGGAAGGGCAGCACGCCGCCGCCGATCCCCAGCAGCTGGATCTGCCCGCTCTGCCGCGCCACGCCCGCCGCGAGCTTCAGCGTCGAGTCGACGCCCACCACATCCATCACCACCTCCGCGCCCAGGCCGCGCGTCAGCTCGCGGATGTGCCCCACCGCGTGCTCGTCCGAGCGGACCGTCTCATCCGCGCCGAGCTCCTTCGCCCGCGCCAGCTTCTCCAAGGACATGTCCACCGCGATGATGCGCGCGGCGGTCACCGCGCGCAGGAGCTGCACCGCCATCTGTCCCACTCCCCCCACGCCGATGACCACCGCCGTCGAGCCCGGCACCAGCAGCGGCAGTGCCCGCTTGAGGGCATGGTACGGCGCCAGCGCGGCATCCGCCAGGGGAGCCCAGTCTCGCGGATCCAGCGAGCCCATGGGCACCAACAGCCGCGAGGACGGAACGAGCACGTAGTGGGCCAGGCTCCCATCCCGTCCCAGGCCGCCGCCGTGGTAGCGCAGCTCGGGCACGCGCTCGCAATGGTTCTCGCTCCCCATCCGGCACGGCTTGCAGCGACCGCAGCCCCAGCAGCCGTAGACGAGCACGGGCTGTCCCCGCTCGAAGCCCGTCACTCCGGGCCCCAGGGCTTCCACCCACCCCGCGGCCTCATGGCCCAGTGTGAAGGGCAGCGTGTACGGCATGAAGCCGGGAGGAATCCCCATCAACGTCAGGTCCGAGTGGCACGCCCCAGCACCCCCCACCTTGAGGAGCACCTCCCCCGGGCCAGGTTCGCGCACCTCCACCTCGCGGAGCTCTGGAGGTTTCTGCCACTCGACAAGCTGATAGGCCTTCGTCTTCATCGATAAAGCATCACGGATGCGAGAGGCCACGTCTGCGAGCACCCAGGCCGGCTACCTCGGTGCTGAATTTAGGGTGTCGATGGACGAACACACCCCTGCCCGCCAGGGCATCCAAGCCAGGGGGCCCTCTCATGCCGCCCCGGACCACCCCGTGCGGTCGGGACTCTCAATTTGGATGAGGGATGAATCTCAATATGAGATGAACCGGTTCGACCAGGAGCTGCACATGCTGCAGATCTGGCTCCTGCCCGAGCGGCGAGGACTGCAGCCGGGCTACGAGCAGAAGGCCTTCCCAGCGAACGATCGCCAGGGGCGGTTCCGCATGGTGGCGTCGCCGGACGGGCGTGATGGCTCGGTGACGGTGCACCAGGACATGACGCTGAACAGCACGCTGCTGGGCAAGGGAGAGAAGGCCGAGTACTCGCTGAAGCCGGGCCGGCACGCGTGGGTGCAGATCGCCCGGGGCTCGGGCACGCTGAATGGCGTGGCGCTGAAGGCGGGCGACGGGGCGGCCGTCTCCGACGAGGGCTCGCTGGTGCTCACGGCCGACGAGCCGCTGGAGGCGCTGCTGTTCGACCTGGCGTGACACTCATGCTACTCGGAGCCCATCGCGACCCTGCGATGGGCTCTTGCGCCGAGGCGAGTGGGGAATGGACGAGCAGACGCGGAATGATCGCTGGCAGAACCTCGTGTCCCGGGCGTTCCTCCTCGAGGAGCAGCTCCGGGGCGTCGGGGGGGGCCCCCCTCCGAGCGGCCTGAAGGCCGCCGTGGCCTACCTGGAGAGCACGCTGGACGTGTTCCCCAGCTCGGTGGATCCCGTCGAGGACTTCGAGGGCTACGCGGTGCGCCGCATGGTGCAGGGGCTGCTCGCCGCGTTGCGTGCGGACGCGCCGCGCTGAGGCCCGCGGAGGCTCGAGTCCTCAGAGGTGGTACTGGCCCGCCGCCTCGGGCTGGTAGGGCACCGCGACGATGCGCAGGCGCCGGGTGCGCCCGCCAGGGAGCGGCCACTCGATGGACTGCCCCACGGACAGCCCGATGAGCGCGCTGCCGATGGGGGCGAGGATCGAGATGCGCCCCGCATCGCTGCGCGCGTCCTGAGGGTAGACGAGTGTCACCTCCCGCCGCTCGCCGGTGTCCTCATCCTCGAAGACGATGGTGCTGTTCATCGTCACCACGTGGGGCGGCACGGCCTGTGAGTCGACCACTTCCGCTCGAGACAGCTCCGCCTCCAGCATCTCTGCCAGCTCGGCGTTGCGGCCAGAGCCATGCTGATCGAGGACACGGCGGAGGCGGTCCAGATCGGTCTCGGTCACGATGAGGGGCTGATCACTGGTCATGTCGATGCATCTCCTCGGCAAGTCCGTGGCCTGATGCAAGGGAGCAAGCTCCCAGAGCATCGGGTCTCGGCTGGGTGATAGGGGGTGAACCTGCGTTCCGGGGTGGATACTTCCCCGGCGACGGCCTGAGGCGCGTCGGTCCCGAGCCTATCACGGCGGCGAGTGACCTACGGGCCCCGATTGGCGCAACCCCGGAGGGCTAGACCTTTCCTCAGGCCCGCCCGTTAGAGGGGAGCACGCGCGCGACACCACCCCTCTTACCGTCCCTGGAGCCTTCCATGTCCCTGAAGTTCTTCACGCGGCCCCTCATGGCCGCCGCGCTCGCCACCGTCACGCTCTCCGCTCCCCTGGCCTTCGCCGAGGCTCCTACCCCGCAGGTGGCCCCGAAGCAGGAGCAGCCCGCCCCGGTGAAGCCTCAGCAGGACGCCCAGCAGAAGCAGGACCGGCCGCAGATCGAGGTGGTGTTCGTGCTGGACACGACGGGCTCCATGAGCGGGCTCCTCGAGGGCGCCAAGCAGAAGATCTTCTCCATCGCCTCGCGGATCGCCACGGGCAAGCCGACGCCGCGCCTCAAAGTCGGGCTGGTGGCCTACCGGGATGTGGGCGACGCGTACGTGACGAGGCGCTTCGATCTGAGCGAGGACCTGGACACGGTGTTCACCCACCTGCGGAAGTTCCGCGCGGATGGCGGCGGTGACACCCCCGAGCACGTGGGCCGCGGGCTTGGCGAGGCCGTGTCGAAGATGTCCTGGAGCGACAAGCGCGAGACCATGAAGGTCATCTTCCTCGTGGGCGACGCGCCGCCG
>NZ_DASPHO010000802.1:0-13100 GCF_035629615.1 Hyalangium sp. | reverse complement strand
GCTGCATCAGCAGCTCCGCCCGGCGCGACTCGTCCAGCGATTTGAACACGTCCGCCAGCAGCGACAGATCCTGGTTGAGCGCGCCCAGCCGCTGCGCGGCGTCCGAAGCCAGCTCGTCCGCGTCCACCTCTTCCTCCATGGACTCGGGCGCCAGCGTGTCCTCCGTCGCCAGGGCCTTCTCCAGCATGTCCCGCGTCGCGGCGCTCAGGCGCCCATCCGCCTCGAGCCGGTCACGCATGGACTCCAGCTCCTCACGGTCCACCGGGCTGGCATGGATGGCCGCCGCCAGCGCCAGCAACAGCGCGTCCTCGTCCGAGAGCCCCGTGTGGATGCGCGCCTGCACCTGGTCTCGCTTGAGGAAGCGCAGCGCCGCCACCCGTCGGAACCCGCAGATGATCTGGTAGCGGTCCTGTCCCACGGCCCGCACATCCACCGGGAAGAGCTGCCCCAGCCGCGCCACGTCCGTGGCCAGCTTCGAGATCTCCCCCTCCGGGCGGATCCGGAAGGTGGCGTCATCCTCCACCTGGTCCACAGAGAGAGTGGCCATCCGTACCTCTCCCATCAGCCGCGGCGTCACCTCGTGCGGGGGCTCTGCCTCAGAGGAGGGCTCGTCCTCGGAGGAGGGCTCGTCCTCGGAGGTGGCCTCCGCCTCGGACGTGGCCTCCGCCTCGGACGTGGCCTCCGCCTCGGAGCCAGGCTCTGGCGAGCCTGCCTCCGAGGACGGCGGCGCCGGCACCGACTCTCCGGCGCCCAGCAGAATGGCCTTCCGCGCGGACTCGCTGGTGCGCAGCTCCGGGCTCGAAGGCGCGCCTTCGCCCTGCACCGGCACCGAGGATGACTCCTCCTGTGTGTCCGGCTTCCCGTCCTCTCCGTCGACCCTGTTCTCGGCGTCCATCGGCACCCCTGGCTCGGTCAGGCACCGTGCCGCGCACGTGACCGCGGCACAGCGAAAGCCCGTTCTAGCGGGCCTTCTTCTTCACCACGACCTTCTTCTTCGCGCCAGCGCCCACGACGGGTGGGACCGGCGCGGCTGGCTCTCCCCTGCCCGCTGCCCCAGCAGCCCCGCTGGTGGCGGTGGCGGGCGGAGGCGGAGGCGGAACCGGCTTGGCTGCCGGCCTGGCAGCCGGAGGAGGAGGCGGCGGCGGCGTGGGACGGCCTCGCGCCACCGGAATCGCCGGGCGCGAAGGCACCGTGACAGCGCCCGGGCGCACCATGGGACGCGTCACCACCGGGCGCGAAGCCGGCACACGGCCCGGCTCCACCTCGCCCATGTCCACGCGGCCGCGGAAGCTGGCGCCGTCCACGATGATGACGCGCGGGGCGTGGATGTCGCCCACCATGCGGCCCTCGCGGGTGAGCTCCACGCTCTCGGTGGCGTTGATGTTGCCCACCACCACCCCGCTGACGATGGCGTTCCTCACCGCCACGTTCGCCTTCACCACCCCGGTGGTCTCCACGATGAGGGTCTTGCTGAGCGTCAGCTCTCCCTCCACGCGGCCACGGACCGTGAGATCCTCATCACCCGTCAGCTTGCCGCTGATGAGGATGGAGGGCCCCACCACCGTGTTGTTGCCGGCTGCGCCGGCCACCTCTTTCGCAATGGCCACGCGTCACCGCTCCTTCTGATCCATGTCCACGTTGCCCTTGAAGGAGGCTCCGTCGGCAATGAGGATGCGAGGGGCCTTGATGTCGCCCACCACGCGGCAGTCCTGCTTCAGCTCGACCTTGTCGCTGGCGACGATGTTGCCCGTCACCCGGCCGGCGATCTCCACGTTCTGCGTCTCGATGTCCGCCTCGACGACGCCGCTGCCCTCCACGAAGAGACTCTCCTTGAGGGAGATCTTCCCCTTCACCGTGCCCTGGATGACCAGATCCTCGTCACCGGAGATCTCCCCGTCGATGACGATGCTCGAACCAATGACCGTATTCGCCATGAGTGTTGCACCCCTCCCGAAGGGTTGTGCTGCGTCGTCCCTCGACGGCTGGGACTAGATGTCGTCCGGCAACTTCACTTCCATCTCGATGGAGCCATTGAACACCGCCCCATCCTCGATGATGACCCGCGGAGCCTTGATGTCGCCCGCCACCTTCGCCGAGGTGTTGATCGACACCCGCGCCGACGCGTCGATGTTGCCGCTGGCCTCGCCATTGATGGTCAGCTCCTCGGCGCGGATGTCCGCCTGGACCTTGCCCGTGCTCTCGATAGTCAGGTGGTTCTTCAGGGCGATCTGCCCCTCCACCCTCCCCTCGATGACGAGATCCCCGCCGCCGGTGAGGCTGCCCTTGATGACGATGCCCTTGCCGATGATGCCCGTTTCGCCCTGCGCCATGCGGTGACCCTCGGAAAGCGCCATTCGCGTAGAAGACCGCGTCCTGATTATGTCAGAGATGGGCCGAGATCCAGCCGGAGATGTCCCGGAATACCTCCTCGCGGCCCACCTCGTTGAGAGGCTCGTGCAACATGCCGGGATACTCCTTGAACTTCTTGTCGGTAGAGCCCACCGTCTCGAAGAAGGACCTGGCCGCCGCTGGAGCGGCCACCCCATCGTTCGATCCGCACAAGATGAAAATGGGTGCTGTCACCCGAACTGCCTGGGCCAGGGCCTCGGCCTGGGCCACGGTGGACTCGACGAACCAGCGCGGGGTGACGGTGCGAATGTAGAGCGGATCCTCCTGCGTGGCGCGGACGATGGCCGCATCCCGCGTGAGCTGCTCGGGCTTGAGCTCGTTGGGGATGGGCAGCCACGGAATCACCTTGCCCACCAGGCGCGCGGCCAGGAGCTTCGCTCTGGGAGGGACGATGGCCAGCTTGAAGTAGGGGGCAGACAGCACCAGCCCGGCCACGCCCTCCAGGCCGCCATTCTCCGCCAGGCGGGCGGCCATGAGCCCACCGTGGCTGTGGCCGAGCATGAAGGCCTTCTGCCCACCGGCAGCCTTGCGCACCCGCTCCCAGAAGACGGCCATGTCGTCCAGGTAGTCCGGCCACTTGTCACAGAAGGCCCGGCGCCCATCGGCCCGGCCGTGGCCTCGGTAGTCGAAGCCGTGGACGGCGAAGCCCTCTGCCAGCAGCGCCTCGGTGATGGGGCGGTAGCGGCCGATGTGATCGGCATAGCCGTGCGCCAGCGCCACATGGGCCCGAGGCGGGGCATCCGGTAGATCCAACGTCCAGAACAGCCGGAGGTGATCCTTCGCGGTGAAGAAGCCCTCGTCGTGGCGCGCCATATCGGGCCGTCAACTTAGCGGCCCCCAGCCTCCGTGGACAGTTTCTTCAGCTTCCGCTCCAACTGCACCCGCTGTTGGGGGGGATCCGAGGCCTCCGGGTCCAGCACCAGCACCTCGAGCGCCCGGCGCCACACGGACACCGCCTCTGCGCTCCGGGACACCTCCCGGTAGGCATCTCCCAGGTGTTCCAGGATGACGGGCTCGTCGGGTTCGAGCATCGAGGCGCGCTCCAGTGCCTCCACGGCGCGCTGGTACTCCCCACGCTGGAAGTACACCCACCCGAGCGAGTCCAGGAAGGAGCCGGTGTCCGGCCGCAGCTCCAGCGCGCGCTGCACCAGGCGCTCCGCCTCGGCGAGGTCCTTGCGCTTCTCGGCCAGCAGGTAGCCGATGAAGTTCATGGCCGCGGCGTTGTCCGCGTTGAGGGCGAGCACCGCCCGCATCTGCGCGAGCGCCTTGTCCGTCTGCCCCTGCTGCTCGTAGGCGGCACCCAGCGTGTAGAGGAGCGACTCGTCCCGGGGCTTGCGGGAGACGGCCTCGCGCAGCAAGGCCAGGCCCTCCGCCCCACGGCCCTGCCGGTGAAGGCTGGAGGCGAGCGCCTCGTAGAGCTCGGGCATGGGATTGCGCGCCAGCGCCTCCTTGAGCACGGTCAAGGCCTTGTCCCGCGCGCCGCTGCGCTCCAGGGCCCGGGCGTACTGCACCCGCAGGCCCACGTCGTCCCCTTTGCTGGCGTGGGCGTCGGCGTCGGCCACGGAGGCCTCGTAGAGCGCGAGCGCCTGGGCGTGCTGCCCCGCCCGGGAGAGGCACCCGGCGCGGCGGGGGCGCACCTCGTCGAAGAGCTCGGAGGACTCGGGCACCTCGGCGTAGGCAGCGGCGGCCTCGGCGTAGTGGCGCCGCCGCTCATGCACCAGCCCGGCGTAATAGGAGATGCGGGGCTCGGTCGGCCGCCCCTTGCGTGCCATGTCCAGCACCTCGGCCGCGGCGGCCGTCTCTCGCGAGGCGAGGAAGGCGAAGGCCACCCGCACCGTCAGCTCGGGATCGTCCGTCAGCGACAGCAGCCGGTCAAAGTACGCCCGCGCCCGGGTGGTGGAGCCCAGCTTGAGGGCGATCCGCCCCGCGGACAGCAGCACCTCGCGGCTGTCGGGATCATGTTCGAGCGCACGGGCGAGAGCCTCCTCTGCGTCGGCGGAGCGCCCGCTGGCCTCGTACAGCCGCGCCAGCGCCACCGACACCTCCACGTCTCCGGGATCCCGCTCCACGGCGCGCTCGAGCAGCTTCTGCGCCCGGGACTTGTCGCCGCGCTCGGCCAGGGCCAGGCCCAGGCGGCGGTAGCCGGAGGCCTCGCCCGGCAGCGCCACGGCCAGCTCCTCGACGACCTTCACCGCCTCATCCAGCTGCCGCTGCTCCAGGTGGACCTGAGCCAGGATGAGGTACGCCTCGGACTCGCGGGGCTTGAGCCGCACCGCGCGGCGCAGGTGCAGCTTGGCGCGGGGGTACTTCTTCGCCTCCAGCAGCACGCGCCCGAGCATCACGTGTGCCGGGTAGTACTGGGGCGACACCTCCACGGCCCGGCGCAGCTCGGTCTCGGCCTTGGCCAGCTCTCCCAGGCGCGCGTACTCCTCGCCGAGCTGGCTGAGGAGGTAGGGGTTGCCTTCATCTGTGGCGAGCGCCAGCCGCAGCTCGTCCACCGCGGCGCGATGATCTCCGGCGTGGTGATAGCGCCGGGCCAGCAGGAAGTGCGCGTAGCTGGCCGGCGAGGAGAAGTCCTCCCGATCCCCCCCCGCGTTGATGGCCTCTCGCATCGCCTCGCGGTCCACCTTGGGGCGCTTGGGTGGCGCGGCGGCCGCGGTCAGGGCCACGAGGGGGAGCAGCAGGACGGCGCGAATGGCACGAAGGAGGCGCACGCCGCGTCAGGTCAGGCTTCCAATAGGGGCGCCCAGCTTGTCCAGGATGCGGTCCACCGGATCACTGTCCTGGCTCACATCCGCCACCGCCTGCTGGTAGGCGATGCCCGTGGCGGCCTGCATCTCCGGCAGCAGGCGCTGGAAGACGGCGCGCGCCCCGGCCACATCGCACTCGGGCAGCATCATGGCGAACACCCCGGCGCCCATGTGGGCCACGGCATCCGGCGTCCGCAGCAGCTTGCGCAGCACCTCCGTCGAGCCCTTCGGCATGTCAGGCTGAGGGCGCTCCGGCCGCAGCACCGCCATGCACAGGGGCCGGTGGTAGCGGCGGCTCTTGGACACCTCCACCTCGAGTTTCACCAGCAGGCCGCGCTTGTCGTACAGGTTGGAGCCCGAGTCCACCACGGGGCGCAGCGCCACTGGCGCGGGCCGGTCCGCGTCGCCCGAGGGTGAGGACGGGGACTTGAGGGCACGCTCGGTGCGGTTGAGCAGCTCCATGGCGTTGAAGGGCTTGCTCATGTAGTCCACGGCGCCCAGGTTGAGCGCGCGGACCTTCTCGGCCACACCCTGGTGCGCGGACAGGAGGATGACGGGGATGTGGGCCGTGTCCGTGGAGGACTTGAGGGCCACCGTGGCCTCCAGGCCGTCCAGCTTGGGCAGGAACACGTCCATCACGATGAGATCCGGCCGGAGGTTGCGCGCCTTGGCCACGCCCTCCTGCCCGTCCCGCGCCACCTCCACGCGGTAGCGCGAGCGCAGCACCTCCGCCAGCACCGCGGCGATCTCCGCCTCGTCCTCCACCACCAGCACGCGCGGCTGCTGCGGCTCCGCCACCACGGGGGCCTGGCTCTTGCGCAGCGCCTCCTGCGCCATGGGCAGCGTGAACACGAAGACGCCCCCGCCCTCCGGGGGGTTCTCCGCCCAGATCTCGCCGCCGTGCAGCTCCACGAACTCCTTGCAGATGGCCAGCCCCAGCCCCGTGCCCTTCGGCCCGTGGCGGTAGCGGTCGAACACCAGGTGAAGCTCGTCCGGGGGAATGCCCGGCCCGTCGTCCTGCACGGTGATCTTCACCGCATCCCCGTCCGGCCGCGTCAGCCTCACGGCACGCACCACCACCTGCCCCGCATCCTTCGCGTGGTGGATGGCGTTGGTGATCAGGTTCTGCAGCACCTCGTGCAGCTTCACCTCGTCGCCGATGAGCATCAGGCTCTCGGAGGTCTCCGCGCGCAGGGTGATCCCCCGCTGCGCGGCGAGGATGTTCAGCTCGGTGGTGCTCTCCTTGCAGAGAATGGAGACATCCAGCTTGCGCGGCTCGATGGACAGCCGCGCCGCCTCGCCCTTGCCCTTCTCCAGCAGCGACTCGACCAGGCCCAGGATCTTCTTGCCCTGGCGGATCATCGCCTCGACGGACTGCTTCTGCTCCGCCACCAGCGCGCTCTCCAGCAGCAGCCGCCCGTGGCCCAGCAGCACCTGGAGCGGGGCGCGCAGGTCATGGCTGCACACCGCGATGATCTCGTCCTTGAGCCGGTTGAGCTCCTTGAGCCGGCGGTTCGCGTCCGACAGCTCGCGGTACCGCTCCACGTACGCCAGCTCGAGATCCTCGCGCTTGCGCTTGACGGCGGTGTGCAGGCGCGCGTTGCGGATGGAGTTGGCCAGCACGCCGGCCACCGCCTGAGCGAAGGCCTGCTCGTCCCGGCCGAAAGTGGTTCCCTCTCGCGAGTGCCGCAGGAAGAGCGCGCCCAGCAGCTCGTCCTGGCACACCAGCGGCTGCACCAGCACCGAGTGCACGCCCACCGCGACGATGTTGGGGCGGACCTCGGCCATGATCGGATCGTTCTCCGCCCGCTCGATGAGCACCGGCTGCCGCGTCTCCAGCGCACGGCGCAGCTCGGGGTAGCGGGCGATGTCGATCTCCAGCCGGACCAGCGACGGATCCTCCTGCGTGGCCACCACCGTGCCGGTACGGGCGTGCGCACCCTCCACCAGCACCACCGAGCAGCGATTCGAGCCAGTGACGCGGCCCACCTTGTCCACGGCGATGCGCAGGATGGCCTCCAGCTCCAGCGAGCTGGTGGCCGCCTCGGTGATCTCCAGGAGCATCCCCATCCGCAGCCGGGTGCGCTCCTCGGTCTCGCGCAGGCGGCCCGCGCGCAGCGCCGCCTCCAGCCGCGGCACCATCTCCTCGGCACCGCGGATGATGCCGTCCACGGCCAGCTTCTTCAGGGCCTCGGCCGAGCGCACGCGTGTAGCGTCCGCCACCACCGGCACGTTGCGCAGCTGCGCGATGCCGCGCAGGCCCTCCAGCGTCTCCGCCACGCGCTTGGCGGCGGTGGCCAGCAGGATGACCTCGGGTTGCAGGCTGCCTGCCACCTGGGGAATGCCCTCGACGTCCTCAGCGACGGCGCACTGGAAGCCACTCTCCGAGAGGCGCGAGGCCAGTGACTCGCTGGCCGTCCGAGCACCGATCACCAGGACACGGCCGCGCTGCTCCGGCGATACGGGGACTCTCAAGGCGATCCTCGAAGAACCGGGGGAACCAGGGCCCCGGAAGTAAATGGACTCATGCCGTTCAGTGCGTGAGCCGTCGTTTTGGCGTTCCGAATCATGCCGTTGAACCCACTCGCGGACTAGCGGACCTCTTGGTGCTCTCCGGCCCAGGAATTGAGAGGGTTGACGCGCAGCGTATACTCCGCCGCCGTGCATCCCTCGCGAATCTTCCCGCCGCTCGGCCTCGTGTGTGCCTCTCTCCTGACGGCGACCTTCGCCGTGGGCTCTGCCCACGCTCAGGTTCCCGACGAGTGGAATACCTTTCCGCCGAAATCCACACCCGCCGCCCCGACACCCGCACCGTCACCAATAAAATCCGCTCCTGCTGCCAGTGACAAGCAGCCGGCCACGCAGCCGCCCGCCACGTCCCCTGCGCCGGCCGCGTCGTCCAGCACTCCTCCAGCGCCCGCAACGGCCAAGCCAGCGCCCGCGACAACCCAGCCGGAAGCCGCGCCCGCGCCAGCCGCTCCCAAAACCGAGGCCTCGCCTGCGCCGGCCGCTCCCAAAACCGAGGCCTCGCCTGCTCCCTCAGCTGTCAAACCAGGCACCTCGCCCGCTCCCGCTGCCTCTCCAGCGCAGACGAAACCGCCCTCCCCCTCGCCTTCCAAGCCGCAGCCCACGCAGGCCAGCTCTTCCTCCAAGACCGCTCCCGCCCAGCCCCAGGAGCCGGAGCCCACCGTCGTCTCTACCCAGGAGCGCTTCCTTCCTGGAAGCGAGCCCCACAGCCCCTCCACCCTCCACAACACATGGACGGATCCTCGGAACCTGCGCCACACCTCCAGCGCGGTGGGCGGCGTCGGCCTGCTGCGCGTGGCGGGCGCGGACCTGGGAGCGCGGGGCCTGCTGCGCTTCTCCGCCACGGGCGAGTACTTCACGAATGCCAACTTCCCCGTGCAGGGCGCGGAGAACACGCGCACGACCGGCACCTTCGCGCTCTCCTACGTGCCGCTCGAGTTCCTCGAGGTCTTCGGCGCCTACACCGTCTCAGCGAACACCAACTCGCGCTCGTCCCCCAACCTGATCCAGGCGCTGGGAGATGTGACGCTGGGCGTACGGGGCTCGCGCCAGTGGGTCCGCGGCCTCTGGGCCGGCGTCGATCTGCGCGCCATGTCCTTCTCCGGCGTGGGCAACCAGGATGTGGGGCGGTATGCCTTCGGCTTCGCGCCGCGCGTGCTCGCCACCTATGATCTGCAGCGGCTCCACGAGAAGCTCCCGCTGCGGCTCCACGGCAACCTGGGCATCGTCCTGGATGGCACGGGCGACCTGGTGCAGACCACCCGCCTGAACGCCGCCGAGGAGTACGCGCTCAACGTCAACCGCTTCAACCGCCTTGGCCTGGGGCTCGGGGTGGAGGCGCCGCTGCCGGCGGTGACGCCGTTCCTCGAGTTCAACCTGGCCTACCCGCTGGGCGTGGGGAGCGAGGGCCTCGTGGCGCCAGACGGCCAGACCGTGTCGGCGGCCACCGCGGCCTACAAGACGCTCAACCTGGGCGCCAAGATCACCGCCGTGAGGGATGTCACCTTCACCGTGGGCGCCGAGCTCGGCCTCACTCGCGCGGTGGGACTGGGAGTCCCGGCGACACCTCCCTTCAACCTCTTCTTCGGCGCCGCCTACACCGTGGACCTGCTCAACCGCGGCACGACGCGGGTCGTCGAGACGATCCGCGAGCGCAAGGTGGATGGCCCGGCAGCCCCCCAGACGGCCCAGGTGTCGGGCGTCGTGCTCGACTCCCAGACACGCAAGCCCATCCCCGGCGTCCTGGTGACGGTACCGGGGGCCGGGCTTCCCCCTGTGGCCACGGAGCCAGAGAAGGGGCGCTTCCTCACCCACCCGCTGCCGGCCGGCCCCGTGCGGATCGCCGCACAGAAGGAGGGCTACCGCCTGGTGGAGCATGACGTGAAGCTCGAGGCGGGGGAGACCGCCACCGTGGAGCTGACGATGGAGGCCATGGCCCGCCCGGCCCTGTTCACCCTCTCCACCACCTCGAAGAAGAAGCCGGTGGCGGCCACCCTGCGCTTCCAGGGCCCGAAGAACCAGGAGTTCACCACCTCCGAGTCCGCCACCGCGCCCGCGAAGCTGGAGGCCCCCGCCGGCCGCTACACGGTGAACGTCACCGCCCAGGGCTACCTGGCGCAGACGCGGGACGTCCAGGTCTCCGAGGGCGCCACCCTGGACCTCTCCTTCGAACTGGAGCCCGAGCCCAAGAAGAAGCTGGTGGAGGTGAAGGACAACAAGATCGAGATCCTCCAGCAGGTGCACTTCGGCGTCGGCAAGGCCGTCATCCTGGCAGACAGCCACCCGCTCCTGGCGCAGGTGGTGGACGCCATTGTGCGCAACGACATCAAGCGCGTGCGCATCGAGGGCCACACGGACAACAAGGGCCCCCCAGAGTTCAACCTGCAGCTCTCCAAGGATCGGGCCCAGGCGGTGGCCGCCCACCTCATCAAGGCCGGCATCGATCCGGCGCGGCTGGACGTCGAGGGGTACGGGGACGCCCGACCCATCGCACCCAACCTCACGCCTCGCGGGCGGGAGCTCAACCGGCGGGTGGACTTCGTCATCCTGGAGCGGTGATCGCGGGGGCCGGCACGCGGTAGAGTCCCTGACCATGAAGGAACTCCTCCGCCTGACGCTCTCGCGTGCCGCACTGCTCCCGCTCTCGGTGCTTGCCCTCTCCTGTGGGGGGGGGACGACCAAGCCCCCCCAGAAGGACCCACCGCAGGCCACCATGACGGTGCCCAAGCCCAACGTCGCCGGGCCGAAGATCACGGTCATGGTCGGCGCCTCGGGCTGTGATCAGATCCAGAGCCTGTCGATCTACGACCGGGATGATCTCCTCAAGAGCGTCGCGTACAGCGGACCGGGTACCGTCCCGGTGGATCTGGCGGCCAACGAGGTGAAGTACACCCGCGGCCTCGCCGTGCAGATGTCGCTGAAGACGCGCGTGGTGTGCACGGACGGACGCCAGAACGACTCGCAGCCGCAGCCGGCCACCTTCTTCCCGGCGGCGGAGGTCATCGATCCGCCGAGCGGTGGCGGCCAGGTGGTGACGGACAGCTTCGTCACCGAGGGCAGGCTCCCGCTGATCTACTTCCTCGGGTGCGGCAACGAGGCGGGCGGCATCCCCAAGCTCTACAAGGTCGAGAAGAACGGCGGGCTGCAGAAGTCCGTCGACATGCCCTTCCTCTGCACTGCGTCCACCGTCATCACCCCCAAGCACCCCACCACGGGCAAGCGCTGGGTCTGGACGCCCAACGCAGGGGCCATCGCGATCGACTCGGACCTGAACATCACCGGCCAGATCACCTCGCCGATCGACCTCCTGGTCGTCGGGCCGGATGGAGATGCGATCGCCTATGACGCGGGCTCGGGCGGGTCGATCGTCGGGGTGGCGCGGATGAACCACCAGGGAAGAGACCTCGTCAAGTGGACCTACACTCCGCGCGGCTTCGTCATCACCGCGCCCCTGGCGCGCGGCGAGGACGTCGTGATCGCCACGATCACGGCCAACGGCGCTCCGTCCGGCCGAGCCAACATCCTCGTGTCAAGGGTGGACTACGGCTTGCAGACCCCCGCCACGGGAGGAACCGAGCTGGGCGTCTCCCTCATGCAGTCGGTGGCGAGCGACAACCCCTTCCCTACGGAAGCGCCGCCGACCGCCTTCAGCGCGGACGGAAACCTGCTGTTCATGTCATTCACGGGCCCGGGGGGCATCACCCAGATCTTCGCGTGCGTCACCAACGCGGACGGGTGCACGGGGCCCTCCCAGCGGTGGGCGAATCCTCCTCGGCTGACGGCCCCGATCGGTGCGATGGTGCCCTACGCTGGGGGCTCACGCCTGGCGGCCATCGGGGTCCAGAAGGTGTGGTTCCTGGACACGAGCACTGGCGCGGTGACGAACAAGGGAGGGGTGGAGGCGCCGCTCAGCCCGGAGGGTGGGCTTGTGGTGCTTCAGGTGCAGTCCGGTGCTCCGCCGTTCGCGCAGGGCTTCTACCTGCTGAACGGCCCGCCTGCGCAGGAAGGACTGCCGGCGCCGCAGCCCCTGGAGATCGTCGCCACGGATGACCCTGCCAAGGGCGAGCTCTACCGCTACCAGATCAACGCGGGCAGCCTCTCCGTCGCGATGGACGAGTCCGGCACGCTCTGGATGCGGGCGGGTGGCAGCCTCGTGCGCCCGCTCACGCTGGGCGAGTACCGGCAGGTGCGGCCCGTCTCGCCTTGAGCGCCTTCGCCCATATTCATCGACACCTGTGCCTCACGGCTTGTCGGCGACGAGGAGCGCCTCCACGTTGCCGGCAGGCCCGGGCACCGGCGAGTCCATCACCCCTCGCACCGTGAGCCCCTGCTCGCGGGCAAAGGCCACCACCGCGTCGATGGCCTCCTGGCGGGCGGCGGCATCCCGCACCACGCCGCCCTTGCCGATTCGCTCCCGCCCCACCTCGAACTGGGGCTTCACCAGGGCTACCAGCAGGCCGCCAGGCTCCAGGAACGGAAGCACCGCCGGAAGCACCTGGGTGAGCGAGATGAAGCTCACGTCGATGACGACGACGCCCACCTTCTCCGGCAGATCCTCGGCGGTGAGGTAGCGCGCGTTGACCCGCTCGCGCGAGCTCACGCGCGGGTCCTTCCGCAGCTTCTCGTGGAGCTGGCCATAGCCCACGTCGATGGCATGCACGCGGACGGCCCCCTCCTGCAGGAGACAGTCGGTAAAGCCCCCCGTGCTGGCGCCGATGTCCGCGCCCACCTTGCCACGCACGTCCAGTCCGAAGCGCTCCATGGCCCCCTTGAGCTTCAGGCCCCCGCGCGAGACGTAGGGCAGCACCTCGCCCTTGAGGCGGAGCTCCGCCTCCACGGGCACCTGTGCGCCGGGCTTGTCCACCCGCTGCTCTCCCACCACCACCTGGCCCGCCAGGATGAGCGCCTGGGCCTTGGCACGGGACTCGGCCAGCCCCCGCTCCACCACCAGCACGTCGAGGCGCTCCTTGCGCGACTTCACCCGCCCGCTCCCAGCAGCTCCCGGCCCGCGCGCCGCAGGCCCTCGGCATCCAGCCCCAGCTCCGCGCGCTGCACGCGCGCGTCTCCATGCGGAACGAAGGTGTCCGGCATCCCCATCAGCCGCACGCGTGGCGAGCGCCCGTGCGCGGCGTAGAGCTCCAGCACCGCGCTCCCCAGCCCTCCCCGCGTCGTCCCCTCCTCCGCCACCACCACGCTCCCGCAGGCCGCGGCCTCCAGCAGCGAGGGGGCATCCAACGGGCTCACGCACCGTGCATCCAGCACGCTCCACCCCGTCTCCGCCTTCGCCGCCGCCAGCGCGGCCAGCCCCAGCGGGCCCAGCGTCACCAAGGTGAGGCGCGGCGCCTCTGCCCGAAGCAGCCAGCGCGCCCCGAGGATGGGTGCCCCGCCGGGACTCAGCTCGGGCGGTGTGGCAGG